>JBIKVM010000128.1:0-8646 GCA_044356825.1 Limisphaerales bacterium
CGCGCAGCACGTTGGGGTGGACCATGCCCGAGCCCAGCACCTCGAGCCAGCCCTCGCCCTCGCCCACGCGCAATTGCCCGCCCTGCCAGCTGCACTGGATGTCGACCTCGGCCGAGGGTTCGGTGAACGGGAAATGCGAGGCGCGGAAGCGCGTGCGCACCGGCGCGCCGAAATAGGCCGAGAAGAATTCCTCGAGCACCCATTTGAGGTTCGCCATCGACACGTCGCGGTCGATCGTGAGGCCCTCGATCTGGTGGAACATCGGCGTGTGCGTCTGGTCCATGTCCATCCGATAGACCCGCCCCGGCGCGATCACCCGGATCGGCGCGCCCTGCGCCTGCATGGCGCGGATCTGCACCGGCGAGGTGTGGGTGCGCAGCACATGCGGCGGGCGGGGGTCGGAGGGGTCGCGGTGCAGGAAGAAGGTGTCGTGCTCCTGCCGGGCGGGATGTTCGGGCACGATGTTGAGGGCGTCGAAGTTGAACCAGTCGGTCTCGACCTGCGGGCCCTCGGCGACCGCGAAGCCCATCGCGCCGAAGATCGCGGCGCATTCCTCCATCACCTGACTGACCGGGTGGATGGTGCCGCGCCGGCGCGGGCGGGCGGGAAGGCTCGTGTCGAGCCATTCGGCGCGCAGCCGCTCCTCGAGCGCCGCATCGGCGAGTGCCGCGCGGCGGGCCTTCAGCGCCGCCTCGATCTCGTCGCGCAGCGCGTTTAGCGCGGGGCCCGCCGTCTTGCGCGCCTCGGGCGCCATCTGGCCCAGCTCGCGCATCATCAGCGCGACCTCGCCCTTCTTGCCGAGTGCCGCAAGCCGCGCCTCTTCGAGTGCCGCCTCGTCGCGCGCATCCGCAATCGCGCCCAGATGGCGGCGCCGCAGCGCCTCATACCCGTCCATGCCCGACCCTCCCCTTGCCGGCAGGGTGCTAGTGCCTGCGCCGCCCGATTGCAAGTGAGAGGCCCCGCCCCTGCATGACCCAGAGCCCGGCCGCGACCATCGCGAAACCGCCGAACGCCGCCGGCCCCAGCCGCTCGCCCAGCACCAAGGCGCCCAGAAGCGCCGCCCAGACCGGCACGAGCAGCGTCACGAGCGCGATGTTGCCCGCCCCGGCGCGCGCGAGGATGCGGAAATAGAGCACATAGGCCAGCCCCGTCGAGACGACCGCGAGCGCCCCAAGGGCGCCAAGCGTCGCGCCCGAGGGCAGCGCCAGCCGCCAGGGTGCCTCGAGCACGAGCGCGAGCGGCGCCACGATCAGCGCCGCGCCGCTGAGCTGGCCCGCCGCCGTCACCATCGGGTCGATCCCCATCCGCGCGAAGACCCGCCCGAACACCGCCCCCGCCCCGTATGAGACCGCCGCCCCGATGACCGCCGCCTCGGCCCAGAGCGGCGCGGCGCCCCCCGTCAACGCCCCGCCCCCCATGATCGCCACGACCCCGCCGAGGCCGAGCAGCACGCCCGCGAGGCGCGCGGGCCGCAGCGGCTCGTCCGACAGCGCCATGCCCGCGATCAGCACGGTGAAGAGGGGCGTGGTGGCATTGAGGATCGCGGCAAGGCCCGAGGGGATCTCGCGCGCGGCGATGACAAGAAGCGTGAAGGGGATCGCGTTGTTGATGATGCCCATCATCACGAAGGCCCCGATCGCCGCCCGCCCGCGCGGCAGGCTGAGCCCGCGCGCCGCGATCACGGCCCAGAGCACCGCCGCCCCGAGCACGACCCGGGTCGCGACGATCGACAGCGTCGGCACCTCGCGCGCGGCAACCGCCATGAACAGGAACGATCCGCCCCAGATGACCGACAGCGCCAGCATCATCCCCCATTCCGCCCGCCCCATCGCCAGGGGGCGCGCGACGGGCGGGGTGGGATGCCGGGCGGGGTCAGCCATCGTCAGGGGGTCCGCCGCAGGCACCGCGGGGGGCGGGGCGGCCAAAGCAAAGGGCGCGCGACGGACCGGCCGCCGCGCGCCCTGAACGGGGTGGCCCTGCTCAGGCCGCGGCGGCGGCCGCGCGGGCCTGCTCGGCGATGGCGTTGAACGCCTCGGGCTCGTGCACGGCCAGATCGGCCAGCACCTTGCGGTCAACCTCGATCCCCGCCCGGGCGAGACCCGCGATCAGGCGCGAATAGGTGAAGGCCGGATCGAAGGCGCGCACGGCGGCGTTGATCCGCTGGATCCAGAGCGCGCGGAAGTTGCGCTTGCGCGCCTTGCGGTCGCGGGTCGCATACTGGTTGGCCTTGTCGACGGCCTGCGTCGCGGTGCGGAAGTTGCGCGAGCGGGCGCTGTAATAGCCCTTGGCCTTCTTGATGACCTTGCGGTGGGCGGCATGGGTGACGGTGCCGGATTTGACGCGGGACATGGTGCGGGCTCCTCAGCGGTCGTAGGGCATGTAGATCTTGACGATCTTGGCGTCCTGATCCGACAGGATCATGGTGCCGCGCGCGTCGCGGATGAATTTCGGCGTGCGCTTGATCATGCCGTGCCGCTTGCCGGCCGGGCCAGCCTTGACATGGCCGTTCGCCGTCATGCGAAAGCGCTTCTTGGCGCTCGACTTGGTCTTCATCTTGGGCATTTCCATCTCCTTCCAGGGTGGTGCGCACGCGACTCGGCATGCCACATCGGCCGGCCGCGCGGTTGAAGCTGCGCCAATACCCGCGCCGGGGGCGCTTGGCAAGGGTCCGCGCGGGCAATCAGCCCGGTTCGCTGCGCTGGATCAGACGCTCGTCGCAGGGCGCGACGCGCAGGATGTTCGTCGTGCCCTGCACGTTGAAGGGTACGCCCGCCGTGACGACGACCTTGTCGGTCAGCTCGGCAAAGCCCCCCTCGCGCGCGACGCGCACGGCTTGCAGCACCGCGCCCTTGAACCGCTCCTGCGGGGGGACGACCGCGCAATGCGTGCCCCACGCAAGGCAGAGCCGCCGCGCCGTCCCGACCAGCGGCGTCAGCGCGAGGATCGGCACGCGCGGCCGTTCGCGCGCGACGAGGGTCGCGGTCGTGCCCGACTGGGTGAAGCAGCAGATGGCCTTGATCTCGGTCGCCTCGGCGATCTCGCGCGCGGCGGCGACGATGCCGTCGGCGATGGTGTGGCGCTCCACATGGCGCGAGGCGGCGACGAGCGCGTGGTGGGCGGGGTCGGCCTCGACCTCGCGCGCGACGTGATCCATGGTCGAGACGGCCTCGACCGGATAGCGCCCGGCCGCGCTTTCGGCCGAGAGCATCACCGCATCGGCGCCTTCATAGATGGCGGTCGCGACGTCCGACACCTCGGCGCGGGTGGGCATCGGGCTCTCGATCATGCTCTCGAGCATCTGGGTTGCCACGATCACGGGCTTTGCGGCGGCGCGCGACGCGTTCACGAGGCGCTTCTGGATCGGCGGCACGGAATGGACGGGCAATTCGACGCCCAGATCGCCGCGCGCCACCATGATGCCGTCCGATGCGGCAAGGATCGCGTCGAACTCGAGCAGTGCTGCCGGCTTCTCGATTTTCGACATGATCGCGGCACGGGCGCCGACAAGGGCGCGGGCCTCCTCGACATCCTCGGGCCGCTGCACGAACGACAGCGCGAGCCAATCGACCCCGAGGTCGCAGGCAAATTCCAGATCGGTGCGGTCCTTGGCCGACAGCGCCGCGAGCGGCAGCACCACATCGGGCACGTTGACGCCCTTGCGGTTCGAGATCGTGCCCCCGACGAGCACCGTGCACTCGGCGAAATCCGCCCCGCAGCGATCCACCCGAAGGCGGATCTTGCCGTCGTTGACCAGAAGCGAGGCCCCCGGTTTCAGCGCCGCGAAGATCTCGGGGTGGGGCAGGCAGACGCGGCCCGCGTCGCCTGCCGCCGGGTCGAGGTCGAGCCGGAAGGCCGCGCCCGGCGCGATCTCCTCGGCGCCGTTGGCGAAGGTGCCCACGCGCAGCTTGGGCCCCTGCAGGTCGGCGAGGATCGCGATCGGCCGGCCGACCTCGGCCTCGACCTCGCGGATCACGGCGTGGCGGGCGGCGATGTCGGCGTGGGTGCCGTGGCTCATGTTGAGGCGGAACACATCGGCGCCGGCCTGATAAAGCGCGCGGATGGTCGCGATATCCGACGAGGCAGGGCCGAGGGTTGCGACGATCTTGACGTTGCGGTGGCGTCTCATGGTGCACCTTGCGGGTTCGCGGCGGAGTGGTCCGGGGGGTTATGCCATTGTTTGCGCTAACGGGCAACGCGCTTCGGTGGTGCCGCGGGTGCTGGCGCGCGACTGCGCGCTGCGCTAGGCAGGTGCAGGCCTTGCCAACGATGCGATGCCCCGATGAACGAACCGCCCCTCCTTGTCGAAGGTGCCGCACGCGCGGGGCGCTGGCTCGTGACCTGCGATCATGCCACGAACCGCGTGCCCCCCGAGGTCGCGGGCGGCGATCTGGGCATCCAGCCGGCCGAGATGGCGCGCCACATCGCCCATGACATCGGCGCGGCGGGGTTGGCGCGCGCGCTCGGCCGGCTGCTCGATGCGCCGGTGATCCTTGCCAATTTCTCGCGCCTCGTGATCGACCCCAACCGGGGAGAGGATGACCCGACTCTGGTGATGCGGCTCTATGACGGCACCATCATCCCCGCGAACCGCCACGCCGATGCCGCCGAGGTCGCGCGGCGGCTCGATCTGCTGCACCGGCCCTATCACGCGGCGCTGGGGGCGCTGGCGGCCGCGCGCCCCGACCGGGTGATCGTCGCGGTCCACAGCTTCACGCCCTGCCTGCGCGGACGCGACCCGCGGCCGTGGCATGTCGGCATCCTCTCGGCCGCCGACCGGCGCCTCAGCGATCCGCTGCTTGACTTGCTGCGCGCCGAGGGCGACCTTTGCGTGGGTGACAACGAACCCTATGCGGGCCATCTGCCGGGCGACGCGATCGACCGGCACGCGCTCGGGCCCGGGCGGCTCAACACGCTGATCGAGGTCCGCCAGGACCTGATCGCGGATCAGCCCGCGCAAGAGGGGTGGGCGGCGCGTCTGGCGCCGCTGCTGATCGCGGCCCTTGCCCGGGCCGAGGCGATGGAGGCCAGGGATGGACGACCGGACCAGAACCGAACTTGAGGCCGCCGCCTTCAGGCGGCTGCTCGGGCATCTGATGCAGGCCCGGCCAGAGGTGCAGAACATCGACCTCATGAACCTCGCGGGGTTCTGCCGCAACTGCCTGTCGCGCTGGTATCAGGAAGAAGCCAACGCCCGCGGCATCGCCATGGGCAAGGAAGAAGCGCGCGAGATCGTCTATGGCATGCCCTATGACGACTGGCGCGCGCTGCACCAGCGCGAGGCGAGCGACGCGCAAAAGGCGGCGTTCGACGTCGCCTTCGCCGAGAACGTGGGCGAGCCGGGCTGAGCGGTCAGTCCCTGAGGCAGGCCGCCATGTCGCGCGCGATCGCGCGCAGAAGGTCGGGATAGGACGCGGCTTCCGCCCCGAGCGGATCAATCATCCCGACGCGCGCGCCGCTGCCTTCGCGCACCGTCTCGATCAGGGCGGGGTTCATCTGCGGCTCGGCAAAGACGCAGACCGCGCCCGAGGCGACGATGGCCTCGCGCAGTTCGGCCAGGTGCTGCGGTCCGGGGTCGGTGGCATCGCCTCCCGCGATCGCCCCGATCGGGGCCAGTCCGAAATGCGCTTCGAAATACTGGAAGGCATCGTGAAAGACGACATAGGGGCGTCCGGCTAGCGGGGCGAGGGCCGCGGTGGCCTCGGCCTCGGCGGCGGCGATATCGGCCACCGCCTCGGCCGCGTTCTGGCGATAGATCGCCGCATTGGCCGGATCGAGCGCGCCGAGCGCCTCGGCCAGCGCGGTTGCCCAGACCTGCCCGTTCGCGGGATCAAGCCAGGCGTGCGGGTCGATCGCCCCCTCCGGCCTCCCGGCGCCGTGCCCATGATCGTGCCCGTGGTCGTGCCCGTGGTCGTGCCCGTCGCCGCCCGAGGGACCGAAGATCGCGACCGTTCGCGCCGGCAGCAGGACCGTGCCGGCCACGTCGGTCAGCACGACCGGTTGCGCCGCGCTGGCAAGCGTGCTGAGCGGCTCATCGAGCCAGGGGGTCAGCCCTGCGCCGACGGTGACGACCAGTTGCGCCTCCTGCAGGGCAGCGGCCTGGGACGGTCGCAGCGCAAAGCCGTGCTCCGACACTGTGGCGGGAACGAGCAACTCGGGTTCACCCACCCCCTTCATCAGTTGCGCGACAAGCGCGTGAACCGGCGCGATGTCGGTGACGACACGCGGCGCCTCGGCGGCGGCGGCTCCCGCGAGGGCAAACGTCAGTGGGGCGGAAAGCGCGGCAATCTGTGAGCGGATCATATTCACACCGTGTGATGATATAACATTGGTGTTGCTATCCGATCAGTCCGGGCCTATCAAGAGGGGACAGCAAGGCAGGCAAGATGAACGGCACGGGCTTCGGGCAACACGATCATGGCAGTTGCGTCGCCTCGGCCCTTGCGGCGGCAGAGCGCCAATGCGCAGAAACGGGCGCGCATCTGACGCCCCTTCGCCGGCGCGTGCTCGAGATCTTGCTTTCCGGGCACAAAGCGATGGGCGCCTACGAGATCCTCGACATCCTGCGGGCCGAGGGGCATGGCGCCCAGCCGCCAGTGGCCTATCGCGCGCTCGACTTCCTCCAGCGCATCGGGGTCGTCCACCGGATCGAGCGTCTCAATGCCTTCGTTGCCTGTGACCGGCCCGGCGCGCAGCATCTGCCGGGGTTCCTGATCTGCCGGACCTGCCGACATGTGGCCGAGACCCCGGCGCCCGGGGTTCCCGGGCTGCTCGGTCCGGCGGCGCGCGATGCGGGGTTCATGGTCGAATCGGTCATGCTCGAGGCCGAGGGGCTCTGTCCCGGATGCAGGCCCGCCGGGGTGGCATGATGCTGCTCGAGGTGCGCGATCTCGTGGTCGGGTTCGGTGGGCGCAACGTGCTCGACGGCGTGTCGCTGGGCGTCCGGGCGGGCGAGATCGTGACCATCGTGGGGCCGAACGGATCGGGCAAGTCGACGCTGCTGCGCGCCATCCTCGGGGCTATTGCGCCGCGATCGGGCCGCGTGATGCGCGCCGAGCGGCTCCGGGTCGGCTATGTGCCGCAGTCCCTCTCGGTCGATCGGACGCTGCCCATGACGGTAGCGCGTTTCCTCTCGCTGCCGCATCGGGTGGCCGCAGCTGCGGCAGCAGAGGCGCTGATCCGCGCCGGAGTGCCGGGCCTTGGCGGGGCGCAGATGTCGGCGCTCTCGGGCGGGCAGTTCCAGCGTGTCCTGCTCGCCCGGGCGATCCTCGGCAGGCCCGACATCCTCATCCTCGACGAACCGACCGCCGGCCTCGATCAGCCGGGCTCGGCGGCCTTCTACCGCCTGATCGAGGCGCTGCGGACCGAGACGGGCTGCGCGGTGCTGATGGTCAGCCACGAGTTGCACGTCGTGATGGCCGCATCCGACCGGGTCGTGTGCCTCAACGGCCATGTCTGCTGCGAGGGGCGCCCCGAACAGGTTGCGAGCGCGCCAGAGTATCGCGCGCTCTTCGGCACGGGAACGGGTGGGGCGCTCGCGCTGTATCGCCACGATCACGACCATGTTCACGACGGGGAGCGGGCAGCGGCCAGACACCACGCCCACACCCACGATCATGCCCACGACCGTGGCCATCACGCGGGGCACAACCACGATCACCACCACGATCCGTCCGGGCGGGGCACCGATGCCGGGGCTTGAATCCTTCATGGTCCGCGCAGTTCTGGCGGGGATCGGCGTCGCGCTGGCGGCGGCACCGCTCGGCTGCTTCGTGGTCTGGCGGCGGATGGCCTATTTCGGCGATGCGACGGCGCATGCCTCGATCCTCGGTGTCGCGCTGGCGCTGGCAATCGACCTCCCGGTCTTTGCCGGGGCGCTCATCGTGGCGCTTGCGGTCGCGGTGATGGTGTCGGCGCTGGGCGGGCGCGGCCATTCGGCCGATACGCTGCTCGGGGTTGCCGCGCATTCGGCGCTGGCCTTCGGGCTTGTGGCGGTGTCGTTTCTGCCCACGGTCCGGATCGATCCGATGGCCTATCTTTTCGGCGATATCCTTGCCGTCTCGAGGGTGGATCTTGCGATTATCTGGGGTGGCGGGGCGGCGGCTGTCGCGCTGGTCCTCTGGCGGTGGCAGGCGCTGCTGACGGCGACGCTCGGTGAGGATCTGGCCCGCGCCTCGGGCATCGAGCCACGGCGCGAGCGGCTGGTGCTGACACTGGCGATGGCGCTGGTCGTCGCCGTCGCGATCAAGGTCGTGGGCGCCCTCATGATCGCGGCGCTTCTCGTGATCCCGGCGGCGGCGGCGCGGCCCTTTGCGGTCACGCCCGAGCGGATGGCGGCGCTCGCCGCCCTGATCGGGGTCGGCTCCGCCGCAGGCGGGCTGGGTGCGGCGTGGCGCCTCGATACGCCCGCCGGCCCGTCGATCGTCGCGGTGGCGGCCTGCCTGTTCGCGCTGTCGCTCGCGGTGGCGGCGCTGCGTCGCGCCTAGGCTTTCGCGCCCTTGCCGGGTTTCGCCTTGCCGCCTGATCCCTCGCGCGCGATCAGATCGCGCACCTTCTGCGCCACCGCCTCGGGGGTGATCCCGAACTCGGCATAGAGCCGCTCGGCCGGGGCCGAGGCGCCGAAATCATGCATGCCCACAAAGCCCGACC
>JBIKVM010000129.1:0-8611 GCA_044356825.1 Limisphaerales bacterium
CGAGGTGGGGGCGGGCTTCAGCTATACCATCACCAGCGACGGCGGGGCGGGGTCGGTGAGCGGGTCGGGGACCGTGGCCACGGCGACGCAGGCGGTGGCGGGGCTCGACCTCTCGGGCCTGGCGGACGGCACGCTGACGGTCGAGCTGGTGCTGACCGATGCGGCGGGGAATGCTGCGGCGGCGGTGAGCGATACGGCCGCGAAGGACGCGGCGGCGCCTGCGGGCCATGGGGTGGCGTGGACGACCGACCCGGTGAATGCGGGGAACGCGGGCGCCGGGGCGTTCGAGATCACCTCGGCCGAGGTGGGGGCGGGCTTCAGCTATACCATCACCAGCGACGGCGGGGCGGGGTCGGTGAGCGGGTCGGGGACGGTCTCGGGCGCGACGCAGGCGGTGGCGGGGCTCGACCTCTCGGGCCTGGCGGACGGCACGCTGACGGTCGAGCTGGTGCTGACCGATGCGGCCGGAAACGTGGCGGCGGCGGTGAGCGATACGGCCACGAAGGACGCGGCGGCGCCTGCGGGCCATGGGGTGGCGTTCACGACGGACCCGGTGAATGCGGGGAACGCGGGCGCCGGGGCGTTCGAGATCACCTCGGCCGAGGTGGGGGCGGGCTTCAGCTATACCATCACCAGCGACGGCGGGGCGGGGTCGGTGAGCGGGTCGGGGACCGTGGCCACGGCGACGCAGGCGGTGGCGGGGCTCGACCTCTCGGGGCTGGCGGACGGCACGCTGACGGTCGAGGTAGCCCTGACGGACGCGGCGGGGAATGCTGCGGTGGCGGTGAGCGATACGGCCGCGAAGGACGCGGCGGCGCCTGCGGGGCATGGGGTGGCGTTCACGACGGACCCGGTGAATGCGGGGAATGCGGGCGCCGGGGCGTTCGAGATCTCGGGCGGCGAGGTCGGGGCGGGCTTCAGCTACAGCGTGACCTCCTCGGGCGGGGCGGGGTCGGTGAGCGGGTCGGGGACCGTGGCCTCGGCGACGCAGGCGGTGAGCGGGCTCGACCTCTCGGGGCTGGCGGATGGGACGCTGACGGTCGAGGTGGTGCTGACGGATGCGGCGGGGAATGCTGCGGCGGCGGTGAGTGACACGGCCGCGAAGGACGCGGCGGCGCCTGCGGGCCATGGGCTGGCGTGGACGACCGACCCGGTGAATGCGGGGAACTCGGGCGCCGGGGCGTTCGAGATCACCTCGGCCGAGGTGGGGGCGGGCTTCAGCTACGGCGTGACCTCCTCGGGCGGGGCGGGGTCGGTGAGCGGGTCGGGGACCGTGGCCACGGCGACGCAGGCGGTGGCGGGGCTCGACCTCTCGGCGCTGGCGGACGGGACGCTGACGGTGTCGGTGGTGCTGACCGACGCGGCGGGGAATGCGGGCGCGGCGGTGAGCGACACGGTGGCGAAGGCCACGGCGGCGGCGGCCTATTCGGTCTGGTGGGGAACTTCGCCCGAGATCACGGGTCAGACCTTCGGGTCCTTCAACATCTCGGGTGCCACGGTCGGGGCGTCGGGCGCATGGACGATCACGAGTTCGGGCGGGGCGGGGAGTGTCAGCGGAACCATCGCCTCGATCTCGGGCCCGACGCAGGGGGTTTCCAACGTCTATCTGGGCGACCTGCCGGACGGGACGCTGACGGTGTCGTTCGTGCAGACGGTCTCGGGTGTCGCGGGGCCGGCGGCGACGGCCACGATCGGCAAGAGGACGCTCGATTGCACCGATGCGGCGGCGCTGGCGGCGGCGACGCCCGGGGCGCGCTGTCAGGACGGGGCGATCTATGCCGGCACCTACAACGGGGCCTACTATCTTACCCATCGCGCCGGCTGCGGGCACAACCCCGGGAGCGGCCTGCCCTCGAGCGCCGCAAGTAGCGATTTCACGCCATCCTGCACGACCCTGACCGACTCGATTTCCAAGATCTGGTCGAATTCGGGCGGCTTCGACGAAGGCGCGAACGATGGGGGGAATGGTGCCCTCAATACGCAGACCCTGATGGCGGATGCGCAAGCGACCAACGCGGCCGCCGCCTATTGCCACCACCTTGTCATCAACGGCAGGTCGGCGTGGTTTCTGCCATCGGCAGGCGAAGCGGGGGTCTTGTGGACCAACCGCTCGGCGATCCTCGGCGTCTCGGGTACATACTGGACTTCGACTCAAAGCCACCTCAACCCGACGACGAGTGTCCGCTCGCGCAACATGAGCACGGGCACCACGCCCGACACCCTCAAGACCAGTTCGGCACGACTGCGCTGCATGCATGCGGCGCCCTGAGCGCGTCGGACTGCGCCCGGGCTATCGGGCAATCGCGCGGCGCGGGGCGCTGCAGGGCGGACCGCCGCCGGGGCCGAAGGCGCCGTGGCGGATCCGGACCTGACGCTTGCCCGGTCGGGCGCCTGACTGAGGCAGGCCGGATGGTCGGGCATGGATCCCTCGCACGGGACACCGGCGTGCGTCGCAAAGCGCCTCGGGGCTCGCGCGGTTATCGGAGCGAGACGGTCCGCCCGCTGCTCTTTCGGAGGGCAGCATCGCCGGTTCTCAGCGGCGGGGCGCCTTCCTCGGCCAGCACGGCATCAAGGCCCAGATCGAGCTTGCGGCGGATCCGATCGACCTCATGCGGCTCGGGCGCAAAGGACAGCGCCCGGCGCCACTGGATCCTTGCCTCGCGCCGGTTTCCGACCGCCCAATAGACATCGCCCAGATGATCGGTCACGATCGGATCAACAGGCAGGAGGTCCGCAGCTTGCTCCATCGGCGCGACCGCCTCGTCATAGCGGCCGAGCACGAAGAGGCCCAAGGCGAGCGACTGGACGATGTGCCCGTCCTCGGGCCGCTGTGCGGCTGCTGACTCGATCAGGGCAAGCGCCTCGTCGAGGTTCACCCCCATCTTCAGGAACGATTGCCCGAGATCGCTCAGGACCTGCGGCTGATCGGGGCTGAGTTCGAGCGCCTTGCGGAAATCGGGTTCCGCATCGGCCCACGCCATTGCCCGCTCATGCGCGATCGCCCGGCTGTAGAAGAGCGGCCAGTGCCCCGGTTCGGGGGTCGCGATCAGCTCGATTGCGCGTCCATAGGCCACGGCCGCCTCGGCAAAGCGCAATTCCCGTCGCAGCAGATCGCCCGTGGCGACATGAACGGCCAGATTTCCGGGTTCGGCCCGCGCGAGCGAGGCCAGTTCGACAAGCGCGCGCTTGGTCCTGCCGCCGCGGCTCAGAACCTCGACACGGCCGAGTCGGGCGGCAAAGCGGGCAGGCGATCCGGCGGGGATGGCCTCGAAGGTCGCGATTGCAAGATCCGATTGTCCAAGCGCCAAGAGCATCTGCGCGGCAAGGAGGGTCGCGTCGGCATGGTCGGGCCGCAGGAACTGACCGATGCGCACGAAGTCGAGCGCCCGGCGATTGTCGCCCTGTGCATCGGCCGCAAGCATGAGGAAGGCCTCGGCCGCGCCGTCGGCGGCGGTCCGGGCGATGTCGAAGGGGATCATCTCGCCTGCGTCGAGCCGTGCACGCAGGGCAGCGATTTCGGCGTCTGCGGACGGGCTGACCACATCGTCGAGCAGCGCGCGCGCTGTTGCATTGCGTCCGAGCCCGCTCAGCACCTGCACCCGCGCGAGGATCGAGCGGCGCGACGCACCGAAGTCGGCCTCGAAGGATGACAGGGCGGAATCCGCGGCCGCAAGGTCGCCCGCCGCGGCTGCGGCAAGCGCGGCGCTGAACCGCGCGGGCGCCGCGAAGCCTTCGATGCGCGCCACGCTCTCGAACATCGCGGCAGCCTCCACCCTTTGCCCGGCACCGAAGAGAGCCCAGCCCTTGAGCAGCCCATCGGGCCCCGCGCCGATCAGTGTCCGCGACCCGAGCAGGCCCGTTGCAGCTTCGTGGCGCGCGTTGCGAAGGTGATCGGCAACGAGGACGATGTCGACGGTGCGGCTCTTGCCGGGCGAGCGGCTCACAAGGCGGGCAACCGCCACTGCGCGTTCGAACTTGCCCGCACCAACGAGCGCCGCGAGCGCCCCGTCGATCAGGAACGGATTGCTGGCATCACCCCGCATCGCCTCCAGATAGCCATGCGCCGCAGCGGAAAAGTCGTTCCGGCGCTCGGCCTCGCGTGCCGTCAGATAGGCGCCTGACGGCAGCCACTCCGCCAGCGCTGCGCAAGGCGTGGCCAGCCCGATCGCAAGGGCTGCAATCCATGGGCGACACCGCTGGATGATCAGGTTGCGTGACATCATCCGCCAGACCTAGGCCGACGCGCCCCGCGGGCAATCGGCAGCCCATCTCGCGCCGTCGATGGGCGGTTGGCAAGTGGGCCCGAACATCTTGGGCTGTCCGATGGCTTGGACCAGCCAAGACGGCGACAGCCCCTCGGCAGTCAGGGCTGCCGGCGTTCGAGTCGCGCGGCCCGGATCATCTCGGCGGCCTTTTCGCCGATCGCCATGCTGACGGCATTGAGGTTGCCCGAAGGGATCTGCGGGATGATCGAGGAATCGACGACCCGCAGCCCCTCGACCCCGTGGACCCGAAGCGCGGGATCGACGACGGCCATCGGATCGATGCCCATCTTGCACGTCCCGCAAGCGTGATAGACGTGGCTTGCGACGCGGCGGGTATAGGCCTCCCACTCGGCGTCGGTCTGGACCTCGGGGCCGGGGTTCAGCTCGCCCACGAGATAGGGCGCGAAGGCCCGCGTTGCGAGGGCGCGGCGCGCGATGCGGGTGCCCGCGATCAGCGTCGCGACGTCGTGTGGGTCCGAGAGCAGGTTCATCTCGATGCGCGGCGGATCCTCGGGCCGGGGCGAGCGCAGCGTCATCCACCCGCGCGAGCGGGTGCGGTTCACATTGGGCTGGAGCGTCATGGCCGGGCGGTCGAGCATGCGGATGCCGTCGGGCGCGATCTCGTAGGCAAAGGCGCCGAAGTGGAACTGGATGTCGGGCTCGGCCAGATCGGGGCGCGAGCGCACGAAGGCGACCGCCACCTGCACGAAGGTTGCGGGCCCGCCGCGGGTCAGCGCGAAGCGCAGCGCGTGGCGCAGCTTGCCCATCGGGTTGGCATCGAGGTTCAGCGTGCGGACGTTCACGAGCGCCTGCACGTTGCTGACCGGATGGTCGTGCAGGTTGCGCCCGACACCGGGCAGATCGTGGCGCACCTCGATCCCGAGTTCGCGCAGATGCGCCCCCGGCCCGATCCCCGAGAGCATGAGAAGCTTGGGCGAGTTGAAGGTCGAGGCCGAGACGATCACCTCGGCCGCGGCGCGCTCGATCCGGGTCGTGCCGTTCTGGGCGATCTCGACGCCGACCGCGCGCCGGCCGTCGAAGACGATGCGCTGCGCGACGGCGCCCGTCTCGATGCGCAGGTTGCCGCGGTGGCGCACCGGGTGCAGATACCCCCCCGCGGTCGAGGAGCGCAGCCCGCGGCGGTGTGTGGCATGCGCGATGGCCGCCCCTTCGGTATCCTCGCCGTTGTAGTCGGGATTGCGCCGATAGCCCAGCTCGGCCATCGCCTCGACGAAGACATGCGCGATGCGGGGCACGCCGCGCAACTCGCTCACGCTCACCATCCCGTCCTTGCCGTAGACGTCCGACACCCCGTCGCGGTTGCGCTCCACCCGGCGGAAGCAGGCAAGCATCGAGTCGTAGTCCCAGCCGGTGTTGCCCATCTGCGCCCAGCCGTCGTAATCGCCCCGGTTGCCGCGCGCATAGATGATGCCGTTGATCGAGGACGACCCGCCGAGCACCTTGCCCCGGCTCAGCAGATCGACCTTGCCGCCCCGGGTCGGGTCGGGCTCGGCGGAAAACATCCAGTCGCTCTCGGGGTTGGCGATGCAATCGACGCACATCGCGGGCAGCTTGTAGCGCAGGTGGTTGTCCTCGCCCCCGGCCTCGAGCAGCAGCACACGGATGCGCGGATCCTCGCTGAGCCGGCTCGCGACGACCGCGCCCGAGGATCCCGATCCGATGACGATGTAATCCCAGCTCATGCCGTTCCCTCTCTGGCAGCGAAGAACGCCTCGCCCGTCTCGACCGCGTGGCGGTATTCTTCCCCGACCCACGCCGGCCCGCCAAGCGCATCCCACCGTGCCGCCAGACGCGGGGCGAGGGCCGTCAGCACATCAAGGTCAGCTTGCCCGAGGGTTCCGCCCGCCAGCGCCGCCACGATGATGAGCCCGAAGACGCGCCCCTCGCGCAGGAGGGGGACATAGGCCGCCGACCCCATCCGCGCGGTCTTGAGGTATTGGCGAAAGCCTGCGTGGCTGCGCGTGTCGGCGATCAGCAGCGGAGCGCCCGAGGCGATGACGCGCCCCGGATCGCCGCCGTCGATCGGAACGCACAGGCGCCGCTGCTCGGGCGGAAAGCCCGTGTTCCCGACGAGCATCAGGAACCGCCCGTCGGGGGTGGCAAGGAACGCGCCCGCCACGAAGAACTGCGTCTGCCCGGGCAGCAGCACCCCCTCGCGCAGATGCGCGCCCCGGTCGCCCGCGCCGGCGTGCAGTACCGCCATGGCGCCCAGCATCGCCTCTTCGGGGCTCGCCGCGGCATCGGCCGCCGCACTCGCCGCTGCCAGCAGATCGTCCGTCATGCCGTGCCCTCCGTAAGCGCGCGCGCAAGCCCGATGAGGCGCATCTCCGAGAAAGCCGGGCCGATGATCTGCCCCGAACACGGCGCGCCGCCGTCGGGGGCAGGCAGCGGAAACGCGAGCGCCGGCAGCCCCGCGACATTGGCGAGCGCCGTCAGGTCGGCCTGATCGGCCGGCACGGGCGCGTCATGGGCGAATGCCCGCTGCGGCGCCGTCGGCAGCAAAAGCGCATCGACCCCGCGCAGCGCCCGCCGCGCGCGCCCCCCCGTCTCGGCCAGCAGGCGATAGGCCTCGGCCAGCCGCGGGGCGGGTGCCCGCCGCCCGTAGTCGAGGAGCGCCCGGAACCCGGCCGAGAAGCCCTCTGGTTCGGCCGCGATCGCATCCGCGAGAACAACCACCCCCTCGACCTCGCACACGAGCAGCCCCGCCCGGCGCAGCCGCCCCGGTTCCCACCCGGCCGCGAAGGGAACGATGCGCGCCCCCGCCGCCTGGGCGCGCGCCACACAGGCCTCATGCGCCGCGCGCACGGCGGGTTCGCAGCCCGCGAGGATGGCGTCGTCGGGCACCGCGATGGTCGCGCCATGCAGCGCGACGCCCGGCAGTTGCGGCGCCGTGATGGAAACCGGGTCGGCCGCATCCTCGCCCGCGAGCACGGCCAGCGCCTCGGCGATCCCCTCGGCCGATGCCGCGATCGGGCCGATGGTGTCGAGCGTCCAGGACAGGTGCAGAAGGCCCGTGTTGGGGATGAGCCCGCGCGTGGGCTTCAACCCCCAGAGCCCGCAATAGGCCGCGGGAATGCGCACCGACCCCATCGTATCGGTCCCGAGCGCGAGCGGCACGAGGCCCGCCGCCACCGCCGCGGCCGATCCGCCCGAGGATCCCCCCGGCGTCGCCCCCGGCACCGCCGGATTGGCGCAGCGCCCCCAGAAGGGGTTGTCCGTCGTGGCCCCAAGCGCCCCCTCGTGCATGTTGAGCGTTCCGACAACGACCGCCCCCGCCGCGCGCAGCCGCGCGACCACGGTCGCATCCGCGACCGAGGGTGCGCCGCCCATCGCGGCCGTGCCCGCCTGCCGCGGCAGGCCGCGCACCGCGATGTTGTCCTTGATCGCGACCGCGACACCCGCGAGCGGCCCGGCCGAAAGGCCCGCGTCGACCCGGCGCGCCCCCTCGCGCGCCCCGTCGGCATCGACCCGCACGAAGGCGTTGAGGTGTGCAGCCGCGGCGATGCGCGCGAGCGTCGCCTCGGTCCGCGCGCAGGCCGTCATCCCTTGCGCCTGTCGATCAGCCGGATCGGCTTCTGGCGCACCTCGATCTGGGTGAGCGGCGCAAGCTCGCCGGGCGCGGCGAGGGTGATCGCGATCTCGACCCCGAGCCGGCTGCGCAGCAGTGCCTCGAGCGCGCCGACCGGCGCGGCGGTGTCCCCGCGGGTCTCGATGCGCACCCGCATCTCGTCGCGCCCGTCGCTGCGCGTCACCTCGCAGACGTATTCGGGCAGAAGCTCGGGCGCGGACTCGGTCAGGATCGCGCCGATCCCGGTCGGATAGACGTTGATCCCCCGCAGCTTGACCATGTTGTCCGAGCGGCCCTGAAAGCCCGCGATCCGCCGCAGCGTGAGGCCGAGCGGCGAGGCATCGGTGCGGTAGGCGCTGACGTCATGGGTGTTGAAGCGGATGATCGGAAAGATGTCGTCCTTGAAGAGGCAGGTGCAGACGATGTCGCCCGATACGCCGTCGGCGACGGGGGCGCCGGTGTCGATGTCGCAGATCTCGACGAACTGCGCATCCTCCTGCACATAGAGCCCGCCGTGGTCGGGCCCTTCGCCTGCGATCGCGCCCGTGTCGCCTACCCCGTACCAGTCGAATACCTCGGCACCGCCCCAGGCCTCCGACATCACCGCGTGGCTCTCGGCGCCGATATGGCCGGCGATGACGCGGACCCGCACGTCGCGCCCCGGTTCGATCCCGTTCGCCCGCGCGATGCCCGACAGATAGCGGATGTAGTCGCCAAAGCCCACGATCACGCTCGCCCCGAAATCGCGCATGAGCGC
>JBIKVM010000130.1:0-8610 GCA_044356825.1 Limisphaerales bacterium
CGCGCCCTGGCCGGGGGGGGGGGCGGGCCGACGGTCGACCTCGTCTTTTCGGTGCAGGAGGAATTCAACCTGCGCGGGGCGGTGGTGGCCGCGCAGGTGCTGAACCCCGACATCGCGATCCAGATCGACCTGATGCAGGCCTCTGACACCCCCGACATGGCGACACGGGGCGAGATGGCGCTGGGCGGGGGGCCGGGGATCAGCCTCTATTCCTTCCACGGGCGCGGCACCCTCAACGGCGTGATCCCGCACCCGGCCCTCGTGCGGCTCTTCGAGGAGACGGCCGCGGCGGAGGGGATCGCGCTGCAACGCTCGGCGCAGGTGGGCGTGCTGACCGACCTCTCCTATGTGCAGACGGTGGGGCAGGGGGTGGCGTCGATCGATGTGGGCTTTCCCATGCGCCATTCGCATTCGGCGACCGAATGCTGCGATCTGGCCGATCTTGCGGAACTCGCGCGGCTCTGCGTCGCGGCGCTGGCGCGGATCGGGCTGGACATGCGGCTTGACCGCGGGGCATGACGGAGGGCGCGATGGCATATACGCTCGGGATCGACATCGGCACCTTCGAATCGAAGGGCGTGATCGCGGACGAAGGCGGGCGCATCGTCGCGCAGGCCGCCACCCCCCACAAGATGATCGTCCCCCGCCCCGGCTGGGCCGAGCATCGTGCCGAGGAGGACTGGTGGGGCGATTTTAAGACCCTCACCCGCCGCCTTCTGGCCGAGAGCGGCATCGCGCCCGGGCAGATCGCGGCGGTGGCGGCCTCGGCGATCGGGCCCTGCATGCTGCCCGTCGATGCGGCGGGCGCGCCGCTCATGAACGGCGTCCTCTACGGCGTCGATACCCGGGCGGCGGCCGAGATCGCCGAGCTCGAGGCCGAGATCGGCCCCGCGCGCATCCTCGAGCGTTGCGGCAACGCGCTCACCTCGCAGTCGGTCGGCCCGAAGATTCTGTGGCTCCGGCGCAACCGGCCCGAGATCTGGGCGCGCACCGCGCGGATCCTGACCTCGACCTCCTACATCACCTTCCGCCTCACGGGCGAATACGTGATCGACCATTACACGGCGGCTAATTTCTCGCCGCTCTATGACATCGGGCGGCAGGGCTGGTGCTTCGATCTGGCCGACATCTGCGCGCCCGAGGCGCTGCCGCGCCTGATGTGGTCGACCGAGGTCGCGGGGCGGATCACGGCGGCGGCGGCGGCCGAGACGGGACTGGCCGAGGGCACCCCCGTCACCTGCGGCACCATCGACGCCGCCGCCGAGGCCGTGAGCGTGGGGGTCCGCGCGCCGGGCGACATGATGATGATGATGGGCTCGACGATCTTCATCATCCTCGTGACCGACAAGGCGACGCAGGATCCGCGGCTGTGGCATGCGCCCTGGCTCTATCCCGGCCAGCGCGCCGCCATGGCGGGGCTTGCGACCTCGGGGACGCTGACGCACTGGTTCCGCGAGCAGTTCGCGCGCGAGCTGCCGAAAGAGACCGCCTTCGCCACCCTCGCCGCCGAGGCCGAGGCCACCCCGCCCGGGGCGCGCGGCCTGATCTGCCTGCCCTATTTTTCAGGCGAGCGCACGCCCATCCACGACCCGCAGGCGCGCGGCGCCTTTTTCGGCCTCGACCTGACGCATGGCCGGGGCGAGATGTATCGCGCGCTGATCGAGGGGATCGCGCAGGCGACGCGCCATGTCACCGACACCTACGCCGAGGCGGGCGCGCCGCCCGCCCGTGTCGTGGCGGTGGGGGGCGGCACGAAGAACCGCGTCTGGCTGCAGGCGACGGCCGACCTCACCGGGCTGCGGCACGAGCTCTGCCGCGTCTCGGTCGGGGCGGCCTATGGCGATGCCTTCCTCGCCGCACAGGCGGCGGGCCTTGCCGGCCCCGACGACATCGCGCGCTGGAACCCGCCCGAGGATGCCGTCGCCCCCGCCCGCCACGACGCCTATGAGCGGCAGTATCCGCTCTTCCGCGCGCTCTATGCCCAGACGCGCGACATCGCCCATGCGCTGGGCACCGGGGGCTCCGATGCGGTTTGACCTCATGCGCCCCGATCAGCTGCGCGATGCCATCGCCGCGCATCTGCCCGTCGTGCTGCCGATCGGGGTGATGGAATACCACGGCGCGCATCTGCCCGCGGGCGTCGATCTCCTGATCGTGACGCGCGCGCTCGACCGGCTCGAGGCCGAGGCGCCCGAGCGGATCGTCATCCTGCCGCCCTTCGCCTATGGCGCGGCAAGCCACGCGGTCGCGGGCCCCGAGGGGACGGGGACGCTGCACATCGATGCCGCGGCCCTCCTGCCCTTTGCCGAGGGGCTCTTCGCCGCGCTCCTGCGCGCGGGGTTTCGCAACGTGCATGGCCTCATCCACCACCAGTCCGAGAACTTCCTGCAGGGGATGCCGACCGACCTCGCCTTTCGCCTCGCCGCGCGCAACGCGATCTTTCGCCATCTCGAGGCCGAACGCGGCACGGGCTGGTGGGGCCGGGCCGAGATGGCCGATTACTACGCCGACCACGCGGTCGGCGCCGACCCCTTCGCCTGGATCCGCATCCACCCCGCGCTGCCCCCTGCTGCGGGCTTCGTCTTCGACCACGCGGGCGAGGGGGAGACCGCGCTCATGCGCGCGCTCGCGCCCGAGACGGTGGCGATGGAGCGCGCGCTCGAGGGTGGGCACTGGTACACCGCGACCGCGCCCGCCGGCACGCCCGAGCGGGGCGAGGAGGGGGTTGCGCTGATGCTCGCGCGGTTGCGCGAACTCCTCTGGCCCTGAGCGGTCAGAGCGGCGGCAGGCTGACGACGCCCTTTTTGAGGATGAAGCAGCCATAGGGCCCGCTGTCGGCGGTGCGGATGATGCAGAAGGCGCGCTTGGCCGCGGCGTAGAAGGCGAAACGCTCGAGCGCCTCCATCGCGACGGGGCGGCCTTCGGCCGCGTCGATCACGCGCTGCATCGCGTCGAACACAGGCACGCGCGCCGCGGGGTCGCCCACCACCTCCATCCGCGCGACGGGGGCGGGCACGAAGGTGTCGAGCGGCATGAGCGTCAGGATCGCCGCCGCCCCGGTCGGGATGTCGCAGCCCGCCATGTCGATGAGGCGGCCGTGGGTCGTCTCGGCGGCGATGGTGGCGGCGGGGTGGTTGACGTCGCAGATCACCAGATCGTCGCCATGGCCCATGAGCATGAGCGCATGGACGATCTCGGCCGACAGGCGCTGATCGATCCCCTTCAGCATCACTTCACCGCGCCGGCCGCCATGCCCTTGATGATGTATCGCTCGAGCAGCACACCCACGACCACGAGGGGCGCGATCGCGGCGGTCGAGAGGGCCGCCATCGACCACCAGCTGATGCCCTGGCTGCCCGTCTGGCTCGCGACCATCACCGGCAGCGTGTTGGCATGTGTCGAGGTCAGGAGTGCGGCGAAGAAATACTCGTTCCACGTCAGCACCAGCGAGAGGATGAAGGCCGCAACCATCCCCGGCAGCGCGATCGGCAGCACGATCGTCAGGAACGCCCCCCAGATCGAGAGGCCGTCGACCATCGCGGCCTCTTCGAGCTCGGTCGGGATGCCCGCGAACTGGTCGCGCATGATCCACACCACGATCGGCAGCACCGTGAGCGTGTAGAGCAGGATGAGCCCCACCCGGCTGTCGAGGAGCGCGAGCGACTTGTAGAGGACAAGGAAGGGCAGGGCGAGCACGACGGGCGGCAAGATGAGCTGGCTGAGGAAGAAGAACGAGATGTCGGCGTTCTTCATCGGCCCGAAGCGATAGGAAAAGCGCGACAGCCCGTAGGCCGCGAGGCTGCCGAGCACCACCGCGAGCGTCGAGGCCGAGACCGAGATCACCAGCGAGTTGATGAAGCGCTTCATGAACTCATCCCGCGGGGTCGAGACTGTGCCGATCGTGTCGGGCGAGAGCCCGAGCGAGCGCCAGCCGAGCCAGGCGGGGCGGAAATCCCACCAGGGCAGGATGTTGCCCTTCATGACATCGGGCGCCATCTTGAACGAGGTGGTGATCGTCCAGAAGATCGGGAAGAGGCAGATGAAGGCCCAGAAGCCGAGCGCGCCATAGATCGCGATGCGCCCCACCCACCAGGCGGCACGGTGGCGGGTGTCGGTCTCCGTGTCATGGAAGATCTGCGTGCCCATGTCAGTGCCTCGGCCTCATCCAGCGGTCGGCGAGCTTCATCAGGAGCGTCATCGCGATGACAATGAGCACGAGATAGACCATCGCGAGCAGCGTGCCGTAGCCCACGTTCGAGCGGTCGCGGTATTCGCGGAAGATGAAGCTCGTCACGCTGTCGGTGGCCCCGCCCGGGCCGCCCGAGGTGACGTTGATGATGATGTCGGCGATCTTGAGCTTGAAGATGATGCGGATCAGGATCGCCGTGATCGAGACGGGCAGCATCAGCGGAAAGGTGACCTCCCAGAAGCTGCGCCAGCCGCTCGCGCCATCGACGCGCGCGGCCTCGTGCAACTCGCGCGGGATGGCCTGAAGGCCCGCGAGGATCATGATCATCATGAAGGGGATGAACGTCCAGGCGTCCATCACCATGATCGCCAGCCGCGCCATCTCGGGCGAGGCGAAGAATGAGGGGTTTTCCCAGCCGAGCGCGCGCGCGAGCCGCGCGATTGGCCCGAAGCGGGGTTCGAGCATCGACTTGCCGACCATCCAGCTCACCGCCACGGGCGAGAGCATGAGCGGCAAAAGGAACGCCACGCGCCAGAACTTGCGCGCCACGATCTGCGCGTTCAGGAGCAGCGCCAGCCCGAAGGCGATCGCGTATTCGACCGCGATCGCGAGCGTGTACCACACCATGTTGAGGAGCGCGTTCCAGTAGAACGGATCGCCCCACATCTGGCGGATGTTGTCGAGCCCGTTGAAGCGCCGCCCGTCGGGCGATGAGAGGTTCCAGTCAGAGAACGCGATCACGAGGCCGAAGAGCAGCGGAAAGACGACCATCGAGACGACGAAGAGCGCCGCCGGCAGCACGAAGAGCGCGCGCTTGCCCTGCTCGCCGCGCGTCAGCACCTGCCCCCAGCAGAAAGCGACTCCCCAGAGCACATAGGCATAGAGCGTGGGCCGCCATGTCTCGAAGCCGAGTTCGATCCAGCCCTGCGCATCGGCGATCTGGGCGGCCGTGATCGCGATCAGGATCGCGGCGGCGGCGTTCATGACAAGCCGGCCAAAGGCCACGCGCCCGGCCGGCAGGTTGTCGTTCGTCACGACATGGAGGAGATCGCCCGAACCGGCCATGCCGTGCCCCTGTCAGTGCGACGGGGGCCGGCGTCACCGCCAGCCCCCGTCCGTTCCGTCCGATCAGAGCCCGAGCGAGGCCTTGTAGAGCGCGATCTGGCTGTCGCGGCCGATCTGGTCGGTGATCTTCTCCCAGGCGGCGGCGATGGCATCGGCCGTTTCCTGCGCCGAAGCATACTGGCCCGCGAAGCCCTTGGCCAGCTCGTCCTCGGCGACCGAGTAGTACTGGAAGATGCCGGGGATGCGCGGTTCGATCGCGGCGTTGGGGTGGTTGTAGCTGTCGGCGTTCGACCCGAGGTAGTCCTCGACGAAGGCGCGGTCGTAGCCCGCGGCCTCCCACTCCTCGTACTGGAAGTGCGAGTTGCGGTAGGGCTGGAAGCCCGACGGATAGGCGGCCATCCACAGAGAGATGTCCTTGCCGCCCAGATGCGCCGCCGCCGACCAGGCCGCCTTGCGCTTCTTCTCGTCGCCCGAGACGCGGTTGGTGACATAGACGCCCCAGCCAAGATAGGCCATGTTCGGAGCTTCGTTGTAGGTCTCTTCCCACGCGCCGGTCTGCGAGTTGTAGACGCGGTCAGAGCCGGGGTTGATCCCGAAGCCCACGACATCGCCCACGACCGAGGTGTCCGAGGTGCGCGCGTTCGACCCGATGTCGCCCCACCACATCAGCATCGAGCCCGTGCCGGCGAGGAACTGCGAGAAGCCGGTGGTGCCCGGATCGGCGTTGATCTGGTCGGCCGGATAGGCGCCCGGTGTCGCGATCAGGTCCATCACGTCCTGGATGGCCTGCACCCAGGCGGGGTTGTTGACGCGCGGCTTCATCGTGTCGGGGTCGAAGAGCCAGGCGGGATCGGACGGATGCTTGGCATAGGCCGCCGCGCGGTTCTCGAGGAAGTAGAAGCCGAAGCCGCCCCAGCCCTTGAGCGGGTCGAGGTAGCCATGCGCCGCAAGCCCCGTGAGCGGGTCGGTCTGGCCCACAAGCGCCTTCGAGACGGCGTTGACCTGCTGCCAGGTCTTCGGCACTTCGGCCCCGCCGATCGCGCCCTCGCCGAAATAGTCCTTGCGATAGGCGAAGGTGTGGCAGTCGCCGTCGATCGTGATGCGATAGCTCTTGCCGTTCCAGGTGCCGACGGGGGGCTGGAGGTAGCCCACGAGGTCGTCGGCCTCGATCTGGGTCTTGACCCAGTCGGGCATCTCGTCGAGCAGGCCGCGCCCGGCGGTGTCGCCCTCGAAGGGCGCGCCCATCTCGAGGATGTCGTAATCGACCGTGCCGGTCGCGATCGACTGCTGGAGGCGCGCATTGTAGTCGGCCTGCGCGAGGTCGATCCAGTTGATCTTGGCGCCCGTGTAGGCTTCCCAGGGCTTGAGGAACCCGCGGAACAGGAAGTTGTGCAGGTTCTGGTTGTTGAGCCCCATGAAGGTCAGCTCGACACCCGCGAATTCGCCTTCGGCGACGTTCGCCTTTGTGGCCGCGAGGCAGAGCTCGCCGACCTTCTGCCAGTCGGCGTCCGTGGGCGAGCCCTTGCCGACGCCCGGAATCTGCAGGATCGCTGCGCGCACGTCACCGTGCGAACCGGCCACTGCGGGCATGACGCCGCCAAGCGCCCCGAGTGCGCCGGCGCTTGCCGCCGTCTGGAGAAGCCGGCGGCGCGTCAGTCCGGCGCGCACAGCCATGTTGTAATGTTCGACCTTCATCACGTCCTCCCATGTTGCCGCGAAGGCGGCGGATCGTTGCGGATCGGGAGGGGGCGCCGCCACCCGTTCGGGTCTCGCGGCTTTGCAGTCCGGCCCCCCTCCGAACGGTGGGGATCATCTGACGCCGCATGGGGCGGAGTCAAGCGCCTAACATGTTAGCATGACAAGGTGGTGGACAGCCTCGTGCCTGCGTTCTATCCGTTGTCGGCACAAGCTGAGCGTTCGGGAGGGCGACATGGCCGAGGTAGAAATCCGCGCGTTGCGCAAGTCCTACGGGTCGGTCGCCGTCGTGCACGGGGTGGATGTCGATATCGCCGACGGCCAGTTCGTCGTGCTCGTGGGCCCGTCGGGATGCGGAAAGTCGACGCTCCTGCGCATGATCGCGGGCCTCGAGGGCATCACGGGCGGCACGATCCGGATCGGCGGGCGCGTCGTCAACAACCTGCCGCCGGCCGAGCGCGACATCGCCATGGTCTTTCAGAACTACGCCCTCTATCCGCACAAGACGGTCGCGGCGAACATGGGTTTTCCCCTGCGGATGAAGGGGATGGCCAAGCCCGATATCGAGGCGCGCGTGGCCAAGGCCGCCGCCATCCTCGGGCTTGAGCCCTATCTTGCGCGCTATCCGCGCGAGCTTTCGGGCGGCCAGCGCCAGCGCGTCGCGATGGGGCGTGCCATCGTGCGCGACCCGCAGGTGTTCCTGTTCGACGAGCCGCTCTCGAACCTCGACGCCAAGCTGCGCGTCCAGATGCGCTCGGAGATCCGCGAGCTGCACCAGCGCCTCGGCACCACGACCGTCTATGTCACCCACGACCAGATCGAGGCGATGACGATGGCCGACCGGATCGTCGTCATGCGCGATGGCCACATCGCGCAGGTGGGCGCCCCGCTCGAGGTCTACGACCGCCCGGCGAATGTCTTCGTCGCGGGCTTCATCGGCTCGCCCGCCATGAACCTCATGCCCGCGACGGTCGTCGCCGGCGGGCAGGTCGAGGTCGGCGGCACGCGGCTGTCGGCGCCCGAGGCGGCGGGCCTCGCGCCCGGGGCACAGGTCACTTATGGCGTGCGGCCCGAACATCTCGATCTGGCGGACGCGGGCATCGCCGCGCGTGTCGCGGTCGTCGAGCCGACCGGGTCCGAGACGCATCTTGTCCTGCACGCCGAGGGGCGCGATCTGGTCGCGGTCGTGCGCGACCGGGTCGCGATCCGGCCCGGGGACGCGGTACGGCTCGCGCCGCGCGCAGGGCTCCATCACCTCTTTGAAGCCACCACGGGGGCGCGCATCGGATGACCCGGGTCGCGCTCTGCTATGGCGACAGCAACACGCATGGCACCATGCCGGTTGCGAGCCTTGGCGAGATGCGCCGCCACCCGCCTGCCGAACGCTGGCCGAACCGGCTGGCCGCGCTGCTCGCCCCCGAGTGGGAGGTGCTGGCCGAGGGCCATCCCGGTCGCACGACGCTGCACGACGATCCGATCGAAGGGGCGCATCGCAACGGCCTCACGATCCTGCCCGCGATCCTCGAATCGCACCGGCCGATCGATCTCGTGATCCTCAAGCTCGGCACCAACGATCTCAAGCCTCGCTTCGCCGTCGGCGCGCAGGATATCGCGCTGTCGGTCGAGCGGCTGATCCGCGCGATCCGCTCCACTCCGGCGGG
>JBIKVM010000014.1:0-27629 GCA_044356825.1 Limisphaerales bacterium
CGCGTGAAGACCAGGACGCGGCCATTCGGCGACCAGCTCGGCCCCTCGTCGAGGAAGGATTCGGTAAGGAGAACCTCCTCGCTGCCGTCGGTGCGCATGATGCCGATATGGAAGCGCCCGCCGAGTTGCTTGGTGAAGGCGATGAGATCGCCGCGCGGTGACCACACGGGGGTCGCGTACCGCCCCTGCCCCGAGCTGATACGCTGCGCCTCGCCGCCGCCCGCGGGCATGATGTAGATCTGCTGCGTGCCGCTGCGGTCGCTCTCGAAGACGATCTGGCTGCCATCGGGAGAGTAGGACGGTGCTGTCTCGATCGCCGGGGTGGAGGTCAGGCGCTGGCGCGATCCCGAGCGCAGGTCGATCGTGTAGATGTCGCTGTTGCCCCCTTCCGAGAGCGAGAACGCGATGGTGCGCCCATCCGGAGCGAAGCGGGGCGAGAAGGTCATGCTGCCCGGCTGCTCGTCGAGCACGCGCCGCTCGCCGGTCGTGATGTCCAAGACGTAGATCCGCGGCACGCCCGTCTCGTAGGAGGTATAGAGCACGTTGCGCCCGTCGGGCGAGAAGCGCGGCGCCAGGACGAGCCGTCGGCCATCGGTCAGATAGCGCGCATTGGCCCCGTCCTGATCCATGACCGCGAGGCGCTTGACCCGCTCTTCCTTGGTTCCGCTCTCGGCCACGAAGACGATCTGGGTGTCGAAATAGCCCGACTCTCCGGTGATGCGCGAATAGACCGAGTCGGCGACCTTGTGCGCGATGCGCCGCCAGTCCTCGGCGGGCCCCTCGAACTGCAGGCCCTCGCCCAGTTGCTGACCCGACGCGACATCGTGCAGCCGGAAGCGGACGCTGACCTTCCCACCGCTTTCGCGCACGCCGCCGGTGATCAGCGCCTCGGCATTGATCGCGCGCCAGTCGGCGAACTGCACGGGGGCATCGAAGTTGCCGATGCGCCCGATGTGCGCCGTCTCGGGGATCTCGCGAAAGATGCCCGAGCGCGAAAGATCATCCGCTACGACGCGCGAGATGTCTGCGGCCATGGTGCCGCCCGCACTCTCGGCGACGAAGGTCGGCAGCGCGAAGGGCATGGGCTCGAACACGCCTTCGGTGATGCGCAGCCGCAACGGGCCGTCCTGTGCAAAGGCGGGCGGGATCGGCAGCGAAAGGGCGGCAAGCGCAAGCATGGCGGCACGGATCGCGGTCTTGAACATCATGGGGGACAATCTCCGGTCAGGCGGGGCGGGCGGACTATCATTGGACACGCCCTGCATTGTAGTCGAACTCGAACTCGATTTCTTTCCACGTATCGTATTTTTCCGGCGGCAGCGCCGCATCCGGAATGCAGCGCAAGGCGCGCTTGGCGACATCGAAGGCATTCTGCCGCGCCGCATCGCTCGAAGCGGTGCCCGAGACAAGGGTCGCACTCTCGACCCGCCCGTCGGGCAGAAGGCGCGCGAGGATCGTTACCACCGACCGCTGCGCCTCGCTCGAGGCGGTGCTCTTGTTCCAGCACGCGCTGACGCTGCGGCGCAGCCCCGCCAGTTCGTTGCCGCTGAGTTCTCCGCCCGTCGGTGTGGCACCCTGCCCGCCGGCCGCGCCCTGTTGGGCCGACGCCTGTGCCGCGGCCAGCGCGGCGGCGACCGCGTCGGCGACATCCGCCACCGGTTCAGCCGACGCCGCAGGTTCAGGCTCGGCCGCTTCGGTTGCGGCAGGCTCGGGCGCCTCCGGCTCGGCCGCGGGTTCGGGGCGTTGCAGGTTGGCCGGGCGCGGGGGCGGCGGCGGAGGGGGTGGCGGCGCGGCCGCGACCTCGGTCTCGGGCGGCTGTTCCGGCTCCGGCGCAGGCTCTGGTGCCGGCGGTGGCTCGGGCGCGGGCGGGGCTTCCTGCGCTTCGGCCGGTTGCGGCGGCGGAGGGGGCGGCGGCGGAGGGGGCGGCGCGGGTGCGGGCGCTGGCGGCGTCTCGGCCTCGGCCACGGGCTCCGACGGGGCCGGTTCGGCCTGCGCGACGACCTCGGGCGCAGCCTCGACCGACTCCGGTTCAGGCAGTTCGGGCGGCGGGGCGGGTGCGGGGGGCGCGGCCTCGGCCGGCAGGCTAGAGGCTTCGGGGGGAGGAGGCGGCGGCGCGACCTCTGCCGGTTCGGTGGCTTGGGCGGGCTCTGGCGGCGCCGCAGCCTCGGCCGGGGCTTCGGGCGTCGGGGCGGAGGTGCCAGCGGCGGGCGGCGTCGGCCCCGCCGTCATCGCGGCGAACTCGGCTTCGGAGATCAGGGAGACCTGCGTGACCGGCACGGGGCGCGCCGGCTCGCGCTCAAAGAAGATCCCCCCGAGCACGGCCCAGAGCACGAGCAGAAGATGCCCGACACCCGAGATGATGAGGCCAGCGCGCATGCCCAGCGTGCCCCCCGGGCTAGTTGCCCGACCCGCCCATGCGCGGGCCGTCCGTATCCGTCACGAAACCGATCTCGAGGAAACCGCCCGCGTTGAGCGCGCCCATCACCTCTGCGACGCGCGCATAGGGGACCGACCCGTCGGCACGCAGATAGATCATGCCGCTGTCGCGCTCTGCCGCGATCCCGGATAGGCGGGTGATGAATTCGTCCTGCGGCACTTCGGTCGTCTGGATCATGAGCCGCCCGTCGGCCGTGATCGTCACGGTCAGCGGCTCCTCCTGCTCGCCGGGCAGGGCCTCGGCGGCGGTCTTGGGCAACTCGACCGGAACACCCACGGTCAAGAGTGGTGCCGCGACCATGAAGATGATCAAGAGCACGAGCATCACGTCCACGAAAGGCGTGACGTTGATCTCGGACATGGGCGCGGCCTTGCGCCGGCGGCCGCGACTGCGGCTGCCCCCGGCCTTGGGCATGACCCCGGCCCCCATGGGCTAGCGGTCCAGCTGGCGCGAGACGATGCCCGCGAAACCGTCGGCAAAGGCCTCGAAATCGCCGAGGATCCGGTCGCTGTCCGAAGAGAGCTTGTTGTAGAAGATGACCGCCGGGATGGCCGCGACAAGGCCGATGCCGGTCGCGAGCAGCGCCTCGGCGATGCCGGGAGCCACGACCGCGAGATTGGTGTTCTGCGAGATCGCGATCTGCTCGAACGAATGCTTGATGCCCCAGACGGTGCCGAACAGCCCGACGAAGGGGGCCGTCGATCCGACCGTCGCTAGGAAGGGCAGATAGCGGTTGAGGGTGTCGGCCTCCTTCGCAATCTGGGCGTTCATGGCACGGTCGATGCGCAGGTCAGCCCCCGCGATGAGATCCCCGTCAGGGCGGTGGCTGCGCTCCCACTCTTCCATGCCGGCGACGAAGACGCGCTCGACCGCACTGCGGGGCGCGGGGCTCACCCGGGCATAGAGATCATCGAGCGGCCCGCCCGACCAGAAGGCGCGCAGGAACATCTCCGATCCCTGCCGCGCGGCGCGAAAGGCGATGTGCTTGTGGATGATGATGGCCCAGGACCACACCGAGGCGAACAGCAGCATGAGCATCACGGCCTGAACCGTGAGGGTCGCCCTGGCGAACAGGGCGAGCAGCGAAAAATCCATCTCTTGCGCGGCTGCAAGGGCTCCGGTTTCCATGGTCCTGCTCGTCGATCACGCCGTCTGTGCGGCTTTGACGATTTTCTTAGCGGAAATGCGCGGCAAAGCCAACAGCCAAGCTGCGCCGGCGCGCGCTCTGACGCGCAGTTTACCGGCCTCAGGCGGTGAAGGCGGCGGCGGTGGCGCCCGTGACACGCAAGAGCGCATCGGGTGCGATGCGGAAGATGTGGTTGGGCGTGCCCGCCGCCGCCCAGACATGGGCGAAATCCATCAGCCTTGGGTCGATCCATGTCCGCAGCGGCACGAGCGACCCGAGGGGCGCGACGCCGCCGATCGCAAAGCCCGTGACCTCGCGCACCATCGCGGCATCGGCCTTGCCGAGCGGCTCGCCCGCGAGCGCCGCGGCGCGCGCGGGATCGACGCGGTTGCCGCCCGCCGTGATGAAGAGGCGCAGCTCGCCCGACGTCTCGCCGCGAAAGAGGATCGATTTCGCGATCTGGTCGATCTCGCAGCCGGCGGCGGCGGCGGCATCGGCGGCGGTGCGGGTGCTCTCGGACATCTCGACGATGCGCAGATCGAGCCCCGCGGCCCGCAGGGCGTCGCTCACGCGGTCAAGGCTGCGGCTCATGGGCTTCTCCGTCGGTCGGGCGCGGGGGCGACTATCGGCGGGGCGCGCGCCGGCCGCAAGGGGTGCGGTTGACCGCGCCGCGCAGGCGGGCGAGAAGCGGGCGATGGAGTTCGCCGCCCGCCTCTGCCGCCGCCCGATCGCCCACGACCCCGACGCCGGGGCCGAGGCCGCGGCGGCGTTTGCCGACCTCGGGGCCGATATGGCCGCACTGATCGGCGCGACGGCCGGGTGCAGCCCCTATCTCGCGGGCCTCTTGCAGACCGAGGGCGCCTGGCTGCGCGAGGCCCTCGCGGCCCCGCCCGAGGGGGTGGTCGCGGGTGTCCTCGCCCCCCTGCCCGCCATCGACCTGCCCGACCTCGGCCCGGCGCTGCGCCGCGCCAAGCGCCGCGTCGCGCTCTATGCCGCACTTGCCGATCTGGGCGGGGTCTGGCCGCTTCAGACGGTGACGGGCGCGCTGACGGCGCTCGCGGATGCCGCCTGCGACAGCGCGCTGCGCGCCCTTGTCGCCGACGAGATCCGCCGCGGCCGCATTCCCGGCGCCGTGCCCGAGGATGCCGCGACGGCGGCGGGCATGGTCATCATCGCCATGGGCAAGATGGGGGCGGGAGAGCTCAACTATTCCTCCGACATCGATCTTGTCTGCCTCTTCGACGACAGCCGCTTCGCGCCCGGGGACATCGCCGAGGCGCGCGCGGCCTTCGTCAAGGTCACGCGCAGGCTCGTGGCACTCGTCTCCGACATCACGGCCGAGGGCTATGTCTTTCGCATCGACCTGCGGCTGCGCCCCGACGCGGCGGTCACACCCGTCTGCCTGCCCATCAGCGCCGCCGAGACCTATTACGAAAGCATGGGCCGGACATGGGAGCGCGCGGCCTACATCAAGGCGCGCCCCTGTGCGGGCGACATCGCGGCGGGCGCGCGCTTCCTGCGCACGCTCGGCCCCTTCGTCTGGCGCCGGCACCTCGATTTCGCGGCGATCCAGGACGCCCACGACATGCGGCTGCGCATCCGCGACCACAAGGGCCTCGCGGGCCCCCTCCAGGTCGCGGGGCACAACGTCAAGCTCGGCCGCGGCGGCATCCGCGAGATCGAGTTCTTCACCCAGACGCGCCAGCTGATCGCGGGCGGGCGCGACCCCGCGCTGCGCTCGCCCCGCACGCTCGAGGCGCTCGGCGCGCTGGCCGAGCGCGGCTGGATCCCCACGGCCGTCGCCGAGGAACTCGGCGCGCACTACCGCGCGCACCGCGATCTCGAACACCGCCTCCAGATGGTGCAGGACGCCCAGACCCAGACGATGCCGACCGCGCCCGAGGCCATCGCGCGCATCGCCCGTTTCTGCGGCGAGGGCGACACCGACGCCTTCGGGCGCGCCCTAATCGCGCGGTGCGAGCGGGTGCACGCCCTGACCGAGGTCTTCTTCGCGCCGACGACGGCCGCGGCGCTCCCAGACCTCTCGCCGCGCATGGCCGAGATCGTCGAGGGCTGGCGGGCCTATCCGGCGCTGCGCTCGGCGCGCGCGGTCGAGATCTTCAAGCGCGTCCGCCCCGGGCTGCTGTCGCGCCTCATGGCGGCGGCGAACCCCGACGAGGCGCTGATCGCCTTCGATGGCTTCCTGGCCGGGCTGCCCGCCGGGGTGCAGCTCTTCTCGCTCTTCGAGGCCAACCCCCAGCTCGTTGATCTGATCGTCGACATCGCGGCGACGGCGCCGGCGCTCGCGCGGTATCTCTCGCGCAATTCGGCCGTGCTCGATGCGGTGATCGGGGGCAGCTTCTTCGCGCCCTGGCCGGGGATGGCGGGGCTGCGCGAGGATCTCGTGCAGCGTCTGGCGGCGGTCGCGGATTACGAGCGCGCGCTCGATGCCGCGCGGGTCTGGGCGAAGGAATGGCACTTTCGCGTGGGCGTGCACCATCTGCGCGGCCTCGTCGATGCGGCCGAGGCGGCGGTCCACTATGCCGATCTGGCCGAGGCGACGGTCGGCGCGATCTGGCCGCGGGTGGTCGCGGATTTCGCGGCCCGCCACGGGCCCCCGCCGGGTGCCGGCGCGGCCGTGCTGGGCATGGGCAGCCTCGGGGCGGGGCGGCTCAATGCCGGGTCCGACCTCGACCTCATCGTGATCTACGACGCCGAAGGGGCCGAGGCCTCCGAGGGGCGCCGGCCGCTGCCGGTGCGCAGCTATTACGCGCGCCTGACGCAGGCGCTGGTGACGGCGCTTGCGGCGCCCATGCCCGCGGGGCGGCTCTATGAGGTCGACATGCGGCTGCGCCCCTCGGGGCGGCAGGGGCCGGTCGCGACCTCGCTCGCGGCCTTCCGCAGCTATCAGGAGACCGAGGCCTGGACGTGGGAGCATCTGGCGCTGACGCGCGCGCGCCCGATCGCGGGGGCGCCCGAAGTCTGCGCCGCGGTCGAGGCGTTCCGGCGCGCGCTGATCGCGGGCCGCGCTCTGGCCGACCCCGCGCCCATCCTGCGCGACGTGGCCGAGATGCGCGCGCGGCTCGCTGCGGCGCGGCCCGGCTCGGCCTGGGATTTCAAGGCCGGGCGCGGGCGGCTGATGGATATCGACCTCATCGCCGAAACCGCCGCGCTGCGGGCAGGTTCACCCGCGCGGCGGCCCGAGCAGCAGATCCGCGCGGGCGTCAAGGCCGGCGTGCTGAGCGCGGCCGCGGGCGAGGCGATCGGCGCGGCGCTGCGCCTGCTCTGGCCGCTGCACGCGAGCGCGCGCCTGTTGGGCGAGGGCGCGGCCGACCCCGCGACGCTCGGGGCCGGCGCGCGCGCCTTCGTGCTGCGCGAGGGCGGGGCGGCGGATGTCGCGGATCTTGAGGCCCGCGTCAGTGCGATCTGCGACGGGGCGGGCGCGGCGATAGACCAGATCCTCGGGGGACAGCATGCAGACCGATCCGGATGATCCCAAGGGCCTCGTGCGCGAGGCCTATCGCATCGAGGGGATCGGCCCGGCCGAGTGCCGCTCGATCTTCATCGACTGGGCGCTGAGCCTGCCGGTCGGCGCCGACACGGGTGCGGCGCTCGCATCGCTGATCGCGCGCCACGCGGAGGCGCCCGACCATCCGATGACCGAGGTGCTGCGCGAGGGCCTATCGCGCAGCGCCGAGGTGCCGCGGCGGCGGGGCGGGCGCGCCGGGCGTCACGCCCCCGTCTGACCGCCCGCCCGGCCCGCAGCCCGCGCCCGTGCCGCCAGCGCCTCGATCCCGACCGAGCGCTCGAATTCCATGAGGCGGATCACCACGGCGATGAAGCCCACGATCGTGGGCCAGCGGTCGATGAAATAGGTCATCGACCCCTCGACCCGGGCGAAGAACTGCAGCGATTGCGTGAGCATCCCGAGCGCGAAGACCTCGGGCGCCTCGAAATAGGCGTTGGCGAGGAAGAAGAGCGCGACGTTGCCCGCGAGCAGCCCGAACAGCGTCTGCCAGACATCCATCCCCATCGACCAGTTGAAGAGCCGGTAGTAGTTGCGCCGGACGGTGATGAAGATGGGAAAGAGTTCTGCCTCGATCCGCTTGCCGAGCGTGTCTTCGGACAGCACAAGTTCCTTGCGGAAATGGGCCTCGACCTTTTCATTCTGATACTCGAGCCGCGGTAGCCGCCAGCCCACGAACAGCGTCACGAGCATTCCCGAGAGCGTGAGCCCGAGCGCGACCCACACGAGGAAGCCGCCGAGCGGCTCACCGCCGATCTGGGGCCACCATGCGAAGGTTTCGACCGGGACATATTGCGACACCTCCCACAGTTGCGGCAGGAAGATGATGAGGGTCCATGTCGCGCTGAAAAGGCCGGTGAAGAGCGAATAGAGGGTCGAGCCGAAAGCCTTCAGATCCTCCTGCATCCGCTGCGAGGCCCCCTCGAGCTGGGCCGATGTCCCCTCCCACAGGCCGAGGTAATAGCGCGTGTTCGCCTCGCGCCAGGCGAAGGTGTAGCGGCGCGTCTGCCAGAAGGCATAGGCCGAGATCGGCAGGATGACCGAGACATATTCGACGAAGGTCGGCACGACCTCGTCGTCGAGCGTGAGCATCAGGATCACGTTGTCGATGTCATAGCCCAGAAAGAGGCTCCAGAAGGTCTCGCTGTCGACATTCTGGAGCGCGTTGAACAGATCGCGGTTGAAGCGCGTGAAGATCGACGACAGCTCGACATTGTACCAGGAGATGGTCAGGAGCAGGGCAAGGAAGCCCCACGCATAGGCCATCCTGCTTCGGTTCAGAAAGAACGAGTTCAGCATCCCTTGCCCCCATGCCGGCCCCGCCGCCGAGCGGCGCGCCAGAAGGCTCAGGATACATGTTGCGCTCGCACAACCAAGTATCAAGTTGAGATGCTACAGCGAGAAAAGGTCTTGGTGGCGCGGACCCCGCCGCGGGTTCCAAGGACACGGGCCTCCGCCTTGGCGGGGCGGCGTGGCGAGAGCGGCGTATCGTCCCGCCTTCACCCCTCGCCGACCGATGCCGGCGCGACGGTCATGGATTTCACCACCGCCCACACTTGCTGCCCGGGTTCGAGGCCGAGCGCCCTCGCCGAACGGCGCGTGATCCGCGCGAGCAGATGCGCATCCCCCACCGCAAGACGCACCATCGCGCCCGGCCCCTCGCCGGTGCGCACCTCCTCGACCCGCCCCGCGAGGATGTTGAGCGCGGAGATCCCCGCGGGCGGGGCGAGCGCGATCAGCACATCCTGCGCGAGGATGCGCAGCCGCAATTCGGTTCCCGCGGGAGCCGCGATCCGGGGGAGCCAGACCGGCCCGCCCGCGCTGTCGAGCAGGCTGAGGCCGTCCGCCTCGGTCCCGCTGACGCGCGCGCGCAAGATGGCGCCGGCCTCGCGCACGCCGAAGGCGGGTGCGAGCGTCGGGTCCGAGAGGATCTCGCCCGCCGGCCCGGCGCAGAGGATCGCGCCGCCCTCGACCATCACGACCGTCGTCGCGAGGCGCGCGACCTCGGCCACCGAATGGCTGACATAGAGGATCGGAAGCCGCGTCTCGTCGCGCAGCCGCTCGAGATAGGGCAGGATCTCGGCCTTGCGCGCCTCGTCGAGCGCGGCGAGGGGTTCATCCATCAGCAAGATGTCGGGCCGTGCGAGGATCGCGCGGCCGAGCGCGACGCGGCTGCGCTCGCCGCCCGAGAGGGTATCGGGCCGTCGCGCCAGCAGATGCCCGATCCCGAGCAGCTCGACGATGCGCGCGGCCTCGGCGCGCGGCGGCCGGCGACGCGCGAACCATGCCCCGTAACCGAGGTTTCCCTGCACCGTCAGATGCGGGAAAAGCCGCGCCTCCTGAAAGACATAGCCCACGCGCCTCAGGTGCGGCGGCACGCAGGTGCCCGCGGCGGCATCAAAGAGCACCCGCCCCCCGATCTCGATCCGCCCCGCCTCGGGGCGCAAGAGGCCCGCGACCGCGTTCACGATCGTCGTCTTGCCCGACCCCGAGCGGCCGAACAGCGCCGTGAGGCCCGGCGGCGCCTCGAAGCGGGCAGCCAGCTCGAAGGCCCCGAAGCGGTGCGAGAGTTCGACCCGCAGCGTCATGCGCGCCCCCCGATGCGGCGCGCCACCGCCCGCCCGACCCACTCCGAGGCGATGAGCGCGCCCATCGCCACCGCCACCGCGATCAGGACGAGCCGCATCGCCGCCCCCTCGCCGCCCGGCACCTGCAGGAAGGCATAGATCGCCGAGGGCAGCGTCTGGGTCTGGCCGGGGATGTTCGACACGAAGGTGATCGTGGCGCCGAACTCGCCCATCGCCTTGGCAAAGGCGAGGATCGCCCCCGCGACGATCCCCGGAAGGATGAGGGGCAGCGTCACCGTCGCAAAGACCCACGCCCGCGACGCCCCGAGCGTGCCCGCGGCCTCCTCGAGGCGCGGATCGACCGCCTCGATCGCCAGCCGGATCGCGCGCACCATCAGCGGAAAGGCCATCACCGCCGCCGCGAGCGCGGCACCTGTCCAGCGAAAGGCCAGCACGATCCCGAACCATTCGTCGAGGATCTGCCCCACGGCGCCCTTCCGCCCGAAGGCCAGCAGCAGCAGATACCCCGTCACCACCGGCGGCAGGATCAGCGGCAGATGGACAAGGCCATTGAGGATCTGCCGCCCCGGAAAGCGCCACCGCGCCAGCGCATAGGCGGCAAGGATGCCGAACGGCAGGCTGGCGAGCGTCGCGACCGTCGCGACCCGGAGGGAGAGCGCGAGCGCCTGCCATTCCTCGGGTGTGAGCCAGCCGTCCATCCGCCTCCGGTCCCTGGGGGTCAGTCGATGATCACGAAGCCGTGGGCGGCGAAGGTGGCATCGCCCACCTCCGAGGACAATGCCTCGTAAAAGGCGAAGTCGGCGGCATCGTCGGCCCCGGCCAGACGCGCTGCGGGAAAGACGATGGCAGGGTGGTTTTCCGCCGGGAAGGTGCCGACGCGCGTGACATTGTCCGAGGCGGCGGCATCGGTCGCATAGACGATGCCGAGGGGCGCCTCGCCCGCCGCCACCAGCGCGAGCGCCGCACGCACGTTGTCGGCCTGCGCGACGAGCGGCGCGACATCGTCCCACAGCCCCAGCTGGTCGAGCGCGGCCTTGCCATATTGGCCGGCCGGCACCGAATCGACCAGCGCCATCGCGAGCCGCCCGCCAGCCAGGCGCCCCGCCAGATCGAGGTCGGGCCCGATCGAGACCGCCGGCACACCTCGCCCGTGCGCCACGAGGACGAGGGTGTTGCCAAGCAGATCGCGCCGCGCACCGGGCGCGATCAGCCCCTCGGCCTCGACCTGGTCCATCCAGGGCACCGAGGCCGAGACGAAAATGTCGGCCGGGGCGCCCGCGATGATCTGCTTGGCCAGTTGGCTCGAACCACCATAGCTGATGGTAACGCTGTGGCCGGTCGCGGCCGCGAATTCGGCTGCGAAGGCATCGAGCGCGGTCTTCATCGAGGCGGCTGCGAACACCACCACCTGATCCGCCGCAGCCGGGCGTGGCAGGATCAGCGCGGCTGCAAGCGCGAGCGCAATGGGGCGCATCGAAACCTCCAGGCGTTATATCCGCCGGGATACAACAGCGGGCGGGCGCGATCTGTCAATCGCTATTCCTGTCGGGAAAATCGCCAACCGGCGCGCCCTGCCGCACCAGCGCGTCAAGCGCCGCGAGGTCGGCGGCGGCCGCCGCCCTCGCCGCGACCTCGATCGCGCGAAACCGCGCCAGGACTTCGGCGCCCGTGGGCGTCAGAACCGCTCCACCGCCCCCCGGACCACCGCGCGCACTGGCGACGACAGGGTCACGAAACATGGCGTTCAGCGCCTCGACAAGGCCCCAGGCGCGCTTGTAGCTCATGCCCATGCCGCGCCCCGCCGCCGAGATCGAACCCGTGTCGCGGATCCGTTCGAGCAGTTCGGCCTTGCCCGGCCCGAACCGCCCAGCCACGCCGAAATCCGCGCGCAGCCCGAGCCTTGCCTGCCCCATGTGATCCTCCCGACCGGCCCCGAGGCATATTGTCGCCGCCTACCCGGCCCTGCAAGTCCGCCCGCGGGGTGGCAGCCCGCACCGCATTGCGTTAGCCCTGATGAACCGCGGCAGCGGGACTGGCAGGAGGATGCAAGATGGCAGACGGCTCGGCACGGGGAAACTTTGTTGCGCGCGCGGACCTCGAGGTTGCGGCGGAACTGGCGCAGTTCCTCGACCTACAGGTACTGCCGGGAACGGGCGTGGATCCAGCGCACTTCTGGCGGGGATTTTCCGACCTCGTGCACGACCTCGGCCCCGAGAATCGCGCCCTCTTGGCGGAACGCGACGCGCTGCAGGCGCGCATCGACGCCTGGCACATCGCCCACCGCGGCCAGCCCCACGACCACGAGGCCTACAAGGCGTTCCTCGGGGAAATCGGCTATCTCCTGCCCGAGGGCGAGGCATTCACGATCGACACCGCCGGCGTCGATGACGAGATCGCACGCATCCCCGGCCCGCAGCTTGTCGTGCCGATCACCAACGCGCGCTATGCGCTGAATGCCGCGAATGCCCGCTGGGGCAGCCTCTATGACGCGCTCTATGGCACCGACGCGATGGGCAGCCTGCCCCCGCCCGGCGGATACGAGCGCGGCCGGGGCGCGCGCGTCGTGGCGCGGGCGCGCGTCTTTCTCGACGAGGCGTTTCCGATCCGGGGCCTCAGCCACGCGGATGCGCGGCGCTATCACATCCGCGCCGGCGCGCTGCTCGTCGATGACCAGCCGCTCGAGGATGCATCGAAGTTCGTGGGCTATCGCGGCCACCCGCGCGCGCCCGATTCGGTCGTGCTGCGCAACCACGGGCTGCATGTGGAACTCGTCTTCGACCGCACCCATCCGATCGGGGCCCGCGACCAGGCGGGGCTCGCGGATGTCCGTGTCGAGGCCGCGATCTCGGCCATCATGGACCTCGAGGATTCGGTCGCCTGCGTCGATGTCGCGGACAAGGTGCAGGCCTATGGCAACTGGCTCGGGCTGATGCGCGGCGATCTGACCGAGACCTTCACCAAGGACGGCCGCAGCCTGACGCGCAGCCTTGCCGCCGACTGCGAGCTGATCGGCCCGGACGGCGGGCGCGTGGTCCTGCCGGGGCGCGCGCTCATGCTCGTGCGCAACGTGGGCCATCTGATGACGACGCCCGCGATGCGCGACCGGACCGGTGCCGAGGTGTTCGAGGGGCTGATGGACGCGATGGTCACGACGCTCATCGCGATGCACGACCTCGGCAAGGCGGACGGGTTGCGCAACTCGCGCGCGGGGTCGGTCTATGTCGTGAAGCCCAAGATGCACGGGCCGGCCGAGGTCGCCTTTGCCGATCGCACCTTTGCGCGGGTCGAGGACGTGCTCGGACTGCCGCGCCATACGGTGAAACTCGGGATCATGGACGAGGAGCGGCGCACCTCGCTCAACCTCAAGGCCTGCATCCGCGCGGCGCGCCACCGCGTCGCCTTCATCAACACGGGCTTTCTCGACCGGACGGGCGACGAGATCCACACCTCGATGGAGGCGGGCGCCTTTTCGCGCAAGGATTTCATCCGCCGCAAGGGCTGGATCGCGGCCTATGAGGCGCGCAACGTCGACATCGGCCTCGAATGCGGGCTGTCGGGGCGGGCGCAGATCGGCAAGGGCATGTGGGCGATGCCCGACCGCATGGCGGCGATGCTGGCGCAGAAGATCGAGCACCCGATGGCGGGCGCCACCACCGCCTGGGTCCCGAGCCCGACGGCCGCGACGCTGCATGCGCTGCACTATCACAAGGTCGATGTCTTTGCGGTGCAGAAGGCGCTCGCGCGCGGAGGGCGGCGGGCGCATGTGGACGGGCTTCTCGAACTGCCGCTCGCGGCGTTTCGCAAATGGACGCGCGCGCAGGTCCTGCGCGAGGTCGAGAACAACGCGCAGGGCATCCTCGGCTATGTCGTGCGCTGGATCGATCAGGGGATCGGCTGCTCGAAGGTGCCCGACATCAACGACGTGGGCCTGATGGAGGATCGCGCGACCTGCCGCATCTCGGCCCAGCACATCGCGAACTGGCTCCACCACGGCGTGGTCGATCGCGCCGAGGTCGAGGAGGTCATGCGCCGCATGGCCGCCGTCGTGGACCGGCAGAACGCGGCCGATCCGGCCTATCGGCCGATGGCGCCCGCCTTCGACGGCATCGCCTTCCGCGCGGCATCGGCGCTCGTGTTCGAGGGGCGCGCGCAGCCCTCGGGCTACACCGAGCCGATCCTTCACGCCTGCCGGCTTGCCCGCAAGGCCGACCTCGCGCGCGCCCTCAGCAACGCGGGTTGAGGCGCAGCGACAGGCACGACATCCCGCCATCGAGCCGGGCGCATTCGGCATTGCCGACCGCCCGGACGCGCAGCCCCGCGGCGGCGATCAGATCCTCGGTGCGGGGAAAGCCCGCGGGGACGATGACGGCGTCGTTGAAGCGGATGACGTTCGCCGCCGCCTCTTCGCCCTCGGGCACGAAGGTGACACGGTAGCCCGCAAAGCAGCCCGACGCGGCCAGCCGGCGCGTGGCCAGCACCGTCTCGGGGTCGATCAGCGCGCAATCGGTCTTGAAGTGCAGCACCCCCGGCGGGGTCTCGACCTCGCGCACGGGATGGCCCCAGTCGGCGAGGGCGGCGCGGAGCGCCGCGACACCCGCCGCATCGGTGCGCGCCGAGCGCCCGACGAGCACCTCGCGCCCGGTCCAGAGAATGTCGCCCGCCTCGATCCGGGCGGGCGGGTCGATTCGGCGCAGATCGGCAAAGAGGGCGCGCAGCGTCGGCGCCATCTGCGCCACCTCGCCCAGGCGCGAGGGCGCCCCCGGCGCCATCAGCACCGCCCCCTCGGGCAGGCAGAGCGCGGTATCCTCGACGAAGAGCGCGTCGGGAAAGGCCTCGAGCGGGTCGAGCACGATCACCTCGGCCCCCGTCTCGCGCAGGGCGGCGACGTAGTCGTCGTGGTCGCGCAGCATCCGCCCGAGGTCGGGCGCGCCGGTATCGACCGCGCGCAGGCCGCCGGTGACGGACCGGCCCGGGCGGCGGGTGACGGCGTGGGTGAAATGGGTGGCGGGATGGGTCATTTGGCGTCGATCTCGATCAGGACGGGGCCGCCGTCGGGGGCGGGTGCCGCGCAGGCGGCGGCGACGGCCTCGGGGGTTGCGGGAACGGGGCGATGGGGGATGGCGCAGGCGCGCGCGATGGCGCCGAAATCGGGCGGCGTCGGATCGCATCCGATGACGGGGGCACCGACGGCGGCCATCGATTCGGCGATCTCGCGATAGCCGCGGTTGTTCCAGATCACGAAGCGCACGCCCACCCCCTCGTCGCGCGCGCACATGAGGTCGGGCAGGCTGAACTGCGCCCCGCCATCGCCCGCGAGGCAGACGACCGGCACCCCGGGGCCGAGGCCCACCGCCGCCCCGATCGCGGCCGGGATCGCATAGCCGAGCGCGCCATAGCCCGTCGCGGCGTTGAACCAGCCGCCCGGGCGCGGGTGGTCGTGCCAGAGGTTGCCGGCATAGACGGGCTGGGTCGAATCGCCGACGATGGGCGCGCCGGGCAGCGCGCGCGCGATCGCGCGCAGGATCTCGGCCTGCGCCTGCATGGCGGGCGAAAGCTCTGCCCACGCGCCCGCCCGCGCCACCGCCGCACGCGCGGCCCCGCCGGGTGCCGGGGCCCCTTCGCCAAGCGCTGCGCCCAGCGCGCGCAGCGCCACCGCCGCATCGGCCGCGATCGCGACCTCGGCCGGGTGGCGGGCGAGCTGTTCGGCGCAGATGTCGATCCGGATCAGGGCCGCCATCCGCGCCATGCCGCCGGTGACATACATGTCGTAATCGGTCTGGCCGAGTTCCGTCCCGACCGCGAGGACGGCATCCGCCCCCTCGATCAGGGCGCGCACCGCGGGCAGGCTCGGCGAGGCCGGCACGCCCAGCGGATCGGCGTGCAGGATGCCGCGCGCATTCGTCGTCTGCACGACGGGCGCGCCGAGCCTTCGGGCCAGCGCGGCGAGCCCGGCCCGCGCGCCCCGCGCCCCCCCGCCCGCGAGGATGACGGGCGCGCGCGCGCGGGCCAGCCGCGCCGCGGCCTCGGCGATCAGGGCCGGATCGGGGGCGGGCGGCGCGGGCGGCGCTGGCAGGGCGCCGATCGCGGGCGCCTCCATCCCCATGACATCGAGCGGCACCTGCAGATGCACGGGCCCCGGCCGGCCCGAGCCGAGGCGCATCAGCGCCGCGCCCACGACATCGCCTAGCGCCGCGGGCGCATCGAGGTGAAAGGCTGCGACCGCGATCCCGCGCACCAGCGCAAGCTGATCGGGCAACTCGTGCAGATGCCCGAGCCCGCGCCCGAGGCTTGGCCGCGCATTCACCCCCGAGACGACCAGCATCGGCACCGAATCGGCCCGCGCCTGCGCCATCGGGGTCAGGATGTTCGTCACCCCCGGCCCGGTGATGACGAAGGCCGCCCCCGGCCGACCCGTCGCGCGGGCATATCCGTCCGCCATGAAGCCCGCGCCCTGCTCGTGGCGCGGCGTCACATGCCGGATCCCCGCCGCGCCGAGGCCGCGATAAAGCTCGATCGTGTGCACGCCGGGAATGCCGAAGACCGTGCCGACCCCTGCCCGCCTCAGCGCCACCGCCAGCGCCTCGCCCACCGTCGCCATCGCGGCCTCCCCTGCGCCCCTGCCTGCGGCACCCCACCGATCATGCGCGGCACGCACGCCGTGGGCAAGCCGGACAAAGCCGAGCGACAGGACGCGGCGCGGCTTGACCCGCCCCCTGCCTGCGCGCAAAGTGAGGAGTGTCACATTCCCCCGGGCTGGTCCGCCCGGGGCATAACGGAGGTAAGCATGAAGCACTTCATCCTCGGCCTTGCCGCGGCAACCGCACTTGCGCTGCCCGTGGCGGCGGCCGACCTCGGCGGGCGCGTCCTCAAGATCGGGTCGGACACGACCTATCCGCCCCACGAATTCATCGAGGACGGCGTCGTCAAGGGCTTCGACGTCGATGTCGTGGCCGAGATCTGCGCGCGCATCAACTGCCAGCCCAACTGGGTCTCGACCGCGTGGGACGGAATCTTCGCGGCGCTCGCGGCGGGCGAGTTCGACATGGTCGTCTCGGGCGTCACCATTACGGAGGAGCGCGACAAGATCGTCGACTTCTCGGACCCCTACATCATCGTCGAGCAGGGCGTGCTGATGCGCGTGGCCGACGCGGGCAAGACCATCGACGATTTCAAGAGCGGCGCGCTGAAGCTCGCCTCGCAGAACGGCACGACGAACGCGGCCCTGGGCGAGGAGCTCGTGGGGCGCGACAACCTCGCGCTGTTTGACCAGTTCGGTAACGCCGTCGTGGCGCTGCAGAACGGCGACGTGGACGGCGTCATCATCGATTCGACTTCGGCCGCGGCCTATGAGCAGGAGTTCGCGGGTCAACTGACCGTCGGGATCACGGGGCTGTCGTCCGATCCGCTCGGGCTCGTCTTCCAGGAAGGCGACGCGCTGCAGGATGCCTTCAACGAGGGGCTGGCCGCGATCAAGGCAGACGGCACGCTCGATGCCCTTGTCCTGAAGTGGTGGCCGAAGTGATCTGAACCGGGCCGCCGGTCCGCCGGCGGCCCCCAAACTCGAGGCGGGCGCATGCACCCCATCCTGATCTGGCTTCGGGGCATGCGGGCGAGCAACCTCGTATTCCTCTTTGCCGCGCCCTTCATTATCTGGGTTCTGGCCACATCGCGCAATTACGGCCCCGCCCTTGTCGCTGTCCTCGGGATCGAGGACGACGCCCCCTCCCTCCTCGCGGCCTTCGCGATCCTGGCGACGGCGGCGATCGCGGGTGTCGTGGGTTCGATCAAGCTCATCCGCGCGCTGAGGCCCGACCAGTCGCCCGCGGTCGTCGCGCGGCAGCGGCGGCAGGCGCTCTGGGCCTTCGGCATTCAGGCGGTTCTGCTCGGGTTGCTGTCGCGCCTGCCGGTGCTCGATCCCTATGCGGCCTCGGTCGCCCTCAACATCACAGATCCGCGCGACGTGGACTGGATCCTCGTCGTCGATCAGACCTTCCGGCTCGATCCGGCGTTCGAGGCCTGGTTCCTTCCGGCCGCGCACCGCACGGTTTGGCTCGCGGCGCTTGCAGCTCTCGCCTCGGCGGGCTTCGCGGCCCTGCCCCAGCGCTTCCACCGCGGGCCGGCGGGGGGCGGCATCCTGACGGCGCTGCTGCTGGCGAACTCCTGTCTTGCCTTCTTCATCCTGATGGTCGCGCATGCAGGCTTTGCGACGGGCCTGATGGTGACGCTGCGCGCGGCGGTCTTCGCATATCTGGGCGCTTCGGTCCTCGGGCTGGTCTGGGCCTTCTGCGGGCGGCTCAAGCCCTCGGCGCGAGCAAGCCGGATCATCGCGGGTGTGGGCGTTGCAGCCGTGGCCGTGGCAGTCTGGCACGGGATGAAGCCCGAGGCCGAGGTCGTTCTTGCCGGCACCATCGAGGGCCGCATCGGCATCGTCTCGGGCACCCCGCAGGGGCTGGCCGACGAAGTGCGCTATGGCGATTTCCTGCCCGAACCGCCGGCCGAGCCGCTGAGCGTCCGCTCGCTGGCGAGCGTCGAACAGGCGCTCGAACTCATCGCGGCGGGAACGCTCTCGGGCGCGGTGCTGCCCGTGGAGGCGGCCGGGGATCTTCCGGTGGTCTGGTCCACGTCCTACCTGCCCGCGCGCGACCGCGCGATCATGATCTCGGCCGCCGCATTCGGCTTCCTGTCGTTGGCCATGGTGGTGATCGGGCGCATCACGGGGGGCCACCCGATCGCGGTGTTCGCAGACTTCTTCGTCGACACGATCCGCGGCGTGCCGATGCTGGTCATCATCCTCTACGTCGGGCTGCCGCTGGCGGGCGCGATCAAGAACGGCACCGGCGGCACCATCGACATCGACATGATGACCCGCGGCATCATCGCGATCGCGATCGGCTATTCGGCCTACATGGCCGAGATCTTCCGCGCCGGGATCGAGGCGATACCGAAGGGCCAGATCGAGGCCGCGCGCACGCTCGGGCTGCATGAATTCCAGATCGCGCGCTTCATCGTGATCCCGCAGGCGATCGCCATCGTGCTGCCCGCGCTCGGCAACGAGTTCATCGCGATGCTCAAGGATACCTCGCTCGTCTCGATCCTCTCGGTGCGCGACATCACCCAGCGCATGCGCGAGTTCCAGGCGCAGAGCTTCCTCGCCTTCGAGCCGTTCAATTCGGCGGCCCTCATCTATGTGCTGCTGACGCTGATTGCGGCCTCGGGGATCAAGTCGCTCGACCGGATCGTGAACCGCTCGCGCGCGCCGCACTAGGGGGCGGGATGCGGCCCGGCACTTGGTACGAGGCGACGGCGGGCACCCCGCCCGCGACCGACCCGCCCGAGGCGGTGGCCGGGGCCGAGGTCGATGTCGCGATCATCGGCGCGGGGCTCGCGGGGCTGTGGCTTGCGGGCGCCTTGGCGCGGGCCGGGGCGCGGGTCGCCTGCCTCGAGGCCGGGGCGATCGGGGCGGGTGCCTCGGGGCGCAACGGCGGCTTTTGCAGCGCGGGATGGGCCTGCGGGGCGCGCGATCTGGAGGCGCTCGTGGGGCCCGCGCATGCGGCGCGCTTGCAGGAGATGGCGCTCGGCGGCCGCGACGCCATGGCCGCGCGCGCCTTCGCCGATCCGCAGGCGCAGGCGCGGCGGGGCATCCTGACGCTGGGCCTCTGGCCCGATCCGGCGCTGCCGCTCGGGCCCGAGGCGATCGCGGCACGCGTGCGCGGGCCGCGCTATCGCGCCGGCGCCGCGGACGAGGCGGGCTTTCACTTCCACCCGCTGCGGCTCCTGCACGGGCTGGCCGCCGAGGCACGCGCGACGGGCGCGCTTCTCGTCGCGCGCTGCCCCGCCCTGCCCCGCCGCGTGGCGCCCGGGTGGGCGGTCGCGGGGCCCGCCCTGCCGGCCCCGATCCGGGCGCGCGAGGTCGTGCTGGCGACAGGCGGCTACGGGCTCGGCGATCTGCCCGACCTCGGGCGCATCCTCTTGCCGATCCGCACCTTCATCGCCGTGACCGCCCCAGCCGAGGACATCATCGCCGCCCATGTCCCGACCGACGCGGCGATCTCCGACACGCGCCGGGCGGGGAACTATTACCGCCGCCTGCCGGACGGGCGGCTCCTGTGGGGGATGGGCATCTCGGCCTTCGGCACCGACCGGCCCGAGCGGATCGCGGCCCGCGCGGCGGCGGACCTCGGGGCGCATCTGCCGGGGCTTGCGCGCGATCTGGAGGCGGCGGGGCTCGGGTTCGATTTCGCCTGGTCGGGCGTCATGGGCTATGCGCGCCACTTCATGCCCTTCGTGCGGAAGGGGCGCGACGGGCTGCACCTGCTCGCGGGCTTCGGCGGCCACGGGATGAACACCGCACCCGCGGCGGCCGAAGCGCTGGCGCGGGGGCTTGCCGGCGATGCGGGCGCCCTCGCCCCGTTCGACGCGATCCCCTCGCCACCCGTCCACGGCGTTCTCGGGCGCCTCGCGGCCGAGGCGCATTATCGCATGCTGCGCCTGCGCGACCGGCTGTCCGAGGCGCGCGCGCGGGGCTGAACCCGCAGGCCCGATCAACCGGCGCGCAGAAGGCGCTCGATATGCCAGCGACCAGCCGCCTGCACCATGTCGTCGCGGGTCGAGAGCGGGCCGGGGCGGAACAGCGCGGAGCCGAACGCACGCTGCTGATCCTCGAGGATGCCCACATCCTCGTGCGCGACACGCTCCCACCGAGCGTAGTAGGGGCGGGCGCGGTGCTCGAAATCGGGTAGCGCCACGGTCGAGTGCGGAAAGCAGCCGCCGATCTCGATCATCGACCGTGCGGGGCCGAGGGGGCGGACGTTCAACCACCACAAGCAGTCCTGCGCGACCGCGAATTGCGTCATCGGATGGATGATCGTGAAATAGGTTCCCTGCCGGGCATCCTCATCGAGCCCCGGGATCGGATCAAAGGGCGGGACGGTCCGGTCGAGGGTCGCGATGCTGCGCGAACTCAGCACTTGCATGCACAGCCACTCGCCCCGTGTCGGGATCGGCCGCTGCGTCTGCGCCCCGACCGAGTCGCGATGAACGGTCCCGGTGTGATAGGTCTCCATCGCATTCTCGAGGATGAGCTTCCAGTTGCAGGCGGCCTCGATCTCGACCGTCCAGGTGCAGCGCATGTCGGCCAGCCGGTGCGAGGCAAGCCTCTCGGGCATGTCGCCCAGATGCGCCGCAAGCGTCGGCCCCTCGGTGGCGAAGCGGGCAAAGACGAACCCCGCCCAACTCTCGCAGCCGAGCGCGATCAGCCCGTTCTCGCGCCGATCGAACCCCTCGGCATCCTGCATGTCGGGGCATCCATAGAGGCGGCCGTCGCTGAAATAGCTCCAGGCGTGATAGGGGCACATGATGCGCCCGCCGCAATTGCCGCTGCCCTTGACGAGGAGCGATCCGCGGTGGCGGCAGAAGTTCGCAAAGCACCGCACGACCCCGTCCTGCCCGCGCACGACGAAGATCGGGCCCCCCTGCGTGTCGAACGCGCGATAGTCGCCGGGGTTCGGGATCTGGTCCTCGCGGCACAGAAAGAACCAGTCGCGCAGGAAGATGCGCGCGCGTTCGAGCGCGAAGATCGCCTCGGAGGTATAGACCTCGGCCGGCATCGAGCGGGCCGAGCGGAGCGGCGCGAGTGCGGCGGCAAGGTCGGCATCATTGAGGTCGAGCGACATGGGTGCCTCCTTCAGGGTTCGATCTCGACGGTGGCCCAGGTCTCGAAGCAATGCCCCTCGGCAAGCGCCATGACGCCGATGGTCGCCCGCCCGCCGAGGCCACGCTCGGGTCCGAAAACCTCGACAAGGAGATCCGAGAGCCCGGATGAAACCTTGTGAACATCGGTGTAGTCCGGCGCGCAGACCACGAAATTGAGGGTCCGCACGATCGCACGCACGCGATCGAGGCTGCCGAGTGCCAGTCGTATGCCGCCGAGCAGGTTCTGGCCGCAGACGCGCGCAGCGGCATAGCCCTGCTCGGTCGTCAGCGTGGCGCCGAGCCGCCCGCCGAGGATGCGCCCGTCAGTGGCCTGCCCGACATGGCCCGACAGGAACAGCAGGTTGCCCGCGATGTGATGGGGCTTCATTGTGCCAAACGATGTCCCGTAATAACCCTGCGCCGCGAAATCGGGGATATCGAGCCCCATGCGGATCGCGATTTCCTCCGGACTTGATCTGCTCATGCTGTCACCTCAGAACCCGTAGACGTGGGCGGGATTGTCGATGAGGATACGCCGCATCGTCACTTCCGACCCGCACCACCCCGCGAAGAGATCAACGAGCGCCGAGTCGTCGGGGGCGTTGCCGGGCTTCGAGGGGTGCGGCCAGTTCGTCGCCCACAGGCAGCGTTCGGGAAATCGGGCGATGAGCGTCCGGGCAAGAACGCTCACGTCGGCGTAATCCGGGGGGCCGGTGCGCGAGGTCTCGTAGACCCCGGATGTCTTGACCCAGGCCTTCCCCGCATCGATCATCCGGCAAAGCGCGGCAAAGCCCGGATGGTCGGTTCCGACAGGTTCGAGGAACTTGCCGTTATGATCGATCACGACCGGGCAGGGCAGGCGCATGATCTCGGCTTCGCGCTCATGCAGCAGGCGTCCGTCCATCTGGAGTTGGATGTGCCAGCCGAACTGCGCGGCACGGGCCGAGAGCGGCGCGAGCCGGTCCCATCCGAGCACCCCCCCCGCCAGCATGAAAAAACGCAGGCCCCTTGCGCCGGCATCGGTCAGGCGACGCAACTCGGCGTCGGGGGCGGTTTCATCGACGACGACGACCGCGCGCGCGTCTTGCCCCATCCGCGCGACCGCCGCCATCGTGCAGCGGTTGTCGGTACCATAGGCCGACGGCTGCACCACGACCGCGCGCGTCAGACCGAGGATCCGCCGGAGCTCGAGATAGCCCTCGATCGTGCCCCCTGGCACAGGCGCGAAGGGCGAGTTTGGCGCGGCCGGATAGATGGCCGGATCGCCATAGATGTGCATGTGGCAGTCGCATGCGCCCGGGGGCAGGCGGGTCGCAGGCGGGGCATCGGGCAGCAGGGTCTTGCCGGGCATCAGCCTCTCCTCAGTCTCTCAAGGCGCCTTGCGGCATGGGGATTGACCGCAAGCGGCGGGATCTTGCCCTCGATCAGGGCGCGGATCTGCTCGACCGTCTCGAAGGCCTGATGGTCGGTCGCCTCGCGCGTCAGCCCCGCGACATGGGGCACGGCGATCACGTTGGGCATCGCGGCGATGGCCGGGTTGGGCTGTTCGTCCTGGCCCATCCCGACATCGAGGCCCGCGCCGGCGATGGTCCCCTGCTCGAGCGCCTCGGCAAGGGCGGCCTCGTCGACAAGGATCCCGCGCGAGATGTTGACGAAATAGGCGTCGCGGCGCATCTGCGCGAAGGCCGCGCGGTTCATCATCCGCTCGGTCTCGGGCGTGGCATAGGCGGCGCAGACCACGAAATCGCAGCCCAGCACCTCGGACAGGCCGGTCTGTTCGATGGCGCCGTTGACGATGCGCTTGTAGGGGTCGTAGACGCGGACCTTCATGCGGCAGGCGATGGCGAGGTCGGCTATGCGGCCCCCGATCGCGCCATGGCCGATGATGCCCATGCTCGATCCGGCAAGCTGGCGGCCGAGCACCATCGGCTGGTCGGCAACCCCTTCCTTGTAGAGCCGGTCGCAGATCGCGAAGCGCCGCCCGAGGGCGATGACAAGGCCAAGCGCAGTTTCGGCAACCGCATCGCCATAGCCCGCGCTCGAGCGCACGACGAGGGTTCCCATGGCCGAGGCCGCGGCGACGTCGATGTTGCGGATGTCGACCGCGCAACGCATGAAAACGGCGAGATCGGGCAGCGCCTCGAACACTTCGCGCGTGCCGGCCGCCAGACGGTCCGAGAGCACGATGTCCACGTCGCGCGCCGCAGCCACCAGTTCGGCACCGCGCAGGGGCTTGTCGGTCCCGTTCAGCCTGACATCGGCGAAGGTACGCAGCCGCTCGACAGCCTCGAGGCTGTAGAAGTTGTGCAGCAGGTCGTTGTTGTGCGTGATGAGGATCTTCGGCACGGGGCCCTCCATTCAGCCAGCGTTGCGCCCGAGATAGATGAGGTTCATCGCGATCACCGCGACATGGCCCGCCAGCGTCGCGGTCATGCCCGCGACATCATGGGGCGGGCTGACGGTATTGATGTCGACCGTGACGATGTTGAGACCCGCGAGCGCGTGCAGCAGATCGAACGCGCCCGCCGCATCGGGCCCACCCCAGGTCGGGGTCGCGACTCCGGGGGCCGCCGACGGATCGATGTAGTCCATGTCGAAGCACAGATAGACCGGGCGCCGCCCGACCGTGCGCGCGATCTCGGCGGCGACATCGGCGATGCCGCGGGCGCGCACCTCGCTGCCAAGGATGAGGTTGTAGCCAAGACCGCGTGTATGGGCGTAGGCCCCGGGCGCCATCAGCGTGCCGCGCGCTCCGACATGGAAGGACCGGGCCGTGTCGATCAGCCCTTCTTCGGCGGCCCGCGTGAAGGTCGTGGAGGTATTGTAGCCCTCGCCCTCATAGGCATCGGTGTGGGCGTCGATGTGCAACACGACAAGTTCGGGATAGTGGCGGTGGACGGCGCGCAGTTGCGGCAGGCTCACCGCGCCGTCACCGCCGAAGGTCACCGGATGGCCGCCCTGGGCCAGGACACGGTCGAGCGCGGCCTCGATTGCCCGGAACGAGGGTTCGACCTGGCTCGGGACAAGGGCCACATCGCCCAGATCAACGACATCGAGCGCCTCGAGGATGTTGCGCTCGCCAAGATCGGGATAGACGGGGCGCACAAGGCTGGAGTGTTCGCGGATGGACCGCGGGCCCTGGCGCGACCCTATGCGCGTGGGGTGGGTCCCGCAATCGAAGGGGATGCCGAGCACGACCGCCTGCCCCGGCCTGACGGAGGTTGCGGGTGGCACGCCCATGAAGGTGCCTGCCGGCAGAAAGAGGGTGTCGGTTTCGGCGTTCATGACGTCTCCATCGTTGTTCCGTCCGTGCCGAGATAGAGCTCGCGCAGCCTGTCAGCCCCGAGTTCCGAACCCGGGCCGGAATGGACGATCCGGCCGCGCCGCAGCACATGCACCATCGACGACAGCGCGATGGCGTCGATCGCATTCTGCTCAACGAGCAGGATCGTCGTACCGCGGCGGTTGATCTCGGCGATCTTCTCGAGCACGGCCTCGACCATCCGGGGCGAGAGGCCCATCGTCGGCTCGTCCATGAGCAGCATTTGTGGCCGCGACATCATCGCGCGGCCGATGGCAAGCATCTGCTGCTCGCCCCCCGACAGCGTGCCCGCAAGCTGGCGCCGCCGCTCGCCGAGCACGGGCAGGAGGCCGATGATCTCGGCCATGTCGGCGGCCACTTCCGGGTCGCCCGGGCGCAGATAGGCGCCAAGCAGAAGGTTCTCCTCGACCGTCAGGCGCGCGAAGACGCGCCGCCCCTCGGGCACGAGCGAAAGCCCGAGCGCGACACGCGCGTGCGCGGGACGCGTGCCCAAATCCTGCCCGCGCAGTGTCACCGTCCCAGCCGCTGCGGGGATCAGGCCCGCCACCGCCTTGAGCGTCGATGTCTTGCCCGCGCCGTTGCTGCCGATCAGGCTCACGATCACGCCTTGCGGCACGTCGAAGCTGACATCGGCCACGGCCTCGATCATGCCATAGCGGACCCGCAGGCCCGCGATGCCAAGGAGGGCCCGGGTCATGCCGCGCGTCCCAGATAGGCCGCCTGCACGGCGCGGTCCGCCAGCACATCGGCCGGGCGGCCCTCGGCCAGGAGTTCTCCGTGGTGCAGCACCGTCAGCCGGTCGCAGAGCGCGCGGATCACCTGCATGTCGTGCTCGATCACGAGGACAGTGATCCCACGGGCTCGCGTGGCGCGGATCACCCCCGAAAGGTCGTCCTTCTCGGCTGTATTCATGCCCGCCATCGGTTCGTCGAGCAGCAACAACCGGGGGGCGAGCATCAGGGCGCGCGCGATCTCAAGCCGGCGCTGATGGCCATAGGCCAGCCCGCTCGCCGCATCGTCCTCGACACCCGAGAGGCCGACGAAATCGAGCAACTCGCGCGCCCGTGCGACCTCGCGCGCCTCTTCCGCCCGCGCCGCGGCGCTGCGCCCGATGATGGCGCCAAGCCCCGCGCGAAAGTGGCGGTGCGCCCCGACGAGCACGTTCTCAAGCACCGTCATACCGGCGAAATGGCGGATGTTCTGAAACGTGCGGGCGATGCCCGCCGCCGCGATGCGGTGCGTGGACAGCCCCGCGATGGCGACGCCATCGAGACTGATCTGCCCCTGGGTAGGCCGCACAACCCCTGTGAGCGCGTTGACAAGCGTGGACTTGCCCGCCCCATTCGGCCCGACGAGGCCGTGGATCGCGCCCTCGGCGACGCCGAGATCGACCCCGCGCAGCGCCTTCAGCCCGCCGAAGTCGACCGTCAGACCGTGGACTTCGAGCAGCGGGGTCATCGGTGCATCCTCAGGCTCACGCGGGCGCGTGCCGCCAACCCCTGCGGGCGGAAGATCATCATCACGAGGAGCGCCACCCCCAGCAAGGCATAGCGCAGTTCGGGATGGGCCTGGATGAAGGGGACGCCCTGCGCGACCTGCAGGAACACGATCCAGAAAAGCGCGCCGACAAAGGGCCCGACCAGCGTGCCGAGCCCGCCCATCACGATCAGCATCAGGATGAGGATGTTCTCGAAGAGCGAGAAGGACAGGGGGCTGATATATTGCTGCGAATGGGCGAAGAAGACGCCCACGGTGCCGCCGACGAAGCCGCCCGTCGCATAGGCCAGAAGCTTGAAGCGCGCGGTGTCGATGCCCATCGCCTCGGCCGCGAGTTCGTTCTCGCGGATCGCGACCCACGCCCGCCCGACATGCGAGCGCACGAGGCGGCCAAGAGCGAAGACCACCACGACGGCGATGACGACGCCGAGCAGATAGAGGTATTTTGGCTCGAAGAAGGGCTTGCCGGGAATGCTTGGCACCGGGATGCCGCGGATTCCCATCGGCCCGCGCGTCAGATCGACCCAATTGGTGGCCGTGATGCGGATGATCTCGTGAAAGCCGAGCGTCATGATCGCAAGGTAATCACCCCGCAGCCGCAGTGTCGGCGCCCCGATCAGCACCGCGATCAGCGCCGCGAGGGCACCACCCGCGATGAGGTTGACATAGAAGAGCCACCAGATGTCGCCGAACGCCACCCCGAAGCCCTGCCGCAGCACCAGCACGAAGACGATCGAGGTGAAATAGGCCCCGACCGCCCAAAAGGCGACGAAGCCGAGATCGAGAAGCCCGGTAAATCCGACGACGATGTTGAGGCCGCTCGCGAGCAGGCCGTAAGTCACGACGAAGATCAGGATGCGCAGCCAGTAGTCGTTGGTGATGATGAAGGCGAGCGCGAGCGCGATGCACGCAATCGCGACACCCAGCGCGAGGCTCCCCTCGCCCGAGCGGCGCAGGAGCCGGTCGAGCGCCGGCCAGCGGCCCGGCCGATCCTGCCGGTCGCCCACGAGGCTGCCCGCGGGCGCCTCGTTCAGTTCGCGCCGCCCGAGGATGCCCTGCGGACGAATGACGAGGACGAGGATCAGGATCGCGAAGCCGATCGCATCGCGATAGGCCGCCCCGTTCGGCAGGTAACCCGCCGCGAAGGTCTCGACGAAGGCCAGCACCATGCCGCCGATCGCGGCGCCGGGGATCGAGCCTATGCCGCCAAGAACGGCGGCAGTCAGCGCCTTGAGGCCGGGCATGAACCCCATCGTCGGGTGGGCGAAGCTGTAGGCCTGCGCATAGAGGATGCCAGCCAGCGCCGCGAAGGCGGTGCCGATCAGGAAGGCCAGCGCGATCACGCGGTTCGTCGGTATTCCGACGAGTTCGGCCGCCTGCAGATCCTCGGCGGTGGCGCGCATCGCCCGCCCGAGCCGGGTGTGGCGGACAAAGAGGGTAAG
>JBIKVM010000131.1:0-8558 GCA_044356825.1 Limisphaerales bacterium
TCAACTCGCCGCACAACCCGACGGGGGCGGTGCTCGGGGCGGACGAGATCGCGCGGATCGGGTCGCTCGCGCAAGCGCACGACCTCTGGATCGTCGCCGACGAGGTCTATGAGGATCTGGTGTTCGACGCGGGCCGCTTCGTCTCGCCGCTCGCCTTCCCCGATCTGGCCGAGCGTGTGGTCGCCTGCGCCTCGATCTCGAAATCGCACGCCGCGGCCGGATTCCGCTCGGGCTGGTGCGCGGGGCCGGCGGAGTTCTGCGCGCGCCTGCTGCCGCTGGCCGAGACGATGCTCTTTGGCAACCAGCCCTTCATCGCCGACATGACGGCCGCGGCCCTCGCCGCGCCCGACCTTGTCGCGGGGCCGATGCGGGCGCGGCTGGCGGCGCGGGCGGCGCGGCTGTCGGCGGCGCTCGACGGGGCCGAGGGCTTGCGCACCAACCGGCCCGAGGCGGGGATGTTCGTGCTGCTCGACGTTTCGGAAACGGGCCTCGACGGGGCGGGGTTCGCCGAGGCGCTGCTCTCGGTCGAGCGTGTCGCGGTGATGCCGGGATCATCCTTCGGCGCGGCGCTCGGATCGTGGGTCCGCATCGGCCTCACGGCGCCCGACGCCGACCTCGACGAGGCCGCGCGCCGCATCCGCCGCTTTGCCGCCCGCGCCCGCGCCGACTGACGCCCTCAGCCCCCCTCGGCGCGCCCGCGCGCCCAGGGGGCGAAAATCGCGCGCGCCTCGGCCTCGCCCTTTTCCGTCAGGCGAAAGAGCCCCCCCTCGCGCCGGATGAGGCCGTGGTCGAGCCCGCGCAGCACCGCCTGCCGCGCGCGCTCGGGCGCCCAGCGCAGATGCTCGCGCAGGGCGCGCTCGGCCGTCTCCTCGGCGGCCTCCGGCCCGGACTGATGCGTGTGCAGATGCGCGACCAGCGCGCGGCAATCCTCATCCGCCCGCCGCCGCGAGGCCGAGAGCGCCCGCGCCACCACCCCCCGCCCGGGCGCGAGCACGAGCGCGAGCGCGAAGATCGCGGCCGACGCGCTCGCCATCATCCCCCCGATCGAGACATCCCAGCGGAGCGCGAGCGCAAGCCCCCCCAGCACCGCCGCAACGCCCGCCGCCAGCGCAATGCCCAGCGCCCGCCCCAGCCGGTCGGTGAGCACGAGCGCCGTCGCCGCGGGGCAGACCGTCAGCGCCACGAAGAGGACCACCCCCACCGCATCGAATGCCGCGACCGCGGTGGCACTCATCAGCCCGAGCGTGACGAGGCCGAGTGCCGCCGGCGCGAAGCCCAGCGCCGCGGCCAGGGCGGGATCGAAGGTCGCGAGCTTCAACTCCTTCCAGAAGAGGCCGACGAAGGCCCCGTTCAGCACCGCCACCGACCCGAGCGCGAGGACGGCGACCGGCACCTCGGCCCCGCCGACGGGCAGGGTGTTGAGCCAGACGAGCCCGATTTCCCCGAGCAGCACCGTGTCCGCGTCGATGTGGACGTTCCCGGCGTTGAGGTTGATGAGCAGCACGCCCAGCGCGAAGAAGGCGCTGAAGGCAAGCCCCGTCGCGGCATCGCTGCGGATCAGCCGCGCGCGCCCGAGCGCCTCGGCCAGCAGCACGCAGCCAAGCCCCGCCGCCGCCGCCCCCGCGATCTGCACCGGGCCCGAGACGATCCCCGTCGCCATCCACACGAGCACGATCCCGAGCACCACCGCATGCGAGACCGCATCGGTCATCATCGCCGCCCCGCGCAGCACGAGCAGCAGCCCGAGCGGCACCGCCGCCAGCACCAGGAGCCCCCCCGTCAGCGCGATCGCCCCCTCGATCCCGAGCAGATCGCCCATCAATCGCGCCCCTCGGCCGCGAGGCGGCGGCGGCCGGCCTCGGTCAGTTCCCAGTGCGGCGTCGTCTCGGGCGGGTGCGCGACCTCGCGCGCGAGCCCCGCGCGCGCGAGCGCCGCGAGCGCGCCGCGGCTGCGCGCCCCGAGCGCTGCGTCAAGCATCCCGGCCTCGGCGCGATAGGCCGGATCGCCATGCGCGCGCGCCAGATCGCGCAGCACCGCAAGCACCGCCCCCTGATCGAGCGCCGCCCGTTCGGCCCGCCGGCGCCGCCAGACCGCGATCATGCCCCTGCGCGGCGCGAGCACGAGCGAGGCCACCCCCCCCCCGATCGCCACCAGCACGATCACCGGGCCCGTCGCGACATCGCGATGCACTGCGCTGACGACGGCCCCCACGATGCCCGAGACGGCGCCCAGCACCCCCGAGAGGATGACCATCGCCCCGAGCCGCTGCGCCCAGAGCCGCGCCGCCACCGCCGGCGCAATGAGCAGCGCCACCATCAGCACCACCCCGACCACCTGCAGCCCGACCACGATCGCGAGCGCCATCAGCGCCGTCAGCCCCGCCTGCACCGCCCCCGCCGGGATGCCCTGTACCCGCGCGAGGTCGGGGTCGAAGGCCACGATCCCGCATTCCTTCCAGCCGAGCGCGACAAGCCCGAGGCAGAGCGCCGCCACCGCCCCCATCACGATCAGATCGCCCCGCAGGATCGCGGCCGCCTGCCCGAAGAGGAAATCCGCAAGCCCCGCCTGCGCCCCCGTCGCCAGCCCCTGCACCACCGACAGGAGCACGACCCCCACCGCGAAGAACCCCGACAGCACGATGGCCATCGCCGCATCGGGCTTCAGCCGCGAGACGCGCGGGATCGCCGTGACCGCAAGCGCCGCGAGCATCCCCGCCCCGAGCGCGCCCGCGAGGATCGCGAGCGGATCCCGCGCCCCCGCGAGCAGGAAGCCCGCGCAGACGCCCGGAAGGGCCGCGTGGCTCAGCGTGTCGCCAAGCAGGCTCTGGCGGCGCAAAAGGGCAAACGCGCCAAGCACGCCCGCGACCATCCCGATCAGGGCCGATCCCGCCACCACCGTCAGGCCCGTGTGCCCGCCCAGCGTGGACCACAGCCCGGTCATGGCGCAGCCGGCCCCTCGGGCGCAATGAGCGCGGCCTGCCCGCCATAGGTCGCGCGCAGGTTGGCACCCGTATAGACCTCGGCCACCGGCCCCTGCGCGATCACCCGGACATTGAGCAGCACGAGCCAGTCGAAATAGGCGCGCACCGTCTGCAGGTCGTGATGGACGACGACGATGGTGCGCCCCTGATCGCGCAAGCCCTTGAGGATCGCGACGATGGCGCGCTCGGTCACGGCATCGACGCCCGCCATCGGCTCATCGAGCAAGACGAGGTCGGCCTCCTGCACGAGGGCGCGCGCGATGAAGATGCGCTGCTGCTGGCCGCCCGACAACTCGCCGATCTGGCGGCGCGCGAAATCGGCCATGCCGACGGCCTCGAGGGCGGCATCGGCGCGCGCCCGCTCCGCCCGGCCGGGGCGGCGCAACCAGCCAAGATGGCCATAAAGGCCCATCATCACCACATCATGCGCCGTCGCGGGAAAATCCCAATCGACGCTCGCGCGTTGCGGCACATAGGCGACGCGGCGGCGTGCCTGCGCATAGGGCCGCCCGAAAAAGCGCACATGCCCGGCAACGGGCGGCACGAGTCCGAGTGCTGCCTTGAGCAGCGTCGACTTCCCCGCCCCGTTCGGCCCCACGATCGCCGCCATCACGCCCGGGGGAACGTTCAGGTCAATATCCCACAGCACCGGCCGGTCGCGATAGCTGACCGTCAGATCCTCGATGTGGCAGGCGATGTGGGGTTCGTGCAGGGGGGTGTCGGGCATGGTCCGGCCGGTGTTTGAAGCCAGATGTGGCCCGCCTAGCCCCCGTTGGCAATCCCCTGCCGCGCAGCCCAGGGCCCGAGCGCCTCGGGCCAGGGCGCCGGCGTGCCGCCGAGTGCTGAGATGATCGCAAGCGCGTTGTGGCGGATCATGCCGACATAGCTGCCTTCGGGCGTCGCGGGGTCGCCCATCGCGTCGGAGTAGAGCTCGGGTCCGATCGCGACCGATCCGCCCTGCGCCGCGACCGCCTCGGTCAGCGCCGCGACGGCCCGGGGGTTGACCGTCGTCTCGACGAAGACGGCCGGCACGCCGCGCGCGATCACGAGGGCAGCGGTTTCCGAGATGTCGGCGATGCTCGCCTCGGCCTCGGTCGAGAAGCCCTGCAGCGCGGCCTCCTCGAGCCCGTAGCGGCGGGCAAAATAGCCGAACGCGTCATGCGCGGTCACCAGCACGCGGGCGGGTTCGGGGATGGTGGCGATGCCCGCCGCGACCCAGCCGTCGAGCGCGGCCAGTTCCGCCCCGAGCGCATCGGCGCGGGCCGCCATATCCGCGGCGCAGCCGGGCGCAAGCGCCGCCATCGCATCCGCCATCGGCCCGATCGTGCCGGCCCAGAGGGCGGGATCCATCCACAAATGCGGGTCGGGCCCGCCTTCGGGGCCCGTCACCACCGCACCCTCGGGCAGCGCCTCGGCCACGGCGAGGGCGGCCGGCCCCATCTGGCCCAGAAGCGCGCCGAAGCGCCCCTCAAGCCCGAGCCCGACATGGAGCACCAGATCGGCATCGCGCAGAAGCCGCAGATCCGACGGGCGGGGGGCATAGAGGTGCGGATCGATCCCCGGCCCCATCAGCACATCGACCTGCGCGCATTCCCCCGCGACCGCGCGCGCCAGATCGCCGACCATGGCGACGGTCGCGACGACGCGCGTCTCGGCCGCCGCCGCGGGCAGCGCGAGACCGAGCGCAAGGACAGACAGAACGGCACGAACGCGAGCACGACGCATGACAACCTCCGAGATCCTCCGTGCAGATGGGGCGCCGGCCCACTTCCCGCAAGCCCCGGGCAGGACGGGACATTTCGCCTCAGTCAAGGAGCAGGAGCACGAGCCCCGCAAGGATCGCGGCCCCGAGCGCCGTGATCGCGACGATCGCGACCGCAAGCCCGACCGCCCCCGCCAGACACCCCCGCCCCTCGCGGGTAAAGAGGGCGACGACCGCAAGCCCCACGCAAAAGCACAGGAGCAGCAGCCACAGCACCGCTCAGCCCGCGCGATAGTTGGGGCTTTCGCGGGTGATCTGCACCGAGTGGACGTGGCTTTCCGACAGCCCCGCGTTCGAGATGCGCACGAAGCGGCAGTTCTTGCGCATCTCGGCGATGGTGCGGTTGCCGGTATAGCCCATCGAGGCGCGCAGGCCCCCCACGAGCTGGTGGACGACCACCGCCGCCGCACCCTTGTAGGGCACCTGCCCCTCGATCCCCTCGGGCACGAGCTTGTCGGACGCCGCATCCTTCTGGAAATAGCGGTCGGCCGAGCCGCGCGCCATCGCGCCGATCGAGCCCATGCCGCGATAGGCCTTGAAGCTGCGCCCCTGAAAGAGGATCAGCTCGCCCGGCGCCTCGTCGGTCCCCGCGATCGCGCTGCCGACCATGGCGCAGGATGCGCCCGCCGCGATGGCCTTGGCGAAATCGCCCGAATACTTGATGCCCCCGTCCGCGATGACCGGCACATCGCCCGCCGCCGCCGCGCAATCCATCACCGCCGTCAGTTGCGGCACGCCCACGCCCGCCACGATCCGCGTCGTGCAGATCGATCCCGGCCCGATCCCGACCTTGACCGCATCCGCCCCCGCCCCGATCAGCGCGCGCGTGGCCTCGGCGGTCGCGACATTGCCCGCCACCACCTGCACCGCGTTCGAGGCCGCCTTGATCCGTTCGACCGCCCGCGCCACCCCCTCGGAATGGCCGTGCGCCGTGTCGATCACGATCAGGTCGACCCCCGCCTCGATCAGCGCCTGCGAGCGTTCGAAGCCCGCATCGCCCACCGTCGTCGCCGCCGCGACCCGGAGCCGCCCGAGATCGTCCTTGCACGCCTGCGGGTTCAGCACCGCCTTTTCGGTGTCCTTGAGTGTCAGGAGACCCGTCAGCCGCCCCTCGGCGTCCGTCACGAGCAGCTTCTCGATCCGGCGCGCCTTCATCAGGCTCTTGGCCTGATCGAGGTCGGCGGGCTCCTGCAGGATCGCGAGGTTCTCGGACGTCATCATCACCCGCACCGGCGTGCGGTCGTCCGAGGCAAAGCGCATGTCGCGGTTGGTGACGATCCCGACCACGCGGCCGCCCTCGTCCACCACCGGAAAGCCCGTGACGCTGTAGCGTTCCTGCAGCGCCTTGGCGTCCGCCAGCGTCTGGTCGGGGCGCAGCGTGATCGGGGCATAGACGATCCCGGATTCGAAGCGCTTCACCCGCTTGACCTCGCGCGCCTGCGCCTCGGGGTCGAGGTTGCGGTGGATCACCCCCATCCCCCCCGCCTGCGCCATCGCGATGGCCATGCGCGCCTCGGTCACCGTATCCATGGCCGAGGACAGGAGCGGGATGTTGAGGCGGATCGACCGCGTCACATGGGTCGAGACGTCGGCGTCCGAGGGCAGCACGCTGCTTGCCGCCGGCACGAGCAGCACGTCGTCAAAGGTCAGGGCTTCGCGGATGTCCATCGGGCACCTCCGTGGCGGGGTGGCGTTTGGCGGACCCCCTTCGCATGCGGGGCCGGGGTTGGCAAGCCCTCAGGCGGTGGCGGCGTTCGTGCGCTCGGCCAGCGTGCCGTCGGCCCACATCCGCAGGATCCGCAGCGCGATCCACGGCACGATCAGCGTCGCGAGCGCAAGCGCGAGTGCCCCGGCGATGGCAAAGGCCCCGCCCGCCTCGATCAGCGCGCGCGCCGCCGCCGCGAGCGGAAAGGTGAACGCTGCCCACATGGGCGAAAAGCCCCCTGCCGTCAGCCAGCGCGTGGCGGCGAGCAGGGCGACCAGCAGCAGAACGGTCCAGAGGGCCATGAGCGGCACGAGCCAGCCCACCCCGAGCACGATGGCCCCGTTCAGCGCCAGCGCGGCCGGCCCGAGGTGAAGGGCAAGTGTCGGCCGCAACGGGGGCGGGGGCAGCGCGCGACGCAGCGCGCGCGCACCCGCCGCCCACAGTACGACCGAATTGGCAAAGGTGACCCCAAGGATCACCCCGGCCGCAAGATGCAGCCCGAGCGCCACGGCCGGCCCGACGGCAAGGATAGGGCCGACAAGCACAAGGTGCCACACGGGGCTGAAAACGCGCGCCTCGGGCGGCGCAGCCAGAAAGCGCCGCACCATCCCGACCGCGAGCGCGACATGGGCCGCGAAAGCCAATGCCAGCACGACAGCGCCGGGACCAGGTGCATAGGGGATCACGGCACCGGATGCGGCCATCGCGGCCATGCAGAACGCGGCAAGCCCCGACTGCCCGGGCAACACGCGCACCTCCTCGGCCAGCACGGCGGGCCGTCGCGCGACTTTGGCCACATAGGCAAGACCCGCCGCAAGCCAGAGGAGGAAAACCGCGCCCAGCATCACTTCGGCCGCAGCAGCGCCGAAACCCGCCACTTCGCCAACTGCGCGCCAGCCGAGCTCGAGCCCCCAGAGGCCGAGGATCGCCGGAAAGATCGCGGGCGGGGTGCGTCGCCATCCCCCGCCCCCCGGCGCCACGGGCGGACGCGGCAGGGGCGGAACCGCAGATGCGGGGGGGCGTGCGGTCATGGCCGGCTCCGGTCGGGTGATTCCCTGATCGAGGAGACCTTCTCACATCCCCGGGGGCAAGGGCAGATGGGCGGCATCGGCCCCACGGCGGCCGCCCATCCCGCCGGTTCGTTGACGCTCGCCCCGCCGCGCGCTACGCCGTCTTGCGCCGTCCACGCCCCGAGCACGCACCCGACCAGCCGCAGAGGAGCGCCCGACATGTCCGTCCCTTCTTCCGATCCGATGACCGAGCCGGCGTCCGATCTCGAAACCGTGCCCGCCGCCGTCTTTGCCCGCCGGCTGCGCGGCGTCGGCGTGAACCTCATCGTCCGCGACGTTCCGGCCATGGTCCGCTTCATGGCGGAGGTGTTCGGGTTGCGCTCTCATCGCGTCTCGGCCGATTTCGCGCTTCTCGACCATGACGGGGCGCTGATCCAGCTCCATGCCGACCGGACATTCGTGCGCCACCCGCTTCACGCGCTCCTGCCCGAGGGCGCGCCGCGCGGCAGCGGGCTGCAACTTTATCTCTTCGGCATCGATCCCGACGGCGCCGCCCGGCGCGCCGAGGCGGCGGGTGGCGTGCTGCTCGAGCCGCCGGCGACCAAGCCCCACGGCCTGCGCGAATGCACGATCCTTGCACCCGAAGGCCACGCCTTCTCGCCCGCCATCGCGGGCTGACTCCACTGCGGGACATGCCGGCCGGCGAACCGCTGCGAATGATCGGTCGCTCTCGCGATCGGGGGTGCCGATAGTGGCGCCGACCCTTGCGCAGAGCACAGCGACCGGCCATCGTTGCGCCAGAGTTAGGGGTTTGTCATGTCCAGAGGTCCCGATCAGATCGCGCGCGCCGGCGGGCAGAGCGTCCGGGGAATGTCAACGGGGGCGCATCTGCAGTCGTGGCTTCTGGGCGTCATCGCCTTCGCGGTCGTCCTCTTCTTGCTCGTGCAGGCGCGCTTCATCCTGATCTCGCTCGTGATCGCGATCATCCTCTTCAGCCTGACGTCGGACGTGATCCGCTGGGTCGGCGGCGCGCGGATCGGCCGGGTGCGGATTCCCCCGACCATCGCCAGCATCATCGCACTGGGGATCATCGCCACTGCG
>JBIKVM010000015.1:0-27192 GCA_044356825.1 Limisphaerales bacterium
GTTCCGCTGCCGGCCTCGCTTGCGATGCTTGCGGGTGGCGCCTTCGGGGCGGCGGGGGACGGCAACCTCATTGAGGCTGCGGGGGCGGCGCTCTGTGGCGCTCCCCTTGGCGATCAGGTCGGTTTTGCGATTGGGCGGGGCGCTACAGGGCAGACGCTTGGGCGGCAAGTCCCGTGACTGCTTGGGGTCGCGCGGGCCCGTCTCGGTCGTGACGGCTGGCAAGCGGTCTTTCTGACGCGTTGGCTGTTCAGCGCGCCAAGCCCCTGGGTCAATCCGGCGGCTGGGGCATCTGGGATGGGCCGCGAGCGACTTGCGTCGGCTTCGGTTGCCGGCGAATCGATCTGGGTCGGAACCTATTTCGGCCTTGGCTCGATCTTCATGGGCCGCGTGGCGGCCCTTGGCGCGAGTCTTGGCGAGACGGCCGATATGTTGAGCGCAGCGGCCGTCGCGGTCCTGACCGGCCGCGCGTTCTGGCGTGCGGCGCGCCTCCACGGATCGGAATGATCCCCGCCGCCTTTCTGGCGGCGGGGGCGTGCGTCAGTGCCCGCCCGCGGCGCGGTGTGCCAGATCGGCGCGCGCCTCGGCAATGCGCCGTGCGACGAGGTCGGCGGGCCACGCCGGCCGTTCGGTGTAGCGCGCGCGCATGAAGGCGGCGAGTGCTGCCATCTCGGCGTCCGAAATCTGGTTGGCGCGGCCGGGCATCGCGCGGTCGAGCGACCCGAGCGGGCCGGGGGTATTGCCCTCGAAGGTGATGCGCACGAGGTTCGCGGGCTCATCCGACCAGATGCTGGTGCCAAGGCCGAGCGGGCTCGGCAGGCCGCCCGCCTTGTGGCAGGTCGCGCACTGCGCCTCGAAGATGCGCGCGCCCTCGGCCATCTGCGGATCGTCCGGGACCGGCGGCGCCTCGGTGTGGCCCCATTCGGCCTTGTCGGCGCGCGCGCGCGCCTCGGCCACGATCGCATCCTGCTCGGCCTCTGGCTTCTCGCCGCCCTGGAGGTGCATGATGTAGGCCGCGATCGCGAAGACATCGTCCTCGGACTGTTCGTAGAGGTCGTTGACGACGGGCTTCATCGGCCCCGCGACGATGCCGTGATCGGCGTCCCACCCGTCGATGAGGTAATTCACGAGCGCGATCTCGGTCCACGGGATCGGCGCGGTCGTGGCGGCTGTCAGCGGCGGCGCATACCAGCCTTCGGCATAGCCGCCCGCATAGGCATCGGGCCCCGATTTCGGCGCCGCACCCATCGCGTTGCGCGGCGTGTGGCAGGCCCCGCAATGGCCGAGGCCCTCGACGATGTAGGCGCCGCGGTTCCAGGTTTCCGATTGAGCCGGATCGGGTTCGAAGATGCCCTTTTCCAGATGCAGGATGTTCCAGCCCTCCATCAGCGGGCGGAAGCCGAAGGGGAAGGGCAGGGCGGTTTCTGGCGCCGCCGTCGCGACCGCCGGGCGGGTCATGAGGTAGGCATAGAGCGCCTCGAGATCGGCATCCGTGACCTTGGCGTAGTAGTCATAGGGGAAGGCCGGATAGAGGTGGCTGCCATCGCGCGAAATGCCCTCGCGCATCGCGCGGACGAAGGCCTCAAGCGACCAGCCGCCGATCCCCGCCACCGGATCCGGGGTGATGTTCGAGGTGTAGATCGTGCCGAAGGGCGTGGGCAAGGCAAGGCCGCCGGCATATTCCGCGCCGCTCGCACCGGTATGGCAGACGTGGCAATTGCCAAGGCCTGCGACGATCGCCCCCTGTTCGACGAGCGCGCTGTCGAAGCTCGCGGGATCGGGCGGTGTTATGGCAGCGATCTCGCCGTGGCGGGTAGCGAAGGCATAGGCGCCGGCTGCGCCCACGAGGGCGGCTCCGACGAGGGTGAGGGCAATCGACTTCAGCGACATCTGGTTTCCGTTATGTTCCGTTGGGTGCCCGGGCGTTGTGCCCGGTGCGGATCCGCCTCGGGTCTGGATCATCATGACATGGCACGGCCGGGCAGTCACCTGCCCGGCCGAAGATGTGGTTCAGATCAAGACCAGCTCAGATCGTGCTGGATGATCGGGGTCGAGCGGATCCGCTTGCCTGTGGCGAAGAAGATCGCGTTCGCGAGTGCCGGCGGGGTCGGCGGGCAGGCCGTCTCGCCGAAGCCACCCCACCACTGGTCCTCCGAGTTGGCATAGATCGTCTCCACGAGCGGCATGTCGGGCATGCGCATCAACTTGTAATTGTCGAAGTTGACGTTCTGGATCCGACCGCCTTGCACCCGCAGTCCGCCGGTCAGGACGTGGCTGAGTTCCCACGCGACGCAGCCAGAGACCTGCTCTTCGGCGTTGCGCGGATTGAGGACATAGCCCGAGTTGTGGATGATCTGAACTTTTTCGATAAAGAGAGATCCGCGGCGGCTGACTTCGACCGTAACGCAGGCTCCGACCGTCGAGCCGTGCGATTCGACCACCGCGACACCCATGCCCCGGCCCTTGGGCAGGTCGGTGGTGAAGCCGCAGACCTCCTTCATCTTGAGAAGGACGCGCTGCCAGCGCTCATTCCCCTCGGTCATCTTGATCCGCCACTCGAGCGGATCCCAGCCACCGGCGAGGGCGACCTCGTCGATGTATTGCTCAAGCCCGTAGGAGTTCGAGTTGTTGCCGGGCGCCCGATTCGGTCCGATCGGGATGTTGGTGGGAACGGCCGCCCGCTCATACCGGAAGTTCGGCACGAGATAGGGCATGTTCAGATAGCCCCGGTCGGCATAAGCGGGGTTCATCACCTCGCCCACGGTGCGCGTCAGCATGCCGGTGGGAAGGCCGTCCTCTCCGAGCGTGGCGATCATCCGCGACCAGATCGGCGGACGGGTCCGGGCCTGGGTCGTGTCCTCCTCACGCGTCCATATCACCTTGACGGGTCGACCGATCTGCTTGGCAATCTCGACCGCCTGACGCGCCACATCGACCGCGTTGCCCTGGCCGAAGGCGCCGCCCTGGAAGGTGCCGTGGACGTAGCAGTTCTGCGGATCGATCCCGGACTGGTCCGCCGCGAGCAGAAGCGAGGCGGCGACGTTCTGGGTGAAGGACCACAGATCGAGCCGCGGCGCGAGCGGCCCGGTCGTCTGCACATGGGCGACCGCTGTCGGCGGGCACATGGAGGCGTGGCACTCATAGGGGCGGTAATAGTCGCCGACGACGACCTTGTCGCCCGCCGCCTCGAGCAGCGGCAGCGGATCGCCGCGGACGGCCTCGAAGTGCTCGGCCGGCACGCCGAGGAGTTGACGAGCCGCCGCATCCATCCCTTCGGTCGAATACTGTTCGTTCGCGCCAAAGTCCCATTCCACCGGCAAGAGATCGAGAGCGGTCTTGGCCCGGTAGAAGCTGTCGGCCACCACCGCGATCGCGCTGCGCAGATCGGCATTCGCAAGCTTTTCCTTGACCTGCTTCAGCTCCACCGCGGCGATGACACCGGGGCGATCCTTGATCGCGTCGAAGTTGAAGCTCTTCAGCACCCCGCCCGGAACCGGGCAGGCGCGGACCGCGGCATAGACCATGCCCTCGAGCCGCACGTCGATCGGATAGATCGCCGAGCCGTTCGTCTTTGGTGCGACATCGACCCGCGGCACCGAGGTGCCGACCAGCCACCAGTCGCCATAGGCCTTGATCGCCGGTTCGGCCTCGAGCTTGACCTTCGCGGCATCGGCCGCGAACTCGCCGTAGGTGCCGGTGTTGGTGCCGGCCGTCAGCACACCCTGCTCGGCCTTGACCTCGTCGCGGGTGACCTTCCACTTCTGCGCCGCCGCCTCGCGCAGACGCTCGCGCGCCGAGGCGCCGGCCTGCATGATGTGCGGATGGCGGTTGCGCACGAGGTTCGAGCCGCCCGTCGACATGTTGACGTAGACTTCGCCCTGCGTGACGTGGCGGTTCGCATCCGCGAGCACGGTGCGGATGTTGGCCCACGGCACGTTCAGCTCTTCGGCAATCATCATCGCAACCGAGGTCAGCGCGCCCTGTCCCATCTCGGTGTGGGGGCAGCGCACCGTCACGATGCTGTCCTTGTCGATGGTCAGCCAGGCGTTGATCTCGGATCCGCCTGCCGGGTTCTTCCAGGCCTCGGGCAGCACCGAGTCGGCCATCGCCTTGGGCAGGCCGGGAATCACGAACCCAAGGATCATCCCGCCGCCCGCGGCAACCGCTGTGCGGATGAAGGCTCTGCGGCTAATGGTCAGTTCGTTCATGTCTGGATCTCCCTCTCTCAACCCATCGCCGCGGCGTCGTGGATCGCCTTGCGGATCGCGGGATAGGTGCCACAGCGGCAGATGTTGCCAGCCATCGCGGCATCGATCTCGCGGTCAGTGGGCGCGGGGGTGGTGGCAAGCAGGGCGGCGGCGGACATGATCTGCCCGGACTGGCAGTAGCCGCACTGGGGCACGGTATTTTCGACCCAGGCCTTCTGGACCTTGTGGCTTCCGTCGGGAGAAAGGCCTTCGATCGTCGTGATCGTCTTGCCCGCGACGCTCGCCGCGCTGACGTTGCAGGATTTCACGGCGACTCCGTCGACATGAACCATGCAGGCGCCGCATTGGGCGATGCCGCATCCGTATTTCGTTCCAGTCAGGCCGATCGTGTCGCGCAGGACCCACAGCAGCGGGGTCTCTGCCTCCACGTCGACATCATGGCTCGCGCCATTCACGTTCAGGGTAAAACTCATTCAACCATCTCCCTCATGAGTTCCGGAAGGGGTGCCACCCTGATAGCCGCACCGGCTGCCCAGAAGCCTTCTGTCGGGCCTTGTGGCGACACACGGACAATCTCCGCAAGCTCAACCCTGCGGCAGGCGTCTGCGAATCTCAAGGATTTTCTTGACTGGGATGAGACGGTTGCTTGTCGGTGCGTGTGGCAAGCTGCCGCAGCACGAACAAGTGTCGACAGGTCAACCCAGCGTCAACCGCGCCTCGGCGACATAGGTATGGCCCGTCATGTCGTACCAGCGGAACCTGATCGGGCCCGTGTCGCGGGCGCGCATATGAAACAGGAAGTAGGGATTGGTCGCAATCGCCGGATAGAGGCGCGCGCGGAAGAACTCGACGCCATCCGCCGTGCAGCCGAAGGTGGAGATGATGCGCTGGCGCACCCATTCGTCGGTCGCGCTCTTGCGCAGGCCTGTTTCCATCGGATGCGAGATGATGGCGCGAACCGGCACGATGTCTTCCTTCCGGGCGAGGGGCGGAACGCTCACGCGTGGTTCGGGGCGGAAGGCGAAGACGTCGTCGTTCGAGCCCGCGCCGATCTGGGCGCAGGCCCCGAAGCTCACGGACACGTCGCGGTCGGCCCTCAGCAGGCGCCCGTCGCGCATCTGTGCCGCAACGGTCACGCGCTGGGCCTGTTCGAGCCGGATCCGGGTCGAGACCTCGGCCAGCCCGGCTTCGGGTTGGAACCAGACTGTCAAGATCTGGGGCGTCGGGTTTCCGTGCGCCACGAGGTGGACGATCCGCGGACAATCGAGATCCGTCATCGTGCAGTCGATCGCAATCCGGCAGGGCACAGAACTGCCCGAATCGACATGCTCGGGAATGTCGAGGGTGATGCCCGCATGTTCGAAGGTGGCGCCACGCCCGAAATTCGCCTCGAGAACCGTCTCCGCGTCGCGCCAGACCGAATCGAAGCCTTCCAGGTCGGTCACGCCTCCATTGGCCTGCGCGAGCGAAGGTGCCGCAAGTGTCGCCACCCCTCCAAGCGCCATCCGCAGAAGGTCGCGCCGCCCGGGGCCGGGGGCAAGGTGCGATGTCGCGGTGCGGTCGCGCATAGGGTGCAGGCTCCGACGCCGCCGGTCCGGTTTCATCCGAACGATACACACCTCGATTCTAGGGGATGAATCCGCTGCAAGGCAAGCGCAGCCCATCCGCATTGGCGCTGCACGGCTGCGGCCCTTTCGCCCACTTCCCATGCCAAATCGCTTGCGCTAGCCTCACACTCAAGTTCCGGCCGTCAGCATGCGCGCCAAACGACCGGGGTTCACGCGGGCTGGGAGGGCTGCGATGATCCTGAGGAAGTCCGCCATCGGCATTCTTGTGTTGACACTTGCTGGCTTGCCTGCTGCAGCCGAGGATCCTCGGGCGGACATGCTCGCCGGGTCGTGCGCGGCGTGCCACGGCACCGACGGGCAGAGCCCGGGCAGCATCCCCGCGATCGCCGGAATCTCGGCTGAGGACATGGTGCGCCTGCTGCAGGCCTATCGCAGTGGCGAGGCGACGGGGACGGTGATGAATCGCATCGCGCGCGGCTTCACCGACGAGGAGATCACAGCACTTGCCGCCCATTTCGCAGCCCTGCGCTGAGTGAGGGAGCCATGACCAGCCACCTTCCCACGCGTCGCCACCTCGTCGCCACCGCCGCGGCCGCCTTCGCCGCGCCCTTCGTGATCCCGCAGCTTGCCCGCGGTGCCGCCGCGGGGCGCGTCGTCGTGGTCGGGGCAGGGTTCGCGGGCGCGACTTGTGCGCGCGCGCTCAAGCGTCTTGCGCCCGAGATCTCCGTCACGCTGATCGAACCTTCTGCCCAGATCATGACCTGCCCGTTCAGCAACCTTGTGCTGACCGGACTGGCCGAAATGGACACGATCACCCATGGCCTCGATGGTCTCCGGGCAGCCGGGGTCGAGGTCGTGCAAGCCCGCGCGACGGGGGGCGACCTCGGGGCGCGCAGCCTGGCGCTCGATACGGGCGGCACGGTCGAGTTCGATCGCCTGGTCGTCGCACCCGGGATCGATCTGCGCTTCGATGCGGTCGAGGGCTATGTCGAGGCCGCAGCCGAGATCATGCCCCACGCGTGGAAGGCTGGGCCGCAGACACTGGCGCTGCGCGACCAGCTTCAGGCCATGCCTGACGGCGGAACCGTCCTGATCGCCGTGCCTGCCAACCCCTATCGTTGCCCCCCCGGCCCCTACGAGCGCGCGGGCCTCATCGCGCATTACCTCAAGACGGCCAAGCCGCGTTCGAAGCTTCTGGTTGTCGATGGCAAGGATGCCTTCTCCAAGCAGGGCCTCTTTCTCGACGGGTGGGCGAACCTTTATGGCGCGATGGTGGAATGGGTGCCCGTGTCGCAGGCAGGCAGCCTGTTGCGGGTCGACCCTGCCACGCGCGAGATCTTTACCGAATTCGCGAACTTCAAGGCCGATGTTGCCAACATCATCCCGCCGCAGCGTGCAGGGGCGATCGCGCAGACCCTCGGTCTTGCGGGCGAGAGCGGTTGGTGCGCGATCGATCCGGTGACGTTCGAATCCGCCGCTGCCCCCGGCGTGCATGTGCTGGGCGACGCGAGCATCGCGGGCGCCATGCCCAAGTCGGGATTTTCCGCCTCGAGCCAGGGCAAGGCCTGTGCCCATGCGATCGTGGCCCTGATGGGCGGGGGCGAGCCCGTCGCGCCATCCTTCATCAACACCTGCTACAGCCTCGTCGGCCCGGACTATGGCATATCGGTTGCCGATGTCTTCCGCGTCGGGGCTTCGGGCAAGATCGAGGCTGTCGAGGGGGCAGGGGGTACGAGCCCGCGCGAAGCGGGGGCGGATGTCCGCGCGGCCGAAGCCTCTTATGCCCATGGCTGGTATGCGTCGATCACCGCCGACATCTGGGGTTAGGGTAGCCGCCCGGGCCATTGCGCGCGCGCTTATCCTCGGCGCGGGCCTCTCGGGGGCCACGGCGGCGCAGGAGATGCCCGTTCCCCTGACCGACGAGGCAGGCAATCCCGCACGCGGGCGGCTGATCGTGGCCGACCTCGGCAAGGCGTCGTGCCTCATCTGTCACGCGATGCCTATTCCCGAGGAGCCTGACCACGGCACCATTGGCCCGCCCCTGCATGGCATCGGCGCGCGCTTTACCGCAGCGGAGCTGCGCCAGCGCATCGCCGATCCCAAGGCGCTGAACCCCGACACGATCATGCCCGCCTACTATCGCACCGAAGGTTTGACAGGGGTGCTCGAACGCTATCGTGGCACGACCATCTATTCCGCGCAGGAGCTCGAGGACGTTCTGGCCTATCTTGTGACCCTGACCGAGCCGGGACCGTGATGCGCGCGTTCCTTGCCCTTTGCCTCATGGCGTCCATGACCGGCCCGGCACCGGCCGGAGACGACTGGTCAGATCCGACTCCCCGTCCGCCTGTCTCTGGTGCCGAATACCTTGAGCCCTCCACCCGCAGCTTGCAGGAGGATGATTTCCAGAACCCCGGCTTCTTCGCGCTCGAGGCGGGGCAACGCCTGTGGTCCGAACCGGCGGGTGCTGCCGGGGCGTCCTGCGCTGCGTGCCACGGTGCCGACGGATCGGGGTTGGTCGGCGTGGCCGCGCGCCTGCCCGCCGTCGACTCCGGGACCGGATCGCTCATGAACCTCGAGGGACACATCAACCGCTGCCGGACCGAGCGGATGCAGGCCCGTCCGCTTGAGCCCGAGTCGGACGATCTGCTCGCATTGGCGACCTTCGTGTCGCACCAGTCGAGGGGGATGCCGATGTCGGTCGCGGTCGATGGACCCGCGGCGCCGTTCTTCGAGGCGGGGCGTGCGCTCTATTTCGAGCGGCGCGGTCAGCTCGATCTGGCCTGCACACAGTGCCACGACGCGCTTCCGGGCGAGAAGCTGCGCGGCGACACGATCAGCCAGGGCCATGTCAACGGCTTTCCGATCTATCGCATCAAGTGGACCTCGATGGGCTCGCGCCACCGGATGTTCGAATGGTGCAACACCTCATTGCGCGCCGAGCCCTTCGCCTATGGCGGGGCGGAGTATCTGGCGCTTGAGCTCTACGTTGCGTGGCGTGGCAACGGCCTGCCCATCGAGACGCCCGCCGTGCGGCGCTGAGTGCGGCTATCGCTGCGGGGTGATGCGTCGGCACCGCTCGAGGAGGGCCGCGCTTTCGGGCGTGCAATAGGCGATGTCACCCGACATCATCTGCGTCTGGTCGGCCTTCTCGAACCAGAGGTTCGCCGCGTCGAGATCCATCTCGACCCCGTGCCCGCGCGCATAGAGCATCCCGATCGCGAATTGGGCGGGAGCATAGCGCGCCTCTGCGGCGGCTTCGTACCAGCGCGCCGCCTCGGCCGGATCGGCTGGCACGCCCTCGCCCTCGGCCAGCAGATCGCCCAGCTTCATCTGCGCGAGGATGTCGCCCGCCCCAGCCGCGCGGCGCAGCCAGTCGAGCCCTGCCATCGGATCTGCGAGTCCGCCTTCGCCTGTGATCAGCATCAGGCCAAGATTGAAGGCGGCCGGAACATGCCCCGCCTCGGCCGCCGCCAGATACAACTCCCGCGCCGCCAGCGGATCCGGCGGATCGCCGGTCGCACCGCTGTCGGCGAGGATCCCGAGGTTGAAGGTCGCGGCCGCTTCCCCCCCCGCTGCGCGCGTCTGCCAGATCGCACGCGCCTCGGCATGGCGTCCATCTTCCCACAGATCGAGCGCGCGTTGCACCTCGTCCGCCCGGACCGTTGCCGCGGCAAGCACGAGCACTGCCGCCGTGAGCCATCCGATCCGTCCCATTTCAGCCCCCGACGAAAACCGACATGCGCGAGGTCTTCATTGCGAGGGGTTCGTATTCGTGGCCGCGGATCATGCAGGTCGTGACTTCGGCGCGCTCGTAGAGTTCCGAGGCGAGGCCCACATCAAGTTCCACCCCCTGTCCCATCGCGTAGAGCGTGCCGAGGCGATACATCGCCGAGGCCAGATCCTGGCGCACCGCGCGCTCGTACCACTCCGCGGCCCGAGCGAAATCCTGCGGCACGCCAAGGCCGTTCGAATACATCTCGCCAAGCTTGAACTGCGCGAGACCATTCCCGGCCGCACCGGCGCGCTCATACCACGCGGCGGCGGCTGCGAGATCCTGCGCGACGCCGGCGCGGCCGAGTTCATGCAAAAGCCCGAGGTTCACCATCGCCTCGACAACACCCTGATCGGCGGCGCGCCGATACCACTCCATCGCCGCCACGTCGTCCTCGGGCAGGCCGAGGCCACGGTCGTGAAGGTTTCCGAGGTTGTATTGCGCATCCGCGTCGCCAGCCACGGCCAAGGGTAGCCAGTGGGCATAGGCCGCGGCATAATCCCCCGCCAGAGCGGCGCGGGCGCCATCCTCGAATGCGTCGGCAAGGGTGGCGTGCGGCAGGAAAGCCGATAGAACCGCTGCAAGGGCAAGAGCGCGCATGACCGATCTCCCTTTTTTTCATGATAGCGTGAAGGCGCATTCCGATCAACCGGCCGACGATTGCGCAGGCAGGGCATCTCGCGCAAGGTGTCGCCATCCGGAGGGGATGGGATGCGGTCAGGTGTGGGGATGTCTGCGTGGCTGGCGGGGTTCTTGGCCTTGTCGGGCGCGCAGACCGCTGCGGCGCGCGACATCCTCGATACGCTGCGCGCTTCGGGCAATCATGCGATGTTCCTCGTGATGGTCGAGCAGTCGGGCCTTGCGCAATCCCTGCGCGCACCCGGCCCGATCACGCTGCTTGCCCCCCACGATCTTGCCTTTCGCGAACTCGAGGATGGCGGCGGCTTTGAGATCTTGCTGAGTCAGCCCGACCGCCTGCGCGCGATCATCGCCTATCACATCATACCGGGTTCCGTCGGATCGGGGGGCATGTCCGAAGGCATGGCCGTGCCGACGACGCAGGGAAAGGAGGTCGTGTTCCTGGTCGAGGGTGGCGCAATGGTCAATCACGCCCGCGTCCTCAAGGCCGACATTCGCGCAGACAACGGCATCATTCACGCGATCGACGAGGTGCTGCTGCCCCCCGGTTTCTGAGGGCGGATCAGCCGACGGTGAATTGCCCCATCATCCCCGCGTCCTCGTGCTCGAGGATGTGGCAGTGGTACATGTAGGGGAATTCGGGTGGCGCGGAGTGATCGAACCGCACGATGATCTCGGTCTGCCCCGCCACGAGGACGGTGTCCTTCCAGCCGCTGTTCTCGATCCTGACCATGCCGCCTGCTTCGTCGACGACGCGGAACTGCACCCCGTGGATGTGGAAGGGGTGCTCACCGCCCGCCCCGCCGGATATGATCCAGCGTTCCGTTGTCCCCTTGGGGATGTGGAAATCAGTGCGGTTCGGATCGTAGACCCGATTGTTGATCGAGAAATCATGGAGGTCATGCGACGAGGTCGACGCGGTCTCGCCCGCCATGTCCACAAGCGCTTGCCCGTGCCCGTGCCCTTCGCCGTGGCTGTGGCCCTGTGCGTCTTCGCCCTGGGCCGCGCCCCTGCCCTGAACCGCGCCCCCCCCGGTGTTGAGGGCGAACCGCCGCGTCGGTCCATCGGGTTCGGGTACGGGCGGCAGGTCGGGGGCGATCCGGTCGGGCAGCCGGTCGATCCGTACCGCGAGCCCGGGATCGACCGTGAAATCGAGGATGGGGATTTCACCCCGGCCCGAGATCATCTGCGCTCCTGCCCCGTCCGAGAAATCGACCAGCACCTCGGCACGCTCGCCCGAGGAGATGCGCAGCACCCCCGTCGCGCGAGGTTGGGGCAGAAGTCCGCCATCCGTGCCGGTAAGGTGCATCTTGCGACCGTCGGGGAAGAGAAGCGTGTAGGTCCGCGCGTTCGAGGCGTTGAGGATGCGCAGCCGCACGATGCCGCGCGGCACCACCGCCGTGGCCCCGAACTGACCGTTGACCAGAATGCGGTTGCCGTGAAATCCGTTCAGGATGTCGGTCGGGGTCAAGTCATAGACCATCCGCCCGGCCTCGTCGAAGCGCCGATCCTGCACGATCAGGGTCAGGTCGTCGATGCCATAGCGCGACGGCAAGCCACGGTCGTCGTCGAGGCCGTCGCTGATCTGGATCGTGCCCGCGAGGCCTGCATAGACATGCCGCGCCGTCGCACCATGGACATGCGAATGATACCACGCAAGCAACGGCCCCTGCGCGATCGCGAGCGCCGCGCGCCGGCGCATTCCCGGGGCGATCGGGTCGTGCGGCCCGCCATCCACCTCGCCCGGCACGAGCAGCCCATGCCAGTGGACGGTCACATCCTCTTCGAGGGCGTTGCGGATATCCGCCTCGACCTCTCCCTGCGGCAGCAGAAGGGTAGGGCCGAGAAAGCTCTGGTTGAAGCCCGCAGTCAGGCTTGGCGCGCCGCTGCCGAAGCGCGTCCGGCCCGTCTGGGCCCGCAGCGCGACCTTGCGGGATTCCCGTGCATCGACGAGCGGCGGCATCGCGAGCCGGGCGCGCTCGCCCGCCCAGAGCCGCCTCTCGATGGTCCAGAGCCCTGCGCCTGTTGCCGCCACGCCGCCCAGTGCTCCGAGAACCTCCCTGCGCCCGATCTGCATCTCCGCCCTCCGTCAGGCCTCCGAGGCGGGGCCCGCCCCGAACCGCAGCACGCGTCCATCGGCAAGCATGATCCGTGCCGCCGCGCCCGGGTGCGCCGCGACGAGCGCGCCCGCCCGATCCGCCCCCACGACGTGAAGCGCCGTCGACAGCCCGTCGGCCGTGATTGCGCGAGGGTGCGAGACGATCGTCTCGATGATGCCATCTACGCTCTGCCCGCTCCGAGGGTCGAGGATGTGGTGGCCGCCGTCGGGTAGACGCATCCCGTAGCCCCCCGAGACCGCAAGCGCCCCGTCACCCAGCCGCAGCGTACCCGCGATCCGCGTCGGTGCCGTCGGATCAACCCGGCCCAGCGCATGCCCGCCGCCATCCGGCCCCCAGCCGATGGCGCGGATTTCGCCCGCGTCGATCAGCGCCTCGTCGAACCCCTCGGACTTGAGGATCATGGCGATGCGGTCTGCGACATGGCCTTGCGCGATTCCGTTGAGCGTCAGTTGCATTCCTGCGCGGCCGAAACGGATCCGACCCGGCCCGGCATCCACCGCGGCATGACCCACGAGGGTGCGCGCCGCGTCAAGCGCGCGGCCATCCCCCGGTCGCAGACTGCGTGCGAGCCAGAGCGGCTGCACCGTCGGGTCGAAGCCGCCGCCGCTCCGTTCGGCCATCTCTCGGGCGGCCCCGAGCACCTCGAGCAGATCGGTCGAGGGATGCTCAAGCGTCCCCGAGGCATTCAGCCGGGCGATCTCGCTTGCTCGATCATGGAGATCGAAGATGCGTGCCAGCCGCCCAAGCTCGGCCTCGACCCGCACGAGGGTGGCGCGCGCATGGGCCGGGCGCGGATGCCACAGCGTGATCGCGGCCAGCGCGCCCAACGCCTCGCCCTGCCAGTGCACCGTCTGTGGACGCGACCGCAGCGCAAGCCCAGCGAGCCCCAGGGCCGCGCCGGCCCCGAGGATCCGCAGCATCTGACGGCGCGAGTGGGTCATGCATGGCCTCCGATGGGGGGGGCGGCTGCCGCGCGTGTCGCCTGCTTGCGCAGCTTCGCAAGCGGCGGGCAGCGCCGATCGTCATGGAATTCCACCATGCAATCAAGGCACTGAAAGCACTCATTCATCTTGATTGTACCGGAGCGGCCGATTGCCTTGACCGGGCAGGAGCGTTCGCAGAGACGGCAGGGCGCGCCGCATTCAGGCTTGCGCTCAAGCAATTCGACGATGTGCAACCGATCCAGGATGGCAAGCGCCGCGCCGAGCGGGCAGAGAAAGCGGCAGAAGGCGCGCTCGGTCACGAGGCCTGCGGTCAACAGCACAAGCGCCCAGAGCAGATAGGGCAGGGCGCGATCGAAGATCGCGGTGATCGCGGTCTTGAACGGTTCGACTTCGGCGGCCACGGCGCCCGCATCGGGTGCGGTGAAGGCCAGTGTCACGACTACGGCGAGGATGACATACTTGAGGTTCCACAGGCGGGTCTGCAGCCGCTCTGACGGGTTCCATTGCGGCACCCGCAGGGCGCGCGCGATGTTGGCGAGCAACTCCTGCATGGCGCCGAAGGGACAGAGCCAGCCGCAGAACACCCCCCGCCCGAGCCAGACGAGCGAGGCGAGGGTGTAGAGCGACAAGATCACGATCAGCGGCTCGGCCAGATAGAAGGCCAGGTCGAGATCGCCGAGCGGCGCGGCAAGATAATTGATGAGGTGCACGATCGAGAGTTGCGCCCCTGCGATCCAGCCGATCCAGACGAGGGTGAAGCTCAGGAAACCCAGGCGCACCCAGCGATAGAGGGCCCGGTTGCGCACGATCCTCTGCTGATAGGCGAGTCCGACCGTCAGCAGCCCGAGCGCCGCGGCGAGGATTGCGACATCCCGCGCCCCCTCCTGCCAAGCCTCGACCCAGGCGGGTGTCGGCGCCGGTTCGGGCAGAAGAACATATCGGTCGGGCAGGACATAGTCGGCTGCGGCGAGCAAGAAGCGCTTTTCAGATCCGTCCGGTGCGCGCGCCGTGGCATGGACTTCGGCGCGCCAGGGCGCGAACGGATCGAAGCCACCGCTCTGCGGCAAGATGACAAGATGCGCGACACGACCGAGCGCATAGTTCGCCCCGATCAGATCTTGCGCGGTGAATTCGAAGGTCTTCTCGCCCTGGATCACCTGCAGCCGCTCGAGGCGGAAGCCATGGGACATGTTGCGATATTTCGAACCGCGGAAGTCATAGCGCCCGTGAGATGCGAGGATGAGGGCGTGGGTCCCCGGCGGGCGTTCCTCTGTCAGATGGTCAAAGCTCCACTGGCCCGCGCCATTGCGCCCGATGGTTGGCGGGTTCGCATAGCCGACGCGGAAGTCGATGTAGATCGCCTCTGGCTTGCCCCAGGGTTCGACCTCGAGTTCATGTCCGGCAAGTCCCGCCTCGGCCATGATCCGCTCGAGGTCGGCATTCGTCACGATCACCTGCCGCAGACTGCCATCCGCGATCAGTTCTTCGGCCGTCATCGGGCGAAAGTTCAAGGTGTCGACAGTGGGCTCGGTCACGATCTGTGCGCCGCTGCGGAATCGCAGCACGATTCCCGCCCCTTCGAGCACCGCGTTGCGCATCGCACGGGCCGAGATCGTCGCCCCTGCGACATGCTGCGGCGGCAGAGCCCCAACGGCACCGACACGCGCCTCCAGACCCGCCAGGGAGCCCAGCAGTTCCGTCAGCAGCCGGGTGCGGTGGGTGTCGTTGATCAGATACGGCTCGCGGTGGAAGAGAACTTTCGCTCCCGTCACCTGACCTTTGAGCGTGACGCCCGCAACAATGTCGAAGGGGGTTGTCGAATAACCCGGTGCGCGCAGCACATCAAGCGTAGAAAACGCATATCCAACAAGGGTTTCTCCAGAATGTACCGATGCAGCTGGCGGGCCGCCGTCGGCCAGTTCCCGTACGCCCGTGGCACCGGGGAAAATCTCGGCCAGCACCTCAGGCGTCAGCCGCTGCACCAGCGCGGCGGGGGCGTCGGGCGCGCCCTGTGCCGATGCAGCCGCCACCAGTCCGATCGCGGCGAGCACAGCTGCCGCGAGCAGCACGACGAAGGCCAGTACTCCTGCACCCTGAACCTTGCCCGATCGGTGGCCCAAACCCGAGGCTTCCTGACCTGCGCCCAATCCCGCACTCCTCGGGCTGCAAGAACCCTGAGGGTGAATTGGACGCGACTTGCCCGAAAGTGCAAGAGATTTTGTCGCCACTTCTCCCGGGGGTCAGGGCAGGTGGCGCGCGATTCCCGCCAGCGCCACGACCTGTGCCGCACCGCCCGGGCCCGTCGCAGCGCGTGCGCGTGCCGCTTCGGGGCCGCCGCCCGCGGCCTCGGCGGCAATGCTGGCGGCCCAGGCGGCGGCACGCCCGTGCGCGCCCTCGATTGCAGCAAGTGCGGTCTCGGCGGCATCGACCGCGCCCGAAGCCGCGGCGATTTCGGCTATGCGCTGAAGCGCCGCAGCCCTTTCGTGCTGGTAGGGGATGCGTTGAGCCGTCTCGAGCGCGGCCGCATGGCCGCCGCGCCGCGCCTCGGCCAAGGCGATTTCGGTCAGTGCGGCAACATGGGCGTGGCTGTCCCGGATCTCGGAGGTGACGGCCAGGGCGGTCGCGTCATCCCCGGCCTCGGCCAATGCGGCCGCGGCAGCGACAAGCCCGTCAGCCGAGCCATAGGCGGCCATCACCGCCCGCGCCGTCGCGATGCCGTCATCAAAACGCCCGACGCGGATCTGGGCGCGGACAATCTCGACAAACACCGGCTGGTCGCCCGAGACGGCATCGATCTCGGCCGCGGTGGCGATGGCCCCGTCGATCTCGCCCCGCCGCGCCTGCGCGAGCGCGACGGCAGCCACGGCACGGGCCCGCCAACCGCCGTCGCGGATGGATCGGGCAAGATCGCGCGCGGCCGTGACGTCACCGGCTTCGGCACGGATGCCGGCAATCGCGGACAGCGCCGCGAAATACCACATGTCCTCGATGACAACTTCGGAAAACCGGTAGGCGTCGCGGGCCCGGGCATCGGTCAGCCAATAGGTGCTTTCGATGCGCCGTGCGGTCTCGAGGGCGGCGTCGAAATCGCCCGATCGCGCCTGCGCCCGCGCGATTGCGGCCTGCGCCTCGGCGCGGCGATAGAGATCCTCGATCGCGCCTGTCGTGGCCTCGGCGCCCGACGCGTCACCGGCAAGTGCTTGCGCCACGGCGATCGCCTCGAAGGCGGCACTGCGGGCGGATTGCTCGCGGGCATCCTCGATCCGCTCTGCGGTCGCGATTGCGCCGGCAATGTCCCCCGACTGCGCGCGGGCCGCGGCAACCAGCGCGAGCGCCTCGGCACGCATGTAATCGTCCGGGATCGCCTGCGCATCGGCCTCGGCGGCGTCGGCATCGCCGATCTCGGCTCGTGTCTGGGCAAGCGCAAAGCGCGCCTCGGACAGCGCCCGTCCCTCGAGCGCTGCGGCAAGTGTTGCGGCTTCGGCGAGCAGTGCGGCCCTGTCGGTGGCGGAGGCAGGTGCAGCAGACGCCATGAAGACGAGAAGGCCCAGCCAGAAGCGAACAAGGCGTGCCATCGCGAAACCCCCGGGGCGTGGCATCACTTCGTCGATACGATGGCGCAGCCCGGCCAAGGCGCGCAAGTCCCAATCCGTCTTCGGAGCCGGTCTTCGCGCCTAGTGAGCGGGCTTGAGAAAGTGCATCTGTACCCAGCCGTCGAGCCCTTCGCGCGAGACGCGCCCCGAGGCACCGTCTGCAGACACCTCGAGCACGACGACGTCGTGGGTGTCGTAGGCGATCCAGCCCAGAGCCTTGCCGAGTACATCGGGCGCATCGCGCACAACGAGCATGTCGTCGGAGTGTAGCCCGTGGACCATGAGGGGACCGATTTGTCCGGCCTTCACGGACTCAATCGCCATGAACGCCGTTGCCGAGGCGGTGATGGCGAAGACGAAAGCACGACGCTGAAGGCGGGGGGATGCGCGCCGGGTCATGCGCCGAGCCTAGGGCTATCAAGGGTGCTGCGAAAGCGCGCAACCGGCGCCCCTGCTTGCGCGGGGGCGCCGGCGGGCGGGTCAGAAGCCCGACTTGATCTTCTCGAACTCGGCCACCATGCGGTCGCGCATCGCGTGGTCGATCGGGGTCTGGGTCAGGAGCGTGCTCTCGACGGGGTCGACATCCGCCGCGACCAGTTCCTCGGCGGTGATCCCCGCCATGCCGGCCGTGTTCGAATGGGCATAGCCGAAGTCCTCGAGCAGCACGCGCGACGAGCCCTGATCGAGGAAGGCGTTGACGAAGTCATAGAGCTTGTCCTCGGACCCCGGCGCGTCCTTCATGTTGATGAGCCCGCAGAACCAGGTCGAGGCACCCTCGGCGGCCCGGCGCTGGAAGCCGACCGGGAAGCCTTCGCCGCGCATGATCGCGATCGCGTCGTTCCACGACCAGGCGACAAGCACCTCGCCCGTCGCCATCAGTTGCGCAAGCTCCGACGGGTCGGCCCAGTAGGCGCGCACGTTGGCATGCGCCGTCCGCAGCCAGGCGGCGGCGGCATCGAACTGCGCGTCGGTGATGTTCGTCCAGTCCGACACGCCCGTCGCGAGCAGCGCGAGCGCGAAGACATCGTCGGTGTTGTCGGGCAGCGAGATGCGGCCAGCATATTTCGGATCGTGGAATACCGCGAGCGAGGCGACATCGGCCTCGGGCACCTCGGTGGTGTTGTAGGCGACGGCGGTGTAGGCGTAATCGGTGGGCAGGTACCACACGCCCGCATCATCCTTGAAGATCGAGGATTCGAGCATGCGCGCCTCGATATTGGCGAATTCGGGGATGCGGCTCGTGTCCCAGGGCTCGATCAGGCCCGCCTCGCGATACTTCGACACCATCTGCGAGCAGGGATGCGCGACATCGGCCTTGAAGCCCGAGGCGAGCTTCTGGAAGGCCTCGTCATCGTCGGCAAAGAAGGCATAGGTCGGCATCTGGCCGTGCTTGGCGGTGTAGGTCGCCATCAGGCGCTCATTCTCCCAACCCGCCCAGTCGAAGACGACGAGTTCGGGGTCGGCGGCGAAGGCAGGCAGCGCGGCAGCGGCAAATGCGGCCGAAGTCAACAGACGCTTGAGAGCTGTCATCCGGTATCCTTTCTCTGTCCTGATCGGGTGGTAAGGGCAAGCGCGCGGAAAGATTCGCGCACGGGTTCTTAGCCCAAATCCCCGCCTTGAAAAGGGTCTTGACGCGATTGCGCGCGCAGGTCGCAGCGCGTAATCGACGTTCGTTCCCAGACAGAGGTCCGATCATGCCCGCACTCGACGTCGAATTCGTCCGCAGCCAGTTCCCGGCCTTTGCCGAACCCTCGCTTCAGGGCTGGGCGTTTTTAGAGAATGCGGGTGGCTCCTATCCGTGCCGGCAGGTGGTCGAGCGCCTCGCGCGCTTCTACACCGCGCGCAAGGTGCAGCCCTATGCGCCCTATCCCGCCTCGCAGGCGGGCGGGGCGGAGATGGACGAGGCGCGCGCCCGGCTTGCCGCCATGCTCGGGGTCGCGACGGATGAGGTCTCTTTCGGCCCCTCGACATCGGCCAACACCTTCGTGCTCGCCCAGGCGGTGCGCGAATGGCTGACGGCCGAGGGCGGGGCGGTCGTCGTCACCAACCAGGACCACGAGGCCAACACGGGCGTCTGGCGGCGGCTTGCGGCCGCCGGGATCGAGGTGCGCGAATGGTGCATCGACCCTCAGACGGGCCATCTCGACCCCGACGATCTCGCGCGGCTGCTCGCCGACGGGCGGGTGCGGCTTGTCTGCTTTCCGCATTGCTCGAACGTGGTCGCAGAGGTGAACCCGGTCGCGGGTATCTGCGCGATGGCGCGCGCCGCCGGTGCCGCGACCTGCGTCGATGGCGTGAGTTATGCGCCCCACGGCTTTCCCGATGTCGGCGCGCTCGGGGCGGATGTCTATCTCTTCTCGGCCTACAAGACCTACGGGCCGCATCAGGGCATCATGACGATCCGCCGCGACTTCGGCATGCGCCTGCCCGCGCAGGGGCATTTCTTCAATGCCGGCACGCTCTACAAGCGCTTCACCCCGGCCGGGCCCGACCACGCGCAGGTCGCGGCCTGCGCCGGCATGGCCGATTACGTCGACGCGCTGCACGCCCACCATTTCCCGGGTTCCGCCGCCCCGCCCGCGGCGCGCGCGGCGGCCGTCCACGACCTGATGCGCGCGCATGAGGTCGCGCTGACCGGGCCGCTGCTCGACTATCTCGGCGCGCGCAACGATCTGCGCCTGATCGGCCCGCGCACGGCGGCAGGGCGCGCGCCCACGGTTGCCGTCGCACTCGACCGCCCGGCCGAACCCGTCGCGGCAGACCTCGCCGCGCACAGGATCATGGCGGGGGGCGGGGATTTCTATGCCGTCCGTCCCCTTGGCGCGATGGGGGTCGATCCCGAGGCGGGGGTGCTGCGGCTGAGTTTCGTCCACTACACCACCCGGGCCGAGGTTGACCGGCTGATCGCCGCGCTAGATCGCACCCTCTGAAAATAGGGGGGCGGACATGACGGCCGAGGGCGCGATCATCTGGTGGGTGCGGCGCGACCTGCGGCTCGGCGACAACCCGGGGCTGGCCGATGTCGCGGCGCGCGGTCGGCCGGTGATCCCCGTCTTCGTACTCGACCCCGAGACCGAGGCGATGGGGGCCGCGCCCCTCTGGCGGCTCGGCCTCGGGCTCGAGGCCTATGCCCGCGCGCTCGAGGCGATCGGCAGCCGGCTGGTCCTGCGCCGGGGGCCGGCGCGCGAGGTGTTGCTCGCGCTTGCCGACGAAACCGGGGCGGCGGCGGTCGAATGGGGGCGGTTGCACGATCCGGCGACGATCCCGCGCGACAGCGCGGTGAAGGCCGCGCTGAAGGCCCGCGGGATCGCGGCGCGCAGCCATCTCGGCCACACGATCTTCGACCCCGCCGGGGTCGAGACGGGGCAGGGCGGGTTCTACCGCGTCTATTCGCCCTTCTGGCGGGCGGTCGCGAAGATGGGCGCGCCCGCCCCCGCGCCCCGCGTCGCATCCCTGCGCCCGCCCGCCGCCTGGCCCGCCTCGGAGGCACTCGCCTCCTGGGCGATGGGGGCGCGGATGCGGCGGGGCGCGGCCATCGTCGCCCCCCGTCTCGCGGTCGGCGAGGCAGCGGCGGCGCGGCGGCTGTCGGGTTTTCTCGACCGCGCGCTCAAGGGCTATCGGGCGGCGCGCGACTATCCGGCGCAGCCGTCGACCTCGCGGCTCTCCGAGAACCTCGCCTGGGGCGAGATCGGGCCGCGCGCGGTCTGGCACGCCGCCGCCCGGCGGATCGAGGACGGCGAGGGGGACGAGCATTTCCTCAAGGAACTGGTCTGGCGCGAATTCGCCTGGCACCTCTTGCACCACACCCCCCATATCGCCACCGCGAACTGGCGGCCCGAGTGGGACGACTTCCCCTGGCGCGGCGACAGCCCCGAGGCCGAGGCCTGGCGGCGCGGCCTGACGGGGGTGCCCTTCGTCGATGCGGGCATGCGCGAGATGTATGTGACGGGCACGATGCACAACCGCACGCGGATGATCGTGGCCTCTTACCTCACCAAGCATCTGATGACGGACTGGCGCGTGGGGCTCCACTGGTTCGCCGATTGCCTTGTCGACTGGGATCCGGCCTCGAACGCGATGGGCTGGCAGTGGGTGGCGGGCTCGGGGCCCGATGCCGCACCCTATTTCCGCATCTTCAACCCCGAGGGGCAGGCCGAGCGATTCGATGCCGACCGCGCCTATGTCCGCCGCTTCGTGGCCGAACTGTCGCGCGATCCGGGGCCCGATGCGCGCGCCTATTTCGATGCCGTCCCGCGTTCCTGGGGCCTCGACCCCGCCGCGCCCTATCCCGCGCCCGCGATCACGCTCGAGGCCGGGCGGGCGCGGGCGCTCGCGGCCTACAGCGCGCGCGGCGGGCGCGACGCAGACACCGTCGCTCCGCAAGAAGGAATGTGACATCCGGGGCTTGAGCGTGCGCGCCCGGACGCGCTAAGGTTTGCGACTCATGACGGAGCCCGTGCATGACACCCTTGACGACGACCGACGGCGAAAAGGACCTGCCGCGCTATTTCCCTACCGTCTTCTCGCTCGTCCGGCGGGGCCTCGAACACGGGCGGCTCGATTTCGTGCTGCCCGACGGGCGCGTCTTCAGGGCCGAGGGGCGCCGGCCCGGATCGGTCGCGGTGGTCGAGGTCCTCAACCCCGACACCTTCGCACGCCTCGTGCGCGACGGCGACCTCGGCTTTTGCGAGGCCTATCTCGACGGCTGGTGGACGACCCCCGACCTCATGGCCTTCATGGACCTTGTCCACGAACGCAACGAGGCGGTCTATGACGGCTTCCCGGGCGCGGGGCTCGTGCGCGCGTTCGAGCGGCTGCGCTTCTGGTTGCGGTCGAACACCAAGACGGGTTCCAGAAAGAACATCGCCTATCACTATGATCTCGGAAACGATTTCTATCGTCTCTGGCTCGACGACACCATGACCTATTCCTCGGCGCTCTTCACCACGGGCCAGGAATCGCTCGAGGCCGCGCAGCGCGCGAAATACGCCTCGATCGTCGACCGGATGGGCGCGCAATCGGGCGATCATGTGCTCGAGATCGGCTGCGGCTGGGGCGGTTTCGCCGAATACGCCGCCGGCGAGCGCGGTTTGCGCGTCACGGGCCTGACCATCTCGCGCGCGCAATACGAGTACGCGGTCGAGCGCATCGCGCGCGCCGGCCTCGCGGACCGGGTGGAATTCCGCCTGCAGGATTACCGCGACGAGCGCGGTCAATATGACGGCATCGCCAGCATCGAAATGTTCGAGGCGGTCGGCGAGCGCTACTGGCCCGTCTACTTCCAAACCATCCGCGACCGGTTGAAACCCGGGCGCAATGCCGCGCTCCAGATCATCACGGTTGAGGATGCGCGCTTTGAGGTCTATCGCAAAAGCGTTGACTTCATACAGAAATATATCTTTCCGGGCGGCATGTTGCCTTCGCCCACCGCGCTGCGCCGCGAGGTCGAGGCGGCGGGCCTGCGCCTGATCGGCTCGATCGAGTTCGCCGACAGCTACAGCCAGACCCTGCGCCGCTGGCACGACGTTTTCAACGACCGTTGGGATGAGGTGCAGCGGCTTGGCTTCGATGACCGCTTCCGCCGCATGTGGAACCTCTATCTGACAGCCTGCGCGGGCGCTTTCCGGGGCGGTCGCTGCGATGTCACGCAGGTGACCCTGACGCGCGCCTGAGCGTCAAGCTCGCGGCGCGGTCACGCCCTTGCGCCTGTGCGGAGGTTTGGGTCAACTGCATCCGATTTCAGCGTGACAGGATCCAAAATGTTCGACCACCTCATCCGCAACGCGCGCCGACCGGGCGACGCCGCGCCCGTCGATATCGCGATCCGTGACGGTCGGATCGCGCGGATCGCGCCGGCGATTGCGGGCGAGGCGGCCGAGATCACGGACGCTGGCGGCTGCCTCGTTGCGCCGCCCTTCACCGATCCGCATTTCCACATGGACGCGACGCTGAGCCTCGGGCTCCCCCGGCTCAACACCTCGGGCACTCTGCTTGAGGGGATCGCGCTCTGGAAGGAGTTGAAGCCGCTGCTGACGGCCGAGGCGGTGATCGAGCGCGCGATGCGCTATTGCGACCTCGCCGTGGCGCAGGGGCTGCTCGCGATCCGCACGCATGTCGATGTCTGCGATGATCGGCTGACGGCCGTCGAGGCGCTGCTCGAGGTGCGCCGGCGCGTGGCGCCCTGGATCGACCTGCAGCTCGTCGCCTTTCCGCAAGACGGGCTCTATCGCGACCCGACGGCGCGCGCGAACCTGATCCGCGCGCTCGACATGGGGGTCGAGATCGTCGGCGGCATCCCGCATTTCGAGCGCACGATGGAGGACGGCGCGGCATCGGTGCGCGAGCTTTGCCGCCTCGCCGCCGACCGCGGCCTGCGTGTCGACATGCATTGCGACGAAAGCGACGATCCCATGTCGCGCCACATCGAGACGCTCGCGGCCGAGACGATCCGCCACGGGCTGCAGGGGCGCGTCACCGGCTCGCACACGACCTCGATGCATTCGATGGACAACTACTATGCCTCGAAGCTCATCCCGCTCATTGCCGAGGCGGGGGTGCACATCGTGCCGAACCCGCTCATCAACATCACGCTGCAGGGGCGGTCGGATACCTATCCGCGCCGGCGCGGCCTGACGCGGGTGCCCGAGCTGCGCGCGGCAGGCGTCAACGTGGCCTTCGGGCAGGATTGCACGATGGATCCGTGGTATCCGCTGGGGCATGCCTGCATGCTCGATGTCGCGTTCATGGGCATCCACGCCGTGCCGATGACCTCGCGCGAGGCGATGGCGTGGAGCTTCGAGAGCGTGACGCTGAACGGCGCCGCGGCGATGGGCCTGCCCGATCCGCGCCTGCGCGAGGGAGGGGCTGCGAACCTTGTCATCCTTCAGGCGCGCGACCCGATCGAGGCGGTGCGGTTGCGCGCGGCGCGGCTTCTCGTGATGCGCGGGGGTCGGGTGCTGGCACGCGGCGCGCCGCGCCGCTCGACGCTCGATCTGCCCGGGCGGCCAACGTCGGTCGATCCTGCCGCCTATGCGCCCATCGACGCGTCTGCGACGCCGCACTGAGGCGGGGTGGGCACCCCCTGCGGCCCGGCGCAGGCCGAGCCCGTCTCCCCGCTTGACAGGCCGCACGCGGCGTCATTCACTCCGCGTCCTGATGAGGCCCGACGGCGCGGTGCCAGACGGGCGACTCAGTTCGGTTCAGCTTTGCATCCCCGGAGGATCCCCTTCATGCGCCTCAGCCCCACCCGCCGCCAACTCCTGATCGGCGCGGGCGCCACGCTCGCCCTGCCTGCCTATATCCGCCGCGCCTCCGCCTCCGGCCCGACCAAGATTGCCGCGATCCACGCCTCGCCGGTCGAGAACGCGTGGAACAGCCGCATCCACGGCGCCTTCCTCGCCGCCGCCGAGGCGGGCGAGATCGAATATGTCTTCTCCGAGGGCGTATCGGCCACCGACTATCCGCGCGCGATGCGCGAATACGCAGAAGGGGGCGCGCAACTCGTCTGGGGCGAGAGCTACGCGGTCGAGCGCGAGGCGCGTCAGGTCGCGGCCGACTATCCGGCGGTCGCGTTCCTCATGGGCTCCTCGGGCGGGCCCGAGGGCAGCAACTTCGGCGTCTTCGGCACGCGCAACCACGAGGCTGCCTATCTGGCCGGGATGCTCGCGGGCAAGATGTCGAAGACGGGCGTGTTCGGCTCGGTCGGCGGCTATCCGATCCCCGAGGTCAACCTGCTCATCAACGCCTACCGCCTCGGCGTGAAGGAGGTGAACCCGGATGCGAAGTTCCTGAACGGCTTCATCGGCGCGTGGTTCGACCCCGCCAAGGCCAAGGAGGCCGCCATCGCCCAGATCGACGCCGGCGCCGACATCCTCTTTGGCGAGCGGATCGGCACTGCCGACGGCGCGCAGGAGCGGGGGGTGAAGTCGATCGGCTCGCTCATCGACTATACGCCGCGCTATCCGGGAACGGTGTTTGCGAATGCGATCTGGAACTATGGCCCGACCATCAAGGCGATCGTCGCCGATGTCGCGGCGGGCAACCCGGTCGGGCGCGACTACACCGAGTATTCCTTCATGAAATACGGCGGCAACGAACTGATCTATGTCGAGGCCGAAGTGCCGGCCGAGGCGGTCGGCCCGATGAAGGCCAAGAACGAAGCCATCTCGGCCGGGCAGTTCGAGGTTCCGATCGACGCGAGCGAACCGGCCTGACCGGGCGGGCGCGCCGTGGCGGCTGGGATGTGCGACGCTGCGGCGCTGGCCGCGGCGATCGGCGCGGGCCGCACGACAGCCCGCGCAGCGATGGCGGCGGCGATTGCCGCCGCCCGTGATCGCGCGCATCTCGGGGCGCTGGCGCGCATCGAACCCGAGGCGGGCCTTGCCGCAGCCGGGGCGGCCGATGCCGCCCCCGCGGTCGCGCGCGGCCCTTTCCACGGCGTGCCCTTCCTCGGCAAGGATCTGGGCGCCCATGCAAGGGGGCTCGCGCCGGCGGGGGGGTGCGCGGCGCTTCGCGCGCGGGCGGTCGATCCTGCCGCCGACAGCGACCTCTTCGCGGCGTTCTGCGCCGCGGGCCTCATCCCGTTTGGGCTTTCGGCCGTGCCGCCCTTCGGCCTTGCGCTGACATCGGACCCCGCGCGCAACCCGTGGAACCCGGCATTTTCGCCCGGCGGATCCTCGGGCGGGGCGGCGGCGGCGGTGGCGGGGGGGATCGTCGCCATCGCCCATGCGACCGACGCGGCGGGCTCGATCCGGGTGCCGGCGGCGGCTTGCGGGCTGTGGGGCCTCAAGCCCTCTCGCGGGCGCCTGCCAGGCGGGCCGCTCCATGCCAACCACCTGATGGGCATTGCCGCCGAATTCGCCCTCGCCCGCAGCCTGCGCGACATCGCGGCGCTCTGGCGGGCGCTCACGTCCGAGGCACCCCGCCTGCCGGAGCGGGCGCTCGTGGTCGGGCTTGCGCTCCCCGACCGGGCGGGGCCCGCGCAGTGCGCCGCGGCGCACGCCTGTGCTGCCGCGATCGAACGCGCGGGCCATGAGGTGCGGCCCGTCGCCGCCCCCGACGATCTGGGAGGAAGCGCGGCGCGGATCACGCGCACCGTCCTGACCGCGGCGCTGGCCGGGTGGTTCGATGCCGCCGGCATTGTGGATGACGAGGCCCCGCCCATCGCCGCTTCCATCGCCGCCGAGGGCCGGGCCATGCCGGCGTCGGCCCTGATCGCCGCCGCCCGCGAGATGGCGATCCTGTCCGACCGGGCCGAGGCGATGCTCGCCGGGCTCGACCTGATCCTCTATCCCGCGCTTGCCGGTCAACCGCCGCGCGTCGGCACCTTTGACATGGCCGCGACCGACACCGACGCCCATTTCGCGGCCTTCGAACGCATCGCGCCGAACGCCGCCCTTGCCAATGCGGCGGGCCAGCCGGTGCTGTCGCTGCCCTGGGGCCTCGACCCCGAGGGGCTGCCCGTCGGGCTTGCGTTGCACGGCCGGCAGGGGGGCGAGGCGCTGCTCATGGGGCTCGCCGCCGCAATCGAGCGCGAGCGGCCCGATCCGGCGTTCCCCTATCCGGTCGCGGGGCTCGCATGACGGGGCCGGTTCTCGAGATGCGCGGGGTCTCGATCCGCTTCGGGGCGCTGCTTGCCAACGACGGCATCGACCTCGCACTCGGCCGGGGCGAGATCCTTGCGCTGCTGGGCGAGAACGGGGCGGGCAAGACGACGCTGATGAACATCCTCTTCGGGCATTACCGCGCCGATTCGGGCGAGGTCATGGTCGATGGCCGGGCGCTGCCGCCCGGCCAGCCGCGCGCGGCGATCGCGGCGGGGATCGGAATGGTGCACCAGCACTTCACGCTCGCGGGAAATCTCAGCGTGCTTGAGAACGTGATGCTCGGCTCCGAACCGCTCGGCCGCCTCGCGAGCCGCCGGGCCGAGGGGCGGCGGCGGCTTCTCGAAATCGCGGCGCGCTTCGGCCTGCCGGTCGATCCCGACGCGGCGGTGCGCGACCTGTCGGTCGGCGAGCGCCAGCGGGTCGAGATCCTGAAGGCGCTCTATCGCGATGCGCGCATCCTCGTGCTCGACGAACCGACGGCAGTGCTTGCGAGGCCCGAGGCCGAGCGCCTCTTTGCCACGCTGCGCACCATGACAGCCGAGGGGCTGTCGATCATCTTCATCAGCCACAAGCTGCACGAGGTGATGGGGGCAGCGGACCGGGTGGTGGTGCTGCGCGGCGGGCGGGTCGTCGCCGAGCGTGCGACGGAAACAACGACGGCGGCCGAACTCGCCGAACTCATGGTCGGGCGGCGCGTGGCGCGGCCGAGGCGCGAAGATGCTGCGCCCGGCGCAGTCGTGCTC
>JBIKVM010000018.1:0-25192 GCA_044356825.1 Limisphaerales bacterium
ACGCGCCGCCTCCCGATATTTTGGGCTTTTCAAACCTGCCCGCGGCGGTATAGTCGCGCCCCATGAACCGGATCGGCACCACCCCTGCCCCGACCCTCGCGGACGCATCGCGCGCCCGGGCCTCGGGGCGCGCGCTTCTCCTTAGCCGCCTCTGAGCGTGCCCTCGGGCGCGACCGCTCGGAGGTGACAAGCGCCCAAGGGACCCGCCAGACCGAAACCGACAGACCGGAACACCCCCATGACCACGACCCGCGAACAGGACCGCGTCCTGATATTCGACACCACGCTGCGCGATGGCGAGCAATCCCCCGGCGCGACGATGACGCATGAGGAGAAGCTCGAGATCGCCGCCCTTCTCGACGAGATGGGCGTCGACATCATCGAGGCGGGCTTTCCCATCGCCTCGCAGGGCGATTTCGAGGCCGTGCGCGCGATTGCCGCCGCCACGCAGAACGCCGTCATCTGCGGGCTGGCACGCGCCAACGCCGCCGACATCGACCGCTGCTGGGAGGCGGTGCGCCACGCCCGCCGGCCGCGCATCCACACCTTCATCGGCACCTCGCCGCTCCACCGCGAGATCACCAAGCTCGACCCCGAGGGGATGATCGCGCGCATCCACGAGACCGTGACCCACGCCCGCAACCTCTGCGACAACGTCCAGTGGTCGCCCATGGACGCGACCCGGACCGAGCACGACTATCTCTGCCGCGTGGTCGAGACCGCGATCAAGGCGGGCGCGGGCACGATCAACATCCCCGACACGGTGGGCTACACCGCGCCGCGGGAATCGGCCGAGCTGATCGCGATGCTGCGCGCGCGCGTGCCGGGTGCGGACCGCGTCATCTTCGCCACGCACTGCCACAACGACCTCGGCATGGCGACGGCCAACGCGCTCGCGGCCGTCGGCGCGGGGGCGCGGCAGATCGAATGCACGATCAACGGGCTGGGCGAGCGGGCGGGGAACACCGCGCTCGAGGAAGTCGTGATGGCGATCAAGGTGCGCAACGATATCATGCCCTACCGCACCGGCATCGACACGACGAAGATCATGAAGATCAGCCGCCTCGTCGCGGCCGTGTCGGGCTTTCCGGTCCAGTTCAACAAGGCGGTGGTGGGCAAGAACGCCTTCCTCCACGAAAGCGGCATCCATCAGGACGGGGTGCTGAAGAACGCCGCGACCTTCGAGATCATGCGGCCCGAGGACATCGGCCTGACGGCGACGAACATCGCCATGGGCAAGCATTCGGGGCGCGCGGCGCTGCGCGCCAAGCTGCGCGATCTGGGCTATGAACTGGCGGACAACCAGCTCAACGACGTGTTCGTGCGCTTCAAGGCGCTCGCCGACCGCAAGAAGGAGGTCTATGACGACGACCTGATCGCGCTGGTGGCCGACAACGCCACGACGACCGAGCACGACTTCATCCAGGTGCGCCGGCTGCGCGTCGTCTGCGGCACCGAGGGCCCGCAGGAGGCGGACCTGACGCTTGCGATCGACGGCGAGGTGCGCCACATCGACGCGACCGGCGACGGCCCGATCGATGCGGCCTTCAACGCGATCAAGATGCTCTTTCCGCACAAGGCGCGGCTGCAGCTCTATCAGGTGCATGCGGTGACCGAGGGCACCGACGCGCAGGCCACCGTCAGCGTGCGGATGGAGGAGGACGGCAAGATCGTCACCGGCCAGTCGGCCGATACCGATACGGTGGTCGCGAGCGTGAAGGCCTATGTCAACGCTCTCAACAAGTTGATCGTGCGGCGGCAGAAGACGCGGCCGGCCGAAATCGGCTGATCCCCTGCGGGATTGGCGGGACCGCGCCGGCCGGGGCATCGAGCCCCGGCCGGCGCGGCGGCCTGCCCCCTTCCGCGCCGCGCCCGCCCTGCCTATAAGCGGGGGGTCGCGCCCTTGGGGGAATCGCCCGCAGGCAGGCCGCGGGCCACCACCGACGCGAGAGGGGAAATCCGCGCCATGTCGATCCTATCGGGCCTCTTCTCATCCGACATGGCCATCGACCTCGGCACGGCGAACACGCTCGTCTACGTCAAGGGACGGGGCATCATCCTCAACGAGCCGTCGGTCGTGGCCTATCACGTCAAGGACGGCAAGAAGCAGGTGCTCGCGGTCGGCGAGGATGCCAAGCTCATGCTCGGGCGGACGCCCGGATCGATCGAGGCGATCCGGCCGATGCGCGACGGGGTCATCGCCGACTTCGACACCGCCGAGGAGATGATCAAGCACTTCATCCGCAAGGTGCACCGGCGGTCGAGCTTCTCGAAGCCCAAGGTGATCGTCTGCGTGCCGCACGGCGCGACCCCGGTCGAGAAGCGGGCGATCCGGCAGTCGGTGCTCTCGGCGGGTGCGCGTCGGGCGGGTCTCATCGCCGAGCCGATCGCGGCGGCGATCGGGGCCGGCATGCCCATCACCGACCCCACGGGCAGCATGGTCGTCGACATCGGCGGCGGTACGACCGAGGTCGCGGTGCTGAGCCTTGGCGACATCGTCTATGCCCGCTCGGTCCGCGTCGGCGGCGACCGGATGGACGAGGCGATCATCTCTTACCTGCGGCGCCAGCAGAACCTGCTCGTGGGCGAATCGACCGCCGAGCGGATCAAGACCACGATCGGCAGCGCGCGCATGCCCGCCGACGGGCGCGGCACCATCGTGCGCATTCGTGGCCGCGACATCCTGAACGGCGTGCCCAAGGAGATCGAACTGAGCCAGGCGCAAGTCGCCGAGGCGCTGGCCGAACCCGTCCAGCAGATCTGCGATGCGGTGATGCAGGCGCTCGAGGCGACGCCGCCAGACCTTGCGGCCGACATCGTCGACCGGGGCGTGATGCTGACGGGCGGGGGCGCGCTTCTGGGCGACATCGACCTCGCGCTGCGCGAGCGAACGGGGCTTGCGATCTCGGTCGCCGACCAGACGCTGAGTTGCGTGGCCCTCGGCACGGGGCGCGCGCTCGAATACGAAAAGCAGTTGCGCCACGTCATCGATTACGACAGCTGACGCCCCCGGGCCCCGCAGCACGAGGCCGAGTTGGCAAGGGACCAGAGCACAGAGGCCGAAATCCGCCAGACCCGCCGGCTGCTTGCGGCGGTGCTGGGGCTTGCCCTCATCGCGGTCTTCGTCGTCTGGCGGATCGACAGCCCGCGGGTCGAGCGGTTGCGCATGGCGGTGATCGACCGCATCGTGCCTGACTTGGGCTGGGCGCTGGTGCCGGTCGCGCGGCTGAGCACGATGGTCGCGGATGTCACGACCTATGCCCGCGTCTATGAACAGAACCGGGAACTGCGCCGCGAGCTTCAGCAGATGAAAGCCTGGCGCGAGGCCGCGATCCAGCTCGAGCAGGAAAATGCCCGCCTGCTCGACCTCAACCGCGTGCGGCTCGACCCGAGCCTCATGCATGTCACGGGCGTGGTGCTGGCCGATTCCGGGTCGCCCTTCCGGCAGTCGGTGCTGATCAACGTGGGGCAGCGCGACGGCATCCGCGACGGCTGGGCGACGATGGACGGGCTCGGGCTTGTCGGGCGCGTCGCGGGGCTGGGCGAGCGGACAGCGCGGGTGCTGCTTCTGACCGACGCCGCCAGCCGTGTGCCGGTGACAGTGCTGCCCTCGGGGCAGCGCGCGATGCTCGCGGGCGACAATTCGACCCTACCGCCGCTTGACTTCGTCGAGACACCCGATCTGGTCCGTCCCGGCGACCGGGTGGTGAGTTCGGGAGAAGGCGGGGTGTTTCCGGCCGGCCTGCCCGTCGGCGAGGTGGTGGAGGGGCCCGACGGGCGGCTGCGGGTGACGCTGGCGGCCGATTACCTGCGGCTCGAATTTCTGCGCGTGCTGCGCAGCCACGAAGCTCCGGTCATCTCCGATCCGGGCGGACTGATCGTGCCGCAGACGCCCCCGATCCTGCCAGAGACTTCCGATGGCGCGCCCATGCCCGCCGAAGCGCCGCCAGCCGAGGCACCCGGCAATGGTTGACCGTCTCTTGGACCGCTCGCGGCTGGTGCAGGCCGGTATCGCCGCTGCGGTGCTGGGCTCGGTGTTCCTCTCGCTCCTGCCGCTCGGAGGGGTGCCGGGCAGGCCCGGACCGGACGCGGTGCTGTGCCTTCTGGCGGCGACGGTGATGCGCCGCCCGGATCTCGTGCCCGCGCCGATGGTCGCGATCCTTGTGTTCCTCGAGGATCTGCTCACCATGCGCCCGCCCGGCCTCTGGGCGGCGCTGACACTTGCAGGAACCGAGGTGCTGCGCGACCGCGCGCAGAGTTCTCGCGATCTGGGCTTCTGGGCGGAATGGCTGCTCGTCGCGATCGTCTTTGCCGGCATGTTCGCGACCGGCAGGATCGCGCTCGGGCTGCTGATGGTGCCGCAGCCGCCGATCGGCGACATCGCGGCCGAGGCGCTCGTGACGATGCTGTTCTATCCTCTGGTAGTCCTCGTGCTGCGCGCCATCTTCGGACTGCGCAAGCCTGCCTCGGGCGAAGTCGACGATCGCGGGAGGCGGCTGTGAAGCGCCCGGCCCCGGATACCGGCGCGAGCCTCGCCCGGATCGGCAGGCGCACCTTGCTGATCGGCGGGGTGCAGGCCGGGATCGTGGGTATCCTCGGTTTGCGCCTCTATGAGATGCAGGGGCTTCGGTCGGCCGAATTCCGGCTGCTCGCCGAGGAAAACCGCATCTCGATCCGTCTCCTACCGCCGGTCCGCGGCCTCATCCATGACCGCAACAACGTGCTGATCGCGGGCAACGAGCAGAACTATCGCATCGTCATCACGCGCGAGGATGCGGGCGACCTCGAGACGGCGCTGGCGCGACTGGGCAGCGTCGTCGCGCTCAATCCCGAGGACGTTGAGCGCACCTTGCGCGAAGCGCGCCGACGGGGCGCCTTCGTGCCGATCATCGTCGCCGACCGGCTTAGCTGGGAGGCGGTGACGGCCGTCGGGATCAACGCGCCTGCCTTGCCGGGAATCGCGGCCGAAGTCGGACAGTCACGGATCTACCCGCTCGGTCCGGATTTCGCCCATGTCGTGGGCTACGTCGGGCCGGTCGCGGATCGTGACCTCGAAAATCTCGAGGATCCCGATCCGGTGCTGCGGATCCCCAAGTTCCAGATCGGCAAGATCGGGCTCGAGCGCTGGCGCGAGGATCAGCTGCGCGGCCGTGCGGGCAGCCGGAGGGTCGAGGTGAACGCGGCCGGGCGGATCATGCGCGAACTCGACCGGCGCGACGGGCAGGCCGGCGACGACCTGCGCCTGACGATCGACGCGGGGCTGCAGAACTTCGTGCAGGAACGGCTCGGAGAGGAAAGCGCCGCCGCCGTCGTGATGGACATCGCGACGGGCGATCTGATGGCCGTGGGCTCGGCGCCCTCGTTCGATCCCAACCTCTTCGTGCGCGGGATATCCTCGAGCGCCTACAACGCCTTGCTCGAGGACGATCACCGGCCGCTCGCCAACAAGGCAGTGCAGGGCGTCTATCCGCCGGGATCGACCTACAAGATGATCACGGCGCTGGCTGCCCTCGAGGCCGGGGCGATCACACCCGAAACGACCGTCTATTGCCCGGGCCACCTCGATGCCTCGGGGCGGCGCTTTCATTGCTGGAAATCCGCCGGGCACGGCAACATGGCGCTCGGGCCAGCGCTTGCCGAGAGTTGCGATGTCTACTTCTACGACATCTCGCAGCGCGTGGGCATCGACGCCATTGCCGCGATGGCAGCCCGCTTCGGACTGGGAGAGCGGCACGACCTGCCGATGTCGGCGATTGCCGCGGGCCTCAACCCGACCCGGTCGTGGAAACGCGAGAAGCGCGGGCAGGACTGGATGATCGGCGACACGATCAACGCCTCGATCGGGCAGGGCTTCGTGCTGTCGTCACCCCTTCAGCTGGCGGTGATGACGGCGCGGCTTGCGACGGGGCGCGCCGTGGTTCCGCGCCTCGTGCTCGCCGAAGGCGGGCGCGAAACCAGCCCCGTGCCGGCCTCGCCGATGGGCATTCCCGAAAGCCATCTGGCTGCCATCCGCGCAGGCATGGTCGATGTCGTGAACACCCGCGAGGGCACGGCCTACGCGGCGCGCAGCGTCGATCCGGCGCTGACGCTCGCGGGCAAGACCGGAACGAGCCAGGTGCGCAACATCACCGCAGCGGAACGCGCGCGTGGCATCATAGCGAACGAGGATCTGCCATGGAACCGGCGCGATCACGCGCTGTTCGTCGCCTATGCGCCGGTCGAGGCACCGCGGATCGCGGTCTCGGTCGTGGTCGAGCACGGCGGCGGCGGATCGGCCGTCGCGGCACCGATTGCACGCGACATCGTGCTGCGCGCCCTGACGGGCGACATGCCGCCCCTTGCCGCCTATCCCGAGAACCAGCGCGGCAGGATCCAAAGCGACCTTGAGGCGCTGCGGGCCCGGCTCCGCCCGATCAGCCCCGCGGGGACGAAGGGGGCGGACCGGGCATGAGCTATCTCGAGTATTCGATCCGCCGCGTCCCGTCGGGGCCGGGCAAGATCCTCTACCTCGACTGGGCGCTGATCGTGCTGCTGGTCGCGCTGGCGGGGGTCGGGGTGGTCATGCTCCACTCGGTCGCCGGTGGCCGGTTCGACGTGTGGGCCGAAACCCATCTGCAGCGCTTCGCCTTCGGGCTTGCGGTGATGGTCGCCTTCGCAATGGTGCCGATCTGGGTCTGGCGCGGCGCGTCGGGGCTGGCCTATGGCGTCGCATTTGCGCTTCTCGTGGCGGTAGATCTGGCAGGCGCGGTCGGCATGGGCGCGCAGCGGTGGCTCGACCTCGGGGTGATCCGCCTGCAACCCTCTGAACTCATGAAGGTGGCCCTCGTGATGGCACTGGCGGCCTATTACGACTGGCTGCCCCCTGCGCGCATCTCTCGCCCGTTGTGGGTGTTGCTGCCGCTGGCGATCATCGGCCTTCCGGCGGCACTCGTGCTCGTGCAGCCTGACCTCGGGACGGCGCTCCTGATCATCTTCGGGGGCGGGGCTGTGATGCTCGCGGCCGGGGTGCATCTGGGCTATTTCGCGGTCGCAATCGCCGGAGCGGGCGGGACAGTGACGGCAGTCTTTCTCTCGCGCGGGACGCCGTGGCAACTGCTCAAGGATTATCAGTATCGCCGGATCGACACGTTTCTCGATCCGGCAAGCGACCCGCTCGGGGCGGGTTATCACATCAGCCAGGCCCAGATCGCGCTCGGCTCGGGTGGCTGGGGCGGGCGCGGCCTGATGCAGGGGACTCAGAACCGGCTGAACTTCCTGCCCGAACGGCACACCGACTTCATATTCACGACGCTGGCCGAGGAATTCGGATTCGTCGGGGCAGTCTCGCTTCTGGTGCTCTATGCCCTCGTCGTGGCGGTCTGCCTGCGCATCGCGCTCGCATCGCTCGACCGCTTCTCGGCGCTCGTGTGCATCGGGATCGGCACGACCTTCTTTCTCTACTTCGCGATCAACATGGGCATGGTCATGGGGCTCGCACCCGTAGTCGGTGTTCCGCTGCCGCTCGTGTCCTACGGGGGGTCGGCCATGCTCGTGATCATGGCGGCCTTCGGCATCGTCCAGAGCGCGAATGTCCACCGCCCCAGACAGAGAGCCCGCGCATGACCCTTCGCATCCTCTTCGCTGCCCCCCGCCGCCTCTGGCCCGAATTCGAGGCGCCGCTGCGCCGCGCCCTCGCCGAAGCCGGGATCGAGGCAGACCTTGCACCCGATTGCGCCGATCCGGCCGCGGTCGATTACATCGTCTATGCCCCGCGCGGCACGATCACGGATTTCACCCCCTTCGTGCGGACGCGCGCGGTGCTGAACCTCTGGGCGGGCGTCGAGACGATCGTGGGCAACCCGACGCTGACGCAGCCGCTCTGCCGGATGGTCGATCCGGGACTGACGCAGGGGATGGTCGAATATGTGGTGGGCAACGTGCTGCGCCATCACCTCGGGACGGACCGCTTCGTCCGGCCCCCCGCGCCGCACTGGGATGTGCGCATCCCCCCGCTCGCGTCCGAGCGCAAGGTGGCGGTGCTGGGGCTTGGGGTGCTGGGGCTCGCGTGCGCGCGGGCGCTGGCGCGGCTCGGCTTCGACGTGACGGGATGGGCGCGCCGGGCGCGGCGCGTCTCGGGTCTGCGGACGCGCTCGGGCCCGGCGGGGCTGCGCGCGACCCTCGCGGGGGCCGAGATCGTCGTCACGCTCCTGCCGCTGACGCCCGCGACCGAGAACACGCTCGATGCCGGTCGCCTCGGGCTGCTGGCGCGGGGGGCGTGCATCGTCAATCCGGGGCGCGGCGCGCTGATCGATGACGCGGCACTTCTGGCGGCGATCGCGTCCGGGCAGGTGGGGGGCGCGACGCTCGATGTCTTCCGGACCGAACCGCTGCCGCCCGATCACCCGTTCTGGGCCGAGCCGCGGATCACCATCACGCCCCACATCGCCGCCGATACACGGGCCGAGACATCGGCGCGCGTGATCGCCGAGAATATCCGCCGCGATCAGGCAGGGCAGCCGCTACTCTATCTGGTAGACCGGAACGCAGGCTACTGATCAGGGCGCCCGTTGCCCGCTCGCGCGCAGCCGCGCGATGGCCGCGCGCGCCAGCGCATCGGCGCGTTCGTTGCCCTCGTGGCCCGCGTGGCCCTTGATCCAGCGCCACGTCACCTTGTGGGGCACGCGCGCGGCATCGAGGCGGCGCCAGAGGTCCTCGTTCTTCACGGGCTTGCCGGTCGAGACGCGCCAGCCCTTGGCCTTCCAGCCCGCGAGCCATTCGGTGATGCCGTTCTTCACATAGGCGCTGTCGGTCACGATCGTGATCTCGGCCGGCCGCGTCAGGCTTTCGAGCGCCGAGATCGCGGCCATGAGTTCCATTCGGTTGTTGGTCGTCATCGCCTCGCCGCCCGACAGCTCGCGCTCGCGCAGCGTCGCGCCGGCCTCGGTCGCGCGCATGAGCACGCCCCAGCCCCCCGGCCCCGGGTTTCCGCTGCATGCGCCGTCGGTATAGGCCAAGAGCTCGGCCATCAGCCCGGGATCTCCGCAAGGCCCACATGCCCCGGCAGGGCGGCGACGCGCCCGAGCCAGCGGCGCAGCGCCGCGAACGGCCCGAGGTCATAGCCGCCGCGCGTGTCGGCCGAATGGGTGTAGGCGTAAAGGCAGAGGTCGGCGACGCTTGGCGCATCGCCCGCAAGCCACGCCCGCCCCCCCGCCAGATGCGCCTCCATCTGGCCGAGGATTTCGTTGCCGCGGGTCAGCAGCGCCGCCATCCGCTCGGGCGTCGCGTCCGCCGCGCGGTGGGGATAGCAGCAAAGCGCCGCGCGCACCGCGATCACGCCCTCGTGCTGGTTCTGCTCCCAGAACATCCAGGCCAGCGCCTCGGCGCGGGTAAAGGGGTCGGCGGGCATCCAGGCCGTCCCCTCGGCCAGCCAGCACAGAATCGCGTTCGATTCGGGCAGGAGCCGCCCGTCGGGCAGCTCCAGCACCGGCACCCGGTCGAGCGGCATGCGCCCCGCCGCGCGCGCCTCTGCCAGCCCGCCGCTGCCGTATTCGCAGGCGACGTGCCGATAGGGCCGCCCGAGATGGGCCAGCATCAGCCGCACCTTGTAGGAATTGCCCGACGAGGGCATCGAATAGAGCGTCAGCCCAGCCACAACCCCACCCCCAGACAGACGGCCACCCCCGCGGTCAGCAGGAAGCGCAGCCGCATCCACCACCGCGGCACCAGCCGCCAGAGCGCGAATTGCGCATCGAGCGCCAGCAGCGCGAAGAACCCCGTGAGTAGCGCCGACAGCGCCTGCGCCTCGGGCCCCGTCACCATGAAGAGCGCCCAGAGCGCCGGCACGACCGAGGCCGCATAGCCCCGCCACGCCCGCTCGGCCCCCTTCGCGGCAAAACCCCACAGCACGCCCGACATGAAGCACAGGATGATCGTGCCATAGCCGATGAGCAGCGCCCGCCCCGCGAGCCGCGCGGGCACCAGCGCCGCGAGCGCCGGGTCGAGCACCGTCACCGCCCCCCAGGCAAAGGGGATGAGGCCCGCGAGCCCCAGGATCAGCGCTGGCCGTGGCACCGGCGCGAGGTCGGGCCCGCCCGTCATGCCCGCTCCAGCGCGAGCCGCCCGGCGAGGGCCGCGAAGGCCGCCGCAAAGCCGCGGTTCATCCAGCGCACCACCCCCGGCCGGGCGGTCAGCAGCACCCGCGCCTCGGCCGCGAAGATGCCGTAGAGGACGAAGACCGCAAGCGTCATCGCCATGAACACCCCGCCGAGCAGCACGATCTCGGCCGCCGCCGTCTCGGCCCGGCCCGTCAGGAAGGGCGGCAAGAGCGCGAGGAAAAAGATCGAGAGCTTGGGGTTGAGGATGTTCACGAGCGCGCCACGCCGGGCGATCTGCCAGCCGCTTTCGCGCCGCTCCGCCCCGCCCTGCCCGATATGCAGCGCCCCGCCCGCCGCCACCGCCTGCCACGCAAGCCAGAGCAGATACGCCACGCCAAGAAGCTTCACCAACGTGAAGAGCAGCGCGCTTGCGTGCAGGACGGCGGCAAGGCCCAGCATCGCCGCCGCGAGATGGGGCACGATCCCCGCCGTGCAGCCCGCCGCCGCCGCGATCGCGGCCCCCCGCCCCTGCCCGAGCCCGACGGCCAGCGTATAGATCACCCCCGTCCCCGGAGCGAGGACGACGACGAAGGCCGTGATCAGGAAATGCAGGCTGATCATGCGCTTTCGCGCAGGACGCGCGGCACGCGGAACTCTACCCGCTCGACCGCCGTCTCGACGATCTCGCGCGTGACGTCATGGCGCGCGTCAAAGGCCGCGAGCACCTCCTCGATCAGCACCTCGGGCGCGCTCGCCCCCGCCGTCACGCCGACCGTCCGCACCCCCTCGATCGCGCGCCAGTCGATGTCGGCGGCCCGTTCGATCAGTTGGGCGTGCGCGCAACCCGCCGCGCGGCCGACCTCGACCAGCCGGCGACTGTTCGAGGAATTGGGCGCGCCGATGACGAAGAGCGCCTCGATCCGCCCGGCCATCGCCTTCACGGCCTCCTGCCGGTTGGTCGTGGCATAGCAGATATCCTCGCGGTGCGGGCCCACGATCGAGGGAAAGCGCGAGCGCAGCGCCGTCACCACCGCGGCCGTGTCATCGACCGAGAGCGTCGTCTGCGTGATGAAGGCGAGCCGCTCGGGGTCGCGCACGCGCAGGCGCACCACATCCGCGATCGTCTCGACCAGCAGCACCTCGCCCTCGGGCAGCTGGCCCATCGTGCCCACCGTCTCGGGATGGCCCGCGTGCCCGATCATCACCATCTGGAGGCCGTTGGCGTGGTGGCGCGCGGCCTCCATGTGCACCTTCGTCACCAGCGGGCAGGTGGCATCGACCGCGATCATGTTGCGCCGCGCGGCCGTCTCGGGCACCGATTTTGGCACGCCATGGGCCGAGAAGATCACCGGCCGGTCGTCGGGGCACTCGGAGAGTTCCTCGACGAACACCGCCCCCTTGGCGCGCAGGCTGTCGACGACAAAGCGGTTGTGCACGATCTCGTGGCGGACATAGACCGGCGCCCCCCATTTCTCGAGCGCGAGCTCGACGATCTTGATGGCGCGATCGACACCCGCGCAGAACCCGCGCGGCGCGGCAAGAAGAAGCGTGAGGGGGGGCTTGGTCATGGCACTCTCCTGCCCCGGATTGGTAGTCGGATCGGCCCCGCAGGTCCAGCCCCTCAGCCAAAGGCACCCAGGAGGCCCGCAACGATCACCACCCCCAGCGCCGCCCCGGCCCAAGGCAGGGCGCGCGCCAGCAGATCGGGCGGGGCGGGCCAGAGCGCGAAGCGGTGCGCGGCAGCAAGATGAGTCGCGAGCGCCGCCACCGCGGCGATGTAATAGGGGATGAAATAGGCAGCACCCGGCCACTCCTGCACGACCGCCGCGGCAAAGGCGGTGCCCGTTTCTGGCCGCGCGCGCAGCACGGCGGGGACGTGCTGGACCACAAACAGCGCGAGCCACACACACGCCCGATGCGACCTACGCCAGCGCCCAAGCCCCGGACGGGCGCCCCCGCCGCCAGACGAGCGCCAGCCCGAGCGCGATCTGCACGCCAAAAAGCGCGATCAGCACGGGCTCGACGACAGCATGCCGATAGATGGACCGCACCGCAGCGTTCAGGCAATGCCGGCGGCGCAGGGTCATGCCGCGCGCCTCCGCAAGGCCAACCCCGCCCATACCAGCGCCAGCGCCACCCAGTGCGCAGAACGCGGTCACGAAATGCCACAATCGCCGCCGCCTTTCGCCGTCTGGGCCAGGGTGGCATCGCTGCGGTCCGGGCCGAGGTGGTGGCCCGCGACCTCGGCGTGTCAAAAGGCAGCTTCTATTGGCATTTTAGGAACCTGCCCGACCTGAAATCGCGCATGCTCGCACATTGGCAGGCCGAGGCGACCGACCGGATCGTGGCCATGGCCGAGACCGGCGCCACCCCCCGCGAACGGCTCGGGCGGCTCGTTGACCTCGCCACCTCCGACCTCGATGCCCCCTATGGCGGCTATGCGACCGAGGCCGCGATTCGCGACTGGGCGCGCAGCGATCCGGTCGCAGGCGCGGCGCAGGCTGCAGCGGATGCCGCGCGGCTGGCCTATCTGAGGCAACTTCTTGCGCAGGCCGCCGCACCCGACCCCGCCCGCGCGGCGCGGCTGGTGCTGATGGCCTATACTGGCGCCGTCCACCTCGGCACGGCCGACCGCGCGCAACTGGCCGCGGACCTGCGCGCGCTGGTCATGGCACTCGCGGCACCATCGTCGGCGTGATCGGGACGCGCGGCCATGTGCTGTGCCCGGAAGCGTCTTGACGGGCGAAGATTCGCCTTCGCCCGCCTCCGCGTCCAGCGGCGTGCGACCTAGCCCGCGGTCGGCTCGCGCTCGGCCTCGGATGCGGGGGTCATCTCGCGCAGCTCACGCGGTTCGCGCGCCGGACGGCCGATCACTTCACGCAACTCGTCAAGCTCGATGAAGTTGTCGGCCTGGCGGCGCAGGTCGTCGGCGATCATGGGCGGGGTCGCACGGATCGTGGAGACGACCGAGACGCGCACGCCCTTGCGCTGCAGGCTCTCGACCAATCGGCGAAAGTCGCCGTCGCCAGAAAAGAGCACGATGTGATCGACATGCGGCGCGATTTCCATGGCGTCGATCGTGAGTTCGATGTCCATGTTGCCCTTGACCTTGCGGCGGCCTTGGCTGTCCACGTATTCGCGCGCGGGCTTCGTGACCATGGTGAAGCCGTTGTATTGCAGCCAGTCTACCAGCGGCCGGATCGGGGAATACTCGTCAGACTCGAGAAGCGCGGTATAGTAGAAGGCCCGCAGAAGCTTGCCGCGGCGCATGAATTCCTGCCGCAGGAGCTTGTAATCGATATCGAAGCCGAGCGCGCGCGACGCAGCGTAGAGGTTCGATCCATCGATGAAGAGGGCCAGTCGGTCGTCTTTGTAAAACATCGTGCGTCCCTTTAATGTGCTCCGGATCGCGACCGCTGTCGCACAACCCACAGGAGAATCCGGCGATGCCAGCGTCGCTCTTATGCTGCCTCGATTGGCTTTGCGCAAGACTGTTTACACTGGGCCTGCGATAGATATGAGAATTGTAGCACCCATGGCCGACTGCCTGATCGCGGTGGGAGGCAACCTGTCATTCGAAGATCTGCCGTCTCGTCAGATCGTTGCGGATGCGATCTCTCAACTTGGCGCAGCCGGGTTCGACAAGATCATATCAAGTCGATACTACTCGTCACCCGCCTTTCCGGCCGGCTCGGGCCCTGACTTTATCAACGCCTGCGTGCGGGCGCGTTGGCCGGATGCGGGCGAATCGGGCGCGCGCGCCGCGCTCGGAGCGCTCCATGCAATCGAGGCGCGCTTTGGCCGCGTCCGCAGACAGCGCTGGGCCGGTCGCACGCTCGATCTCGATCTCCTGGCCGTCGATGGCATGGTGCTGCCCGATGCCCAGACGCAGGATGGCTGGCGCATGATGCCGCCGGACCGGCAGGCGGCCGAGGCGCCCGACCGGCTGATCCTGCCCCACCCGCGCCTGCAAGATCGTGCCTTCGTCCTCGTGCCGCTGGCCGAGATCGCGCCGGACTGGCGCCATCCGCGCACCGGACGCACGGTGCGGACCATGCGCGACGCGCTGCCGGCGGCGGACCTCGCCGCCGTGCGGCCCCTGCCGGAGGGAAGCGACGACGCCCACCCGCAAAGATCGCTTGTAAATGGCAAGCCGCAGGCCTAGATAGTCGGCCTTGTGTCCAGCCTTCCAAGAGGTATCCGATGGCCCGCGTCACGGTCGAAGATTGCGTTGACAAGGTTCCGAACCGGTTCGAACTGGTCCTGCTTGCCTCGCACCGCGCCCGCGAGATCGCGCGAGGCGCGCCCCTGACGGTCGAGCGCGACAAGGACAAGAACTCGGTCGTGGCGCTGCGCGAGATCGCCGAAGAGACGCAGGACGCCGAGGCGCTGCGCGAGCGTCTGATCGCCTCGAACCAGACGCAGATCGAGGTCGACGAGCCTTCGGAAGATGACATGGCCCGGCTGCTCACTGCCGAGGCCGATCGGCCCGTCGCGGACGACATGTCCGAGGAACGCATGCTGCGCGCCCTGATGGACGCCCAGCGCCACGCCTGACGGGCCCCCCGGGGGGGCGGGACGGATGATCGACGTCGACGACCTGATCGCCCTCATTCACAATTACAACCCGCGCTGCAACGAGGCCCTGATCCGCGGGGCCTATGATTACGGCAACCGGATGCACGAAGGGCAGATGCGCCAGTCGGGCGAGCCCTATTTCACCCACCCCGTCGCCGTCGCCGCCATCTTGACCGAGATGCGCCTCGACGATGCCACCCTCGCGACCGCGCTGCTGCACGACACGATCGAGGACACCCGCTCGACGCGCGAGGACATCGCCGCCACTTTCGGCCCCGAGGTCGCAGACCTTGTCGACGGGGTGACGAAACTCACCAACCTCCAGCTTTCCTCGACGCAGGCCAAGCAGGCCGAGAACTTCCGCAAGCTCTTCTTCGCCATGTCGAAGGATCTGCGCGTCATCCTCGTCAAGCTCGCCGACCGGCTGCACAACATGCGCACGATCCGCTCGATGAAGCCCGAGAAGCAGGCCCAGAAGGCGCGCGAGACGATGGAGATCTTCGCCCCGCTCGCCGGCCGCATGGGCATGCAGTGGATGCGCGAGGAGCTCGAGGATCTCGCCTTTCGCGTCCTGAACCCCGAGGCGCGGAACTCGATCCTGCGCCGCTTCATCACGCTTCAGCGCGAGGCGGGGGATGCGGTCTCGAAGATCACGGCCGACATCCGCGCCGAGCTTGACCGCGCCGGGATCGAGGCCGATGTCTACGGCCGCGCCAAGAAGCCCTATTCCGTCTGGCGCAAGATGCAGGAGAAGGATCTCGCCTTTTCGCGGCTGTCGGACATCTACGGCTTTCGCATCATCACGGGCGATGTCGCCGACTGCTACCGCGCGCTCGGCGTCATCCACCAGCGCTGGAAGGCCGTGCCGGGCCGCTTCAAGGACTACATCAGCCAGCCCAAGACGAACGGCTACCGCTCGATCCACACCACCGTCTCGGGCCGCGACGGCAAGCGGGTCGAGGTGCAGATTCGCACCCGCCAGATGCACGAGGTCGCCGAGGCGGGCGTGGCCGCGCACTGGTCCTATCGCGACGGCGTGCGCTCGGTGAACCCCTTCGCGGTCGATCCCGCGCGCTGGATCGCGCAACTGACCGAACGCTTCGACGAGGGCGACCATGACGAGTTCATGGAGCATGTCCGCCTCGAGATGTATCAGGACCAGGTGTTCTGCTTCACCCCCAAGGGCGATGTGGTGCAACTGCCGCGCGGGGCGACCCCGCTCGATTTCGCCTATGCCATCCACACGCGGATCGGCAACGCCTGCGTCTCGGCCAAGATCGACGGCATCCGGGTGCCGCTCTGGACGCGGGTGCGCAACGGCCAGTCGGTCGAGATCATCACCGCCGAGGGCCAGCGCCCGCAGGCAAGCTGGATCGACATCGTCGCCACCGGCCGCGCCAAGGCCGCGATCCGGCGCAGCCTGCGCGAGGAGGATCGCGGCCGCTTCGTCAAGCTCGGGCGCGAACTCGCGCGCGTGACCTTTGAGCGCTACGGCAAGAAATCGACCGACAAGGCGCTGCGGACCGCCGCCCGCACCCTCGGCCTGCCGGATGAGACCGAGCTTCTGGCCCGCATCGGATCGGCCGAGATCCCCGCCAACCGGGTGGTCGAACTCCTCTATCCCGCGCTGCCGGCGCTCGATGCGCAGATCGTGCCGGCCGCGCGGCCGGTCGCGGGTCTGCCCGATGACCAGAGCTTCATGCGCGCGCCCTGCTGCCAGCCCGTTCCGGGCGAGCGGATCGTCGGTATCACCTATCGCGGCAAGGGCGTGGTCGCGCATGCGATGGATTGCCCCGTTCTGGCCGATTTCCAGGACGCCCCCGAACGCTGGATCGACCTGCGCTGGCATGCTGGCCAGCACGCCCCGGTCCACACCGTCACGCTTCAGGTTACCATCGCGAATGCGGCGGGCGTGCTCGGGCGGGTTTGCTCGGTCGTGGGCGATCTGCGCACGAACATCTCGGATCTTCACTTTCTCGACAAGAAGCCCGACTATTATCGGATTGCGATAGATGTTGATCTGCGCGATGCAGAACATCTGCACACCATCCTGACGGCGCTTGACGCCGAAACCGACGTGGCGGGGGTCGCCCGCCTGCGCGATCCCGCGCGCAAACCCTGAAGGTCCGAAGATGGTCTTCAAGCGGCGCACCCCGAAAGGCTGGCTGCAGGTGCTGTCGGAGATGGTCTGGCCCCGCGGCGGCTGGGGCCGGGCGACAAGCTATGTCATGCACCGCCTGCGCCGCCTGCCCGACCCGCCACACCGCATCGCGCGCGGCACCTTCGCGGGCCTCCTGATCGGAACGTTGCCCCTGCCCGGGGCGCAGATCGCGGGGGCGTTGCTTCTTGCGTGGGTGATGCGCGGAAACTTCATTGCGGCCGTGCTCGGCACCTTCATCTCGAACCCTGTCACGACACCGCTGATTGCCGTGATCTCGATGGCGCTCGGGCACTGGATGCTCGGGATCGAGCGTCCCCTCAGCGCACCCGCGATCATGGATGCCTTCGCGCAGGCGGGGGGCGAGATCTGGGACAACCTGCGCGCGCTCGTCGGCCTTGGAGAGTTCCACTGGACGGCGCTCGAGGTTTTCTTCCACGACATCTACTGGCCCTATTTCGTCGGCTCGATCGGGCCGGGGATCCTGATCGGACTGGCGGGGTATTACCTGAGCCTGCCGATCGTGCGCGCCTATCAGGGCCTGCGCGCCAAGCGCTTGCGCGAACGCATCGCACGTCGCCTCTCGCGCAGTGGCGGAGGCACTGGCAGCGGGCCGGAAAAACCCTAGAACGCCGTCATCCGCCGGAGGAGCCGATGCCCCGACCCTTGCCCACGACACCGCTGCGCCTTGGCGTCAACATCGACCACGTCGCGACCATCCGCAATGCCCGCGGCGGCGCCCTGCCCGACCCCGTGCGCGCGGCCCTGCTGGCCGAGGCCGCAGGTGCCGACGGCATCACCGCACACCTGCGCGAGGATCGCCGCCATATCCGCGACGACGACATCGCCCGCCTGATGGCCGAGCTGCGCGCGCCGCTCAACTTCGAGATGGCGGCGACGGCCGAGATGCAGGCCATCGCCCTGCGCCACCGCCCGCACGCCGTCTGCATCGTCCCCGAACGGCGCGAGGAGAGGACGACCGAAGGGGGCCTCGAGGTCGCGGGCGACGCCGCGCGGCTCGCCGACTTCATCGCGCCCCTGCGCGCGGCGGGCTGCCGCGTCTCGCTCTTCATCGGCCACGCGCCCGCCCAGATCGAGGCCGCCGCCCGCATCGGCGCGGCGGTGGTCGAACTGCACACCGGCCATTATTGCGACCTCTTGGCCGAAGGCCGCGCGGCCGAGGCCGCCGCCGAGGCCGAGGCGCTGGCCCGCGGCGCGCATCTTGCGCATGAGGCGGGGCTCGAGGTGCACGCGGGGCATGGGCTGAGCTTCGACAACGTCGGCCCCATCGCGGCGCTGCCCGAGGTGGTCGAACTCAACATCGGGCACTTCCTCATCGGCGAGGCGGTCTTTGTCGGCCTTCCCGCAGCAATCGCCGCGATGCGCGCGCGCATGACGGCCGCGCGCCGCCCCGCCGCCTGAGGCGCCATGATCCTCGGCATCGGCACCGACCTTGCCAACATCGAGCGGATCGAGGGCACGCTCGCCCGCTTCGGCGAGCGTTTCCTCGCCCGCGTCTTCACCCCCGAGGAACGGCGCAAGGCCGAGGCGCGCGCCGACCGCGCCGGCACCTATGCCAAGCGCTGGGCCGCCAAGGAGGCATGCTCCAAGGCGCTCGGCACCGGTCTGCGGATGGGGATCGCCTGGCGCGACATGGGGGTGGCGAACCTGCCGACCGGCCAGCCGGTGATGCACCTGACCGGCTGGGCCGCGCGCCGCCTCGCGGCCCTGACGCCGCCGGGCCACGAGGCGGTCGTGCATGTCTCGCTCACCGACGATCACCCGTGGGCGCAGGCCTTCGTCGTGATCGAGGCGCGCCCGGCGCGCGCTTGACAGCCATCGCGGGCGCGCGCACAAGGCGCCCGTCACAAGGGGGCGGCAGGCAGCATGAGCACGGACGCAAAACCCTCGGGCGGGCTGGTCGAGACGATCAAGACCATCGTCTATGCGATGCTGATCGCGGGCGTGTTCCGCACCCTCTTCTTCCAGCCCTTCTGGATCCCCTCGGGTTCGATGAAGGACACGCTGCTGATCGGCGATTTCCTCTTCGTCAACAAGATGGCCTATGGCTATTCGCAGCACTCCTGCCCCTTCTCGCTCTGCCCCTTCTCGGGGCGGATCTTCTTCTCGGAGCCCGAGCGGGGGGATGTCGTGGTGTTCCGCCACCCGGTGAACGGGTCGGACTTCATCAAGCGGCTGATCGGCCTGCCGGGTGACAGGGTGCAATTCGTCAACGGCCAGATCATCCTCAACGGCAGCCCGCTGCCGCTTGAACCTGCCGGAACCTACGCCGAGGTCTTCGCCCCGCAGGGGCCCATGGGCCACATGCCCCGCTGCGAGAATGCTCCCGTCGCACAAGGGGGCGAGTGCACCAAGTCGCGCTTTACCGAGATCCTGCCCGACGGTCGGAGCCACTCGGTCCTCAACATCGAGGACAACGGCTTTGGCGACAACACACCCGAATTCGTCGTACCCGAGGGGAACTACTTCTTCGTCGGCGACAACCGCGACAACAGCCAGGACAGCCGCTATGCCCGCGCCACCGGTGGTGTGGGCTTCGTCCCGGCCGAGAACCTGATCGGCCGGGCCGACCGGATCATGTTCTCGTCAGCCGGATCCTCGATGCTCTACTTCTGGACCTGGCGGTCGGATCGCTTCTTCGTGGCGGTCAAGTGAAGCCTGCGCGCGACATCGCCGCCTTTGCCCGGCGCATCGGGCACGACTTCGCCGACGCGCAGATCCTGATCGAGGCGCTGACCCATGCCTCGATCGTCTCGCCCACGCGCCCCGACAACCAGCGGCTCGAGTTTCTGGGCGACCGCGTGCTTGGCCTCGCCATCGCCGAGGCGCTGCTCGCCACCGACCCCGCCGCGCGCGAGGGCGACCTTGCGCCGCGTTTCAACGCGCTCGTGCGGCGCGAGACCTGCGCCGAGATCGCGCGCGAGATCGGGCTGGGCGAGGCACTGCGCCTCGGGCGCTCCGAGATGATCACGGGCGGGCGGCGCAAGGAGGCGCTGCTTGCAGACGCGCTCGAGGCGGTGATCGCGGCGGTCTATGTCGATGCGGGCTTCGATGCGGCGCGCGACCTCGTGCGCAGGCTCTGGGGCGGGCGGATCGCGGCGGTGGCGGGCGATGACGCGCGCGATGCCAAATCGACCCTGCAGGCCTGGGCGCAGGCGCGCGGCCTGCCCCCGCCCGACTATGCCGAGACGGGCCGCGAGGGGCCGCCCCACGAGCCCGTCTTCACGATCGAGGTGCGGCTCGCCGACGGAACCCGCGAAACCGCCGCCGGCCGGACCAAGCGGCAGGCCGAACAGGATGCCGCGCAGCGCCTGCTTGCCCGGATCGGAGCCGAAAGATGACCGACGCCCCCACCCGCGCGGGTTTCGCCGCCCTGATCGGTGAGCCGAACGCGGGCAAATCCACCCTCCTCAACCGCATGGTGGGGGCCAAGGTCTCGATCGTCACGCACAAGGTGCAGACGACGCGGGCGCGCATCCGCGGCATCGCCATGGCCGGCCCGGCGCAGATCGTCTTTGTCGACACGCCCGGCCTCTTTCGCCCGCGGCGGCGGCTCGACCGCGCGATGGTCGCGGCCGCCTGGGGCGGGGCGGCGGATGCCGATGCGGTCGTGCTCCTGATCGAGGCGCACCGCGGCCTGACCGAGGGGGTGGGCGCGATCATCAACGACCTTGCCGCGAAACTGCCGCGCCGCGTACCGGTCGCACTTGCCATCAACAAGATCGACCGCGTGAAGGCCGAGGCGCTGCTGCCCCTGGCCGAGCGGATGAACGCGGCCTATCCCTTCGCCGCGACCTTCATGATCTCGGCCGAGCGCGGCCACGGCATCGAGGCGCTGCGCGAATGGATCGCCGAGCGGATGCCCGAGGGGCCCTGGCTCTATCCCGAGGACCAGATCGCCGACCTGCCGCTCCGGATGCTCGCGGCCGAGACGACGCGCGAGAAGCTGACGCTGCGGCTGCATCAGGAACTGCCCTATGAGCTCACCGTCGAGACCGAAGGCTGGGAGGAACGCCCCGACGGATCGGTGCGGATCGATCAGGTGATCTATGTCGCCCGCGACGGCCACAAGGGCATCGTGCTCGGGGCGGGCGGGAGCACGATCAAGCCCGTCTCGATGGCCGCGCGCGCCGAGATCGCCGAGTTCATCGGCCGCCCGGTGCACCTCTTCCTGCAGGTCAAGGTCCGCCCCGGCTGGCTCGACGAAGCCGAACGCTTCCGCGAGATGGGGCTCGAGTTCCGCGATGGCGACTAGGGCCGCCTGATGGTCCGCCTTGCCTCGGGGCTGTGGGTTTCGGCCTATCTCGCGCGGCTCGGGCAGGCGGCTATTCCGGCCTATGTCACGGCGCGCGGGGATCCGACAGCGGGCGCCGTGATCGTGCGGCTCGCAACCCTCGACGGGCGGGCGCGGGCGGTGCAGCGCACGACCGACCCCGCCAGCGGGGCGCGGCGCTGGACGGTGCTGGCCGAAGGGTCCGAGGCCGAGGTCGATGCGGTGCTGGCGCGCGCGCGCGGCCGCGACCCGGACCTGTGGGTGATCGAGATCGAGGATCGCGCCGGGCGCACGCTGCTTGACGATCCGGGGCTCGAGGGTTGATCCCTCAGCCCCGCAGCGCCCCACCCGTGGCCTTCGCGACCTTGTCGATGATCTTGCGCCCGACGGCCTCGATCTCGGCCTCGGTCAGCGTCGCGGTCGCGGGTTGCAGCCGCACGCTGATCGCGAGCGACTTCAGCCCCGCGCCAAGCTGCGCCTCGGCCGCGGGGCCTGCGAATTCGTCGAAGACGCGCACGCCCTCGATCAGCGCCTTGTCGGCGCCGAGCGCGGCCTGCACCACCGCCTGCGCCTCGGTCCGGGCATCGACGACGAAGGCGAAATCGCGCTCGACCGCCTGCAGGTCGTGCAGCGTGAGCGGCGCGCGCGCCGTGCCCCGCGCCCGCGGCTGCGGGATCGCGGCGAGGTCGAGCGTGAAGGCCACCGCCGGCCCGCGCAGATCGAAGGCGCGCAGCACGCGCGGATGGATCGCGCCGAACCGCGCCAGCGCCACCCGCCCGAGCGCGAGCGCGCCCGACCGCCCCGGATGCCACCAGCCCGGCAGGTCGCGCAGCACGCCAAGGCGCTGCGGCGCGCCGAGGGCCGCAAGCACCGCCTCGGCATCGGCGCGCGCATCGAAGACATCGACCGCCCGGCGCGAGCCGTGCGGGTCGCGCGGCCCCGCATCCCCGGTCAGGAGCCCCGCGACCTGCGTCGCCTGCTCGCCCGGTTCGCCGCCCGAAAAGATCGGCCCGACCTCAAAGAGCGCGAGGTCGGCCAGACCGCGCGCATGGTTGCGCGCCGCCGCCTGCAGAAGGCCCGGCAGCAGGTCGGGGCGCAGATGCGTCATCTCGGACGAGATCGGGTTTTCCAGCCGCACCGCCTCGGCCCCGCCGCCGAACATCTGCGCGGCGGGGGCATCGATGAAGGAATAGGTCACGCATTCGTTGTAGCCGAGCGCCGCGAGGCTGCGGCGCGCGACGCTCTCGCGCTTTTGCGCGGGCGTCAGGATCGGGGCGGGAACGCCCGCGCGCACCGGCGGCAGCGGCCGGCCCTGAAGCTGGCTGAGCGAGGCCACGCGCGCGACCTCCTCGACCAGATCGGCCGCGCCGTTGACGTCGGGGCGCCAGCTGGGCGGCGCGGCGCGGCCCATCGCCCCCGTCATCTCGACCTCGAAGCCGAGCGCCCGCAGCGTTCCGAGCTGCGTCTCGGGCGCGATCTCGAGCCCCACGAGGCGCGCGACGCGGCCCGGGTCGAAGTCGAACCACCGCCGCGTGTCGGGCACCGCGCCATCGACCACCACCTCGGACGCCTCGCCGCCGCACAGATCGAGGATCATCCGCGTCGCGGCCTCGAGCCCCGGGATCGTGAAGGCCGGATCGACCCCGCGCTCGAACCGGTAGCGGGCATCGGAATTGATCCGCAGCGCCCGGCCCGTGGCGGCGACCGTCATCGGATCCCAATAGGCGGATTCGAGAAAGACCTCGGTCGTCTCGGGCGTGCAGCCCGAATGCTCTCCGCCCATGATGCCCGCGATGCTCTCGGGGCCGGCATCGTCCGAGATGGCCATCATGCCGGGCGCGAAGCGATAGTTCCGCCCGTCGAGCGCGAGGATCTCCTCGCCGCCGGCCGCGGGGTGGATGCGCAGCCTGCCCCGGACCTTCGCGGCATCGAAGACATGCAGCGGGCGGTTGCGATCATAGGTGAAGAAGTTCGTGACATCGACCAGCGCCGAGATCGGGCGCAGCCCGATCGCGCGCAGCCGCGCCTGCAGCCAGGCGGGCGAGGGACCGTTGCGCACGCCCCGGATGACGCGGCCGGCAAAGATCGGGCAGCCCCTGGCGCGCAGCGCGGGGTCGATCGCGACCCCGATGGGCGAGGGGAAGCCGCCCGGGACGGGCGCGATCGTCTCGGGCTTCAGCCGCCCGATCCCGCGCGCCGCCAGATCGCGCGCCACCCCCCGCACGCCCAGCGCATCGGGGCGGTTGGGCGTGATCTTGATGTGGAACATCGGATCATCGAGGCCGCGCCAGTCGATGAAGCGCGCCCCGAGCGGGGCGTCCGCCGGCAGGTCGATGATGCCGTCGTGATCGTCCGAGACCATGAGCTCGCGCTCGGAACACAGCATCCCGTTCGAGGCGACGCCGCGGATCATCCCGGGCTTCAGATCGACCCCGGTGCCGGGGACATGGGTGCCGACGGGGGCGAAGACCGCGACCATGCCGGTGCGCGCGTTGGGCGCGCCGCAGACGACCTGCACCTCTTCGCGCCGCCCGCCGGGGCCGTCGGGATAGGTCTCGACCCGGCAGAGCCGCAGCCGGTCGGCGTTGGGGTGGGGAACCGCCTCGATCACGCGGCAGATGCGAAAGGCGCCGAGCCGGGCCGCAGGGTCGCTGACCTCCTCGACCTCGAGCCCGAGGTCGGTCAGCGCCTCGGCGATGGCCTGCGGGGTGGCGTCGGTCTCGAGATGGTCGCGAAGCCAAGAGAGGGTGAACTTCATCGCTGCGGCACCGGATTGGGGTGGATTGGCGAGGGCTTAGCCCATCGGCGCGGGCAGGAAAAGGCCGCCCCTCAGTTCAGCTGGAGCTGGAGCGGATAGCGTCCGTCGCTGAAATCGCCAAAAAGGCTCGAGACATCGGGGTGGCCTACCGGCTCGCCGCTTTCGTCGGGCAGCAGGTTCTGTTCCGACACATAGGCCACGTAGTAGCTGTTCGCGTTCTCGGCCAGGATGTGGTAATAGGGCTGGTCCTTGCGCGGGCGGTTCTCGGCGGGGATCGCCTGATACCATTCTTCGGTGTTCGAGAACTTCGGGTCGACATCGAACACGACGCCGCGAAAGGGATGCTTGCGGTGCCGGACCACCTGACCGAGGTGATATTTCGCCTGTCCCTTGATCATCGCGCCGCCCTCCGACCGGGGTCTTCATAGACCGATGCCACGGCCGATGTCCATCGGCCGCTTCAGACCGCCGCGGCGCATCGAAGCGTTTGCCGCCGGCGCAGGATTCCGCTATAACTCCCCCAAAACAGACCGCGAGAGGCAAATGAGCAGACTTCTCCGCGCGCTTGGCCTTGTCTTTCTCGTGGCGTCTTGTGCCGCGGGATCGGCCCCGCGCAACCTTGAGAATGCATGCGCGCTTGCGCGCGAGAAACCCGCATATGCCCGCGCGATGAAGGCGACCGCCGCAGAGTGGGGCGTGCCCGTGCATGTGCAGATGGCGACGATCTATCACGAATCGCGCTTCATCAGGAACGCGCGCACGCCGCGCCGCTTCGCGCTGGGCTTCATCCCCGCCGGCCGGCAGAGCTCGGCCTATGGCTATGCCCAGGCGCTCGACGGCACCTGGGACGACTATCGCCGCGAGACGCGCAACTCCGGCGCGCGGCGTGATCGCATCGAGGATGCGACCGACTTCATCGGCTGGTACATGGACACGAGCGCGCGCGAACTCGGGATCTCGAAATCCGACGCGACGACGCAGTATTTGGCCTATCATGAGGGGCGCGCCGGGTATGCGCGCGGGAGCCACACCGCGAAGCCATGGCTCGTATCACGCTCGCGCGAGGTGGGCAGGCTGGCCGCGCGCTATCAGCAGCAACTGGAAGGGTGCCGCATCTGAGGTCGCGTTTCAGTCGATCTTGACGAGGCCGCGGGCGCGCATCTCCGCGTCGATGCTGAAGGTCGAAGGCGGGATCTCGATCCCCGTCTCCGGGGGGTCGAGCATGACATCGACCCTCTCGCCCGCCTCGCCAGTCACGGACCAGCCGAGAAGACGAACCGGCCCCTCGGCAAAGGCAAGTTCGACCGTCCCCATCTCGGGGGTTTCGGGAT
>JBIKVM010000132.1:0-8336 GCA_044356825.1 Limisphaerales bacterium
CGAGGGCGAGGCGCGCGCGCTCGGCGCCGAGGCGCAGGCGCTCGCGGCGCTGATCGCGCGCGAATCGCGGGCCGGCGCGCAGGTCCTCGACCAACTGGCCGTCGCGCCGGGCTATGAACGCGCGCTCGGCGCGGCGCTCGGCGACGATCTGCGCAGCCCGATCGCGGAAACGGCGGGCCAGAGCGGCTGGGTCGCGCCCGCGGGCGCTGCGCCCCCCGCCGCGGCCCCGCTGCCCGAGGGGGCCGAACCCCTCGCGCCCCATGTCGCCGCCCCCCCGGCGCTGGCGCGCCGGCTCGCCCATGTCGGGGTCGCCGACCCCGCGCGCGCGGCGGACCTGCAGCCCCGGCTCGCGCCCGGTCAGCGGCTGGTCAGCCGGGCGGGCGATCTGTGGCGCTGGGATGGCTTTCGGCTGCTCGCGGGCGATGCGCCAAGCGCGGCGGCGCTCAGGCTCGAACAGGTCAACCGCCTCGCCTCGCTCCGGCGCGACCTCGAGGAGGCGAACGCGCGCGCCCAGGGGGCGCGGCAGGCGCACGAGCGGCTCGGGGCCGAGCTTGCGGCCGCATCCGAGGCCGACCGCGCCGCGCGCGAGGCGCGCCGCGCCGCCGATCAGGCGCTGGCCGCCGCAGGGCGCACCCGATCGGAGGCCGATGCCGCGCGCGCCGTCGCGGCCGGAAGGCTCGAGGCCGCGCGGCTGGCCGAGGGGCGCCTCGCCGCCGAACACGCCGAGGCCGCCGCCCGCCTGACCGAGGCCGAGGCGCAGCTTGCCGCCCTGCCGGCGCCCGCAGGCACCGAGGCCGCCATCGCCGCCCTGCGCGCCGAGGTCGAGGCCGGTCGCAGCGCCATGCTCGCCGCCCGCAGCCGCCACGACGAGGCCCAGCGTGAGGGCGAGCGCCGCGCCCGCCGTCGTGCAGAGATCGCACGCGACTCCGTGCAGTGGACCGAGCGGCGCGCCGCCGCCGAGCGCCGTTCGGCCGAACTTTCGGCCGAGAGCGCGCGGATCGGGGCCGAGCGCACCGCAGCCGCCACCGAACCCGCCCGGCTCGCGGCCGAGGCAGAGCGGCTGCAGGGCGCGCGCACCTCGGCCGCGGCGCGGGCCGTTCGCGCAGCCGATGCCCTTCAGGCCGCCGAGGTTCGCCTGCGCGAGGCGCAGGCCGCCGAGCGGCGCGCCGAGGCCGAAGCGACCGAGCTGCGCGAGGCGCGCGCCGGCGCCGAGGCCCGCGCCGAGTCCGCCGCGCAGGCCGAGACAGACACCCGCGCCCGCATTGCCGAGGTGACCGAAGGCGAGGGGCCCGAATCGCTTCTGGCCCGGATCGGTGCCGAGGCAGAGGCTGTTCCCGAATCGGCCGTACTCGAGGACGACATCGCGCGGTTGCGCCGTGCGCGCGACGCGCTTGGCGCCGTCAACCTGCGCGCCGAGGAAGATGCGCGCGCCATCGAGGCCGAGCATGCCAATCTCGGGCGCGAAAAGGCCGACCTCGACGCCGCGATCCGCACGCTCCGTGCCGGAATCGGGGGCCTGAACCGCGAGGGGCGCGAACGGCTACTGACCGCGTTCGAGCAGGTGAACGGCAATTTCACCACCCTTTTCACCCATCTGTTCGGCGGCGGATCTGCCCGCCTCGTGCTGGTCGAATCGGACGATCCGCTCGAGGCCGGGCTTGAGATCATGTGCCAGCCGCCGGGCAAGAAGCTCTCGACCCTGTCGCTGCTCTCGGGCGGCGAGCAGACGCTGACGGCGCTGGCGCTGATCTTCGCGGTGTTCCTCGCCAACCCCTCGCCGATCTGCGTGCTCGATGAGGTCGACGCGCCCCTCGACGATGCCAACGTGACGCGTTTTTGCGACCTGCTCGACGAGATGACGCGCCGGACCGAGACGCGCTTTCTCGTCATCACCCACCATGCGGTGACGATGGCGCGGATGGACAGGCTTTTTGGCGTGACGATGGCCGAGCAGGGGGTGAGCCAGCTCGTCTCGGTCGATCTGCGCGCGGCAGAGGCGATGGTGGCCTGAGACACGCAAAGTTGTCCACAGGAAGCAGATAATTCTGTGGACGAAACCCCTTCGGTGACGGGCATCACTTGCACCCAGAGGTTGCGCGTTGGTTAACCTTTCCCATTCTTGGGATGATTCCGCTTCATGACCGTTCTCATCGCCTGTTCGGACCCCACCGCCGCGAACCGCTGGGGCCAAGCCTGCATCGCCGAAGGCCTTGCGCTGCGTCATGCAGACGAAACCGAAGCAGCCCTCGCCGCGCTTGACGAGGGTCCACTCGGCGCCGTCCTGCTGTCGCTCGATGACCGGGCAGGGCCTGATGCGCTGACAGTCGCAACCCTTGCCGCCTATCGCCAGCCTGCGGTTCCCGTGTTTCTGATGGTGGCCGACTGCGTGCGGCCCGACGGGTCGATCCAGTCCATCTTGCCCAATGTGCGCGCCTATCTGCCGCAGTCGATCCGGCTGTCGGATCTGGGCGCGCTGCTTGCGCACCACGCCGCACCACGCCGGGTGCAAAAATCGGTCGCGCACGCCCCGGCCAGCGCCATTCATTGACCTTCGTCAATGAGTTCTTGAGGACTCCTCTTGCAGACTGAAGTCTTCGGCACACTTCGTGCGTCACGACCGAAGGCGGAGGATCGTTCCATGATCGACACCCTTCCAGAGGCATTCGCGGCCGCACACGCAGCCCGCAGCCCGCGCACCGGCCGCGATCGGGTGCGCTATCTTCTGCACGCGGGCGATGACACGCACGCCATCCTGCACATGTGGGAAGACGGGTTCGCAGTCGATGCGGCGCTTCTGCCGCGCTTGCGCGGGGCCGTCGATATCTCGCGCGGGGGGCGTGATCTCTGGACATGCCTCATCGTGGCAAGCCGGGTCGAGCACGGGATGCTCCTGTGCGAATTCAAGCGCATTACGCCCGTCCACGCCGAAGCCCCGGTCGATTACGTTCGCCCCGCGGCGGCCGAGACGCCGCGCCTGCCCCGCGCCTGAGGGCTACTGCAGATCGGCGAACGCCGCCTGCAGCCGCGCGGTCGCCTCGATCAGGCGCGCGCGCGGCGTGGCGAGGTTGAAGCGCAGATGCCCCGCGCCCCCCGCCCCGAAGGTCTCGCCGTGGTTCGCGGCGATGCGCGCCTGCCCCTCGACGCGCGCGCGCACCTCGGCATCCGACATGCCCGTGGCGCCGAAATCGACCCAGGCCAGATAGGTCGCCTGCAACGGCATCGACCGCACGCCCGGAATCGCGGCCATCGCCGCATCGAAGATGCGCCGGTTCCCCTCGAGATAGCCCATCAGCGCGTCGACCCAGACCGCGCCCTCGGGCGAATAGGCGGCCGTCACCATCTCGAGCCCGAAGGAATTGGGCGAGATCCCGAGCGCCGCCATCCGTGCCGCGAAGCGCGCGCGCAGCGCCGGGTCGGGGACGATCACGTTGCCGACATGGGCGCCGGCGATGTTGAAGGTCTTGGTCGCGGCCGTCAGCATCACCAGACGGTCGGCGATGTCGGGGGCGAGCGTCGCCATCACGCGGTGGCGGGCGCCGGGCATGACCAGATCGTGGTGGATCTCGTCCGAGACGAGGATCAGATCGTGCCGGCGGCAGAAATCCGCGACCCCACGCAGTTCCGCCTCGGTCCAGACCCGCCCGCCGGGGTTGTGGGGCGAGCAGAGGATGAACATCCGCTCGCGCCCCGTCATCTGCGCGTCCCACGCCTCGAAATCCATGACGTGGTGGCCGTCCTCGACCTTCAGCCGGCATTCGACGACCGTCCGCCCGGCCGCGCGGATGACGCGGGCGAAGGCGTGATAGACGGGCGTCGTCAGCACGACCCCGTCGCCGGGCGCGCTGAAGGCATCGACGCAGAGCGCCGTGCCGTTCACGAGGCCATGCGCGGTGAAGATCGCGGCCGGATCGACCTCCCAGCCGTGGCGGGTCCGCATCCACCACGCGATCGCGGCGCGATAGGCGCGATCATCGCCGAAATAGCCATAGACGCCATGGCGCGCCATCGCCTCGAGCGCGCCCTGCACGCAGGCAGGCGGGCGGAAGTCCATGTCGGCCACCCACATCGGGATGCCGTCGGCCGGATCGACGCCGAACATGGGGCCCATCATGTCCCACTTCATCGAATGCGTGCCGCGCCGCTCGATCATCTCGTCGAAATTCATCGCCGCTCCTCCCTGCTGTCTGCCCTTGTGCGCGCCACGCTTTGCCAAGGCAAGCGCCTGTGGGTCTTGATCGGACCGTCTTGGGCGCGTATCTCGAAGCCATGAGCTTGCGTCCCATCGTCCTGCACCCCGACCCGCGCCTCAAGAAGGTGTGCGCGCCCGTTCAGGCCGTCACCCGCGAGATCGGCGAGTTGGCCGAGGACATGCTCGAGACGATGTATGTCGCCCCGGGGGTCGGCCTCGCAGCGCCGCAGGTGGGCGTGTTGCAGCGCCTCTTCGTGATGGATTGCGAAAAATCGCCCGATGTGCCGCCCCGACCGATGGTCCTCATCAATCCCGAGATTGTCTGGAGCTCCGAGTCGCTCGGTACCTACGAGGAAGGCTGCCTGTCGATCCCCGAGCAATACGCCGAGGTGACGCGCCCGGCCGAGGTCGCGCTGCGCTGGACGGGCCTCGACGGCGCGCGCCACGAGGAGACGTTCACGGGCCTCTGGGCCGTCTGCGCCCAGCATGAGCTCGACCACCTCGACGGGCGGCTCTTCATCGACCATCTCGGGCCGATCCGGCGCCACATGATCACCCGCAAGATGGTGAAATACAAACGCGAGCACGCCCGCCCCTGACCGGGCGGCGCGAAGGGGGCGGCATGCGGATCGTCTTCATGTCGACGCCCGGCTTCGGCCTGCCCGCGCTGCGCGCGCTGGCCGCGAACCACCGGATCGTCGCCGTCTACACCCAGCCCGACCGCCCCGCCGGTCGCGGCCAGCAGCCCCGCCCCTGTCCCGTCGCGCTCGAAGCGCGCGCGCGCGGCCTGCCGCTCTACCAGCCCGCCACCTTGCGCGACCCGGCCGAGCAGGCGGCCTTCGCGGCACTCGGGGCCGATGTCGCGGTGGTGGTGGCCTATGGGCTGATCCTGCCGCGCGCGATCCTCGCGGCGCCGGCGCAGGGGTGCCTCAACATCCACGCCTCGCTCCTGCCGCGCTGGCGGGGCGCGGCACCCATCCAGCGCGCGATCGAGGCGGGCGACGCGCGGACGGGCGTGTGCATCATGCGGATGGAGGAGGGGCTCGATACCGGCCCGGTCCTCTTGTCCGAGGCCACACCCATCGGCCCGGCCGACACGGCGGGCGATCTGCACGACCGGCTGGCCGAGATGGGCGCCGCCCTCATCCTGCGCGCGCTCGGGGGGATTGAGACCCTCGAGCCGCGGCCGCAGCCGGCCGAGGGCGTGACCTATGCCGCCAAGATCGACAAGGCCGAGGCGCGGATCGCATGGGACGCCCAGGCCGAGGCGGTCTGCCGCAAGATCCACGCCCTGTCGCCCCATCCCGGCGCCTGGACGCTCGCGGCGGGCGAGCGGCTGCGGATCCTGCGCGCGCGCCCCTGCGCCGGTGCCGGGGAACCGGGCCGCGCCCTCGGGGGGTTGCGCGTCGCCTGCGGGCAGGGCGCGATCGAAATCCTCGAGGCCCAGCGCGAGGGGCGGCGCGCGATGGGGGCCGAGGAACTGGCGCGCGGCTTCGCCCTGCCCGACATCCTCGGCTGAGCAGGTCCTTGCAGCGACCCCCGCGGCCCCCAATATCCGCAGGGGAAGGGGGCGCAGATGCAGATCATCGCACTCATCATCATCGGAGCGGCGGCGGGGCTGGTGGCGACGCGCCTCATGCGGCTTCAGACCGACCTGCTGACCACCGTGGGCATAGGCGTCCTCGGCGCGCTTGTGGGCGGCTTCGTGCTGCGCTTTCTCGTGATGATCGGCGGCTGGCTCGCGGGGTTTGTCGGCGCGGTGCTGGCGACCATGCTGCTCATCTGGATCTGGCAGAAGGTCACGAAGCGGCGCTGAAACCGCGCGCGCTCCCGCCCCGGCAGAGGTCAGGGCGTACCCTCGGTCGACAGGATCTCTTCGATGCGGGCAACATCGGAGGGGTTGTTCAACTCCCAGAATCGCCGCCCGCGATCGGGCACCTCGACGCAGAGGATGGGCACCCCGTTGACGAGAAAGCGCAACTGTTCAAGCCCCTCGACCAGTTCGATCTCGGCAGGTCCGGCCGCGCGATAGGCCGCAAGCGCCGCGGGAGAATAGGCATAGACGCCCACATGCTGAAAGACGGGAACCGCGTCGGGTTCGGTGAAGCTGCGCGGCGTCGCAGGAATGACGGCCTTCGAGAAATAGAGCGCCCGCCCCCAGGCATCGCGCACCACGGTCGTGCCGCCGACGATGCCAGCCCGCCATTCCGCGACCAGCGCCGCGTGCTGCGCGGGCGTGCAGCGCAGCACCGTTGTCGCGACCTCGGCGCCGGGGCGCATCGCCTCGATCAGCGCCTCGACGAACCACGGCGGGGTCAGCGGCGCATCGCCCTGCAGGTTGATGACGACGCGCGGTGTGAGCCCGAGGATCCCGATCGCCTCGGCGCAGCGTTCGGTGCCGTTGCGGCAACTGGCCGAGGTCATCACCACCTCGGCGCCGAAACCCGCGCAATGGGTCTGGATGCGGCGGTCGTCGGTCGCAACATAGATCGCATCGACCCCCCGCACCGCGCACGCCGCGCGCCATGTCCGCTCGACCAGCGAGGCCTCAAGCCCCGTCGCCCCCCGGAGCGGCGCGAGCGGCTTGCCCGGAAATCGGTGCGAGGCATAGCGCGCCGGGATTATCAGGACGACCTCGGGATCGGTCTGCGCCGCGCCCGCGGCAGGTGCGGGCGAAAGGATGCGACGGGGCGATCTGCGGGGCATGTAAGGGCACGAACCAATCGGGGCCGCGGGCGGCCTGCTTCAAATGACCCGATTTCGTTAACGGAGCGGAAACATCGGCACAAGAACCGGCCCGCGAAAGTGCGGGGGGGCCCGCCGAACCCCCCCCCCCCCCGTTGCACCCCACGCACCACGGGAAACTCGCTGGTCCGGCCGTCCTGGCCCGATGTGTTCCTGATACACCGGAACACAGCCGAATCGAAGCCCCGGATGCGCGGGATTTGCCGCAAATCCGGGGCTTTGCGGTGTCAGTAGCGGTAGTGCTCGGGCTTGAAGGGCCCCTCGGGCGCCACGCCGATGTAATCGGCCTGATCGGCCCGCATCTGCGTGAGCCTGACGCCGATCCGCGCCAGATGCAGCCGCGCGACCTTCTCGTCGAGGTGCTTGGGCAGGATGTAGACGCCCGGCGGATACTGCTCGGGCTTGGTCCAGAGTTCGATCTGCGCCAGCACCTGGTTGGTGAAGGAGGCCGACATCACGAAGGAGGGATGCCCCGTCGCGTTGCCGAGGTTCAGAAGCCGCCCCTCGGAGAGCAGGATGATGCGATTGCCCGAGGGCATCTCGATCATGTCCACCTGCTCCTTGATGTTGGTCCAGCGGTGGTTGCGCAGGGCGGCGACCTGGATCTCGTTGTCGAAGTGGCCGATGTTGCCCACGATCGCCATGTCCTTCATGGCGCGCATGTGCTCGATGCGGATGACGTCCTTGTTGCCGGTCGCGGTGATGAAGATGTCGGCGGTCGCGAGTTCGTCCTCGAGCAGCGTCACCTCGTAGCCGTCCATCGCGGCCTGAAGGGCGCAGATCGGGTCGACCTCGGTCACCTTCACCCGCGCCCCGGCGCCGCGCAGGCTCGCGGCCGAGCCCTTGCCGACGTCGCCATAGCCGCACACCACCGCGACCTTGCCGGCCATCATGGTGTCGGTCGCGCGGCGGATGCCGTCGACGAGCGATTCCTTGCAGCCGTACTTGTTGTCGAACTTCGACTTGGTGACGCTGTCGTTGACGTTGATCGCGGGGAAGGGCAGCAGGCCCTTCTTGTGGAGGTCATAGAGGCGCTTGACGCCCGTCGTGGTTTCCTCGGAGACGCCGCGGATCGCGTCGCGCTGGCGGGTGAACCAGCCCGGCGAGGCCGCGAGGCGCTTGCGAATCTGGTTGAAGAGGCAGACCTCCTCGTCGCTCGTGGGCACGGCGATCAGGTCGGTCTCGCCCGCCTCGACCCGCGCACCGAGCAGGATGTAGAGCGTCGCATCCCCGCCATCGTCGAGGATCATGTTGCAGGTGCCGCCCTCGCCGCCGAAGCGGAAGATGCGGTCGGTGTAATCCCAGTAATCCGCGAGCGTCTCGCCCTTCACGGCGAAGACCGGCGTTCCGCCCGCCGCGATCGCGGCCGCCGCGTGGTCCTGGGTCGAGAAGATGTTGCACG
>JBIKVM010000133.1:0-8217 GCA_044356825.1 Limisphaerales bacterium
GCAGCGCCTGCACGTCGAACCCGGCGCGGCGCAGCTTGCGCCGCAGGAACGGCAGCGGCAGCGGCGGATCGAGATAGATCTCGTTCACGATGACCCGCACCAGCAGATCGACATAGGGATCGCCCGAAATCGCCCGCATCCGATGCACCCCGCGCAAAAACTCTCCGGCCAATGCGGCGCAGGCTATGGTCCCGCACGCGTGCGCGCAAGCCGCGACGCGATGCGCGTTGATCTTTGCGCCCCGCCCGTCATAGATGCCGCCAAGCGAAGCCGGAGGCACAGATGACCGCGACCCGCACCGAAACCGACAGCTTCGGCCCGCTCGAGGTGCCGGCCGACAAGTATTGGGGCGCGCAGACGCAGCGCTCGATCCAGAACTTCCGCATCGGCTGGGAGCGTCAGCCCGTCGCGATCGTCCGCGCGCTCGGCGTCATCAAGAAGGCCTGCGCCGAGGTCAACATCGCCCAGGGCGACATCGACCCGGTGATCGGCCGCGCCATCGCGGCGGCGGCGCAGGAGGTGATCGAGGGGCGCTTTGACGACAACTTCCCCCTCGTCGTGTGGCAGACCGGATCGGGCACGCAGTCGAACATGAACGCCAACGAGGTCATCTCGAACCGCGCGATCGAGATGCTGGGCGGCGTCATCGGATCGAAGAAGCCCGTGCATCCGAACGATCACGTCAACATGGGCCAATCCTCGAACGACACCTTCCCGACGGCGATGCATGTCGCGATCGGGATGGTCGCGCGCGACGTGCTGCTGCCCGGCCTGCGCCACCTGCACGCGGGGCTTGCGGCCAAGGCTTCGGATTTCGCCGACATCATCAAGATCGGGCGCACCCATACGCAGGACGCGACCCCCCTCACGCTCGGGCAGGAGTTCGGGGGGTATGCCCATCAGGTCGCGATGGGGATCCGCCGGGTCGAGGCCTGCCTGCCCGACATCTACGAGCTGGCGCAGGGCGGCACGGCGGTGGGCACGGGCCTCAATACCCGGGTCGGTTGGGATGCGCGCGTCGCCGCCGCCATCGCCGCGATCACCGGGCTGCCCTTCGTGACGGCGCCCAACAAGTTCGAGGCGCTCGCGGCACATGACGCGATGGTGATGTTCTCGGGCGCGCTCAAGACCGTGGCCGCGAGCCTCTTCAAGATCGCCAACGACCTGCGGCTCCTCGGTTCGGGGCCGCGCTCGGGGCTCGGAGAGCTGATCCTGCCCGAGAACGAACCGGGCAGCTCGATCATGCCCGGCAAGGTCAACCCCACCCAGGCCGAGGCGCTGACCATGGTGTGCGCCCATGTCATGGGCAACGACGCGGCCGTGGGCTTCGCCGGAAGCCAGGGGCATTTCGAACTTAACGTCTACAACCCCATGATGGCCTATAACGTGCTGCAATCCATGCAGCTTCTGGGCGATGCCGCGCGCAGCTTCACCGACAACATGGTGGCGGGCACCGAGGCCAACCGCCCCCGCATCGCGCGGCTGATGCAGGAGAGCCTCATGCTCGTCACCGCCCTTGCGCCGACGATCGGCTATGACAACGCGACCAAGGTCGCCAAGACCGCCCACCGCAACGGCACCACGCTGCGCGAGGAGGCGATCGCGCTCGGCTTCGTCGATGGCGAGACCTTCGACCGCATCGTGCGGCCCGAGGACATGATCGGACCGAAGGGCTAGGGGATGGGCGACCTCGTCTCGCTCTCCAGGCACCGCAAGGCGCTCGCGCGGGCCGAGGCGCGGGCGACGGCGGACGCCAACGCCGCCCGCTTCGGGCAGAGCAAGGCCGAGCGCAGCAGGGCCGAGCGCGAGGCGGCTCTTGCCGCCGCCCGCCTCGATGCCCACCGGCGCGAGGATGCGCCCGAGGGATGAGCGGCCCGCCCGCCAAGCATTCGCTGACCCTGCGCGGCCACCGCACGAGCGTCTCGCTCGAACCCGAATTCTGGGCGGCGCTGCGCGATCTCGCGGCCGAGCGCGGCCAGACGGTCAACGCGCTTGCGGCCGAGATCGACGCCGCGCGCGCGCCCGGCACCGGGCTTGCCTCGGCGCTCCGGGTCGCGATCCTTGCCCGCTGGCGGGGCGGGCGATGAGCGATCTCGGCCCGATTGCGGGCTGGTTTGCGGCGCGCGGCTGGCAGCTTCACCCCCACCAGCGCGTGATGCTCGCGCGCGCGGACGCGCCCGCGACGCTCCTGATCGCGCCGACGGGCGGGGGCAAGACGCTCGCGGGGTTCCTGCCCTCGCTGATCGAACTCGGGCCCGAACCCCGGCCCGGCCTGCACACGCTCTATGTCTCGCCGCTCAAGGCGCTGACGACCGACATCGCGCGCAACCTCGGCGCCCCGGTCGAGGGCGCGGGCCTCGCGATCCGCATCGAGGACCGCACCGGCGACACCGGCGCGACCCAGCGCCGCCGCCAGCGCGCCGACCCGCCGCACATCCTGCTGACGACGCCCGAAAGCCTCGCCGTGCTGCTCGCGCAGGAGGATGCGGCGCGCACCTTCGCGGGGCTCGCGCGCGTGGTGGTGGACGAGGCGCACGCGCTGGCCGAGACGAAGCGGGGCGATCAGCTCACGCTTCTGCTCGCGCGGCTCGAGAGCCTCGCGCCGGGGCTGCGGCGGGTGGGGCTGTCGGCGACCGTCGAGGATCCGCCCGCGCTCGCGCGCTGGCTCGGCGGGGGGGCGGGGGCGGGCATCCTGCGCGCCGATCCCGGACCCGAGCCCGACATTGCCATCCTGCCCACCGTCCTGCCCCCGCCCTGGGCCGGCGGCGGCGGGCGCCATGCCATCCCCGAGGTTCTGGCCGCCATCGCCGCGCATCGCACGACGCTCGTCTTTCACAACACCCGCGCACAGGCCGAGCTTTTCTTTCGCGACCTCTGGGCCGCCAACACCGAGGGGCTGCCGATCGCGATCCACCACGGCAGCCTTGCGCGCGAAACCCGCGCCCGGGTCGAGGCCGCGATGGCTGAGGGCGCGCTGCGCGGGGTCGTGTGCACCGGCAGCCTCGATCTCGGCCTCGACTGGGGGGCGGTCGATCTGGTGGTGCAGGTGGGCGCGCCCAAGAACGTCAAGCGCCTCGTGCAGCGCATCGGGCGGGCCAACCACACCCATGCCGCGCCCTCGAAGGCCCGCCTCGTGCCCGCCAACCGTTTTGAGGAGATTGAATGCGCCGCCGCCCTCGGGGCCGTCGCGGCGCAGGATCTTGATGGCGACGGGCGGGGCCCGGGTGGGCTCGATGTCCTCTGCCAGCACATCCTGCTCGTCGCCGCCGCTGGCCCGTTCGAGGCCGATGCGCTCTGGTCCGAGGTCCGCCGCGCCGGGCCCTATGCCGGGCTGACGCGGGCCGATTTCGACGCCTGCCTCGATTTCGTCGCGACGGGGGGCTATGCGCTGCGCGCCTATGACCGCTGGCAGCGCCTGATGCTGCGCGACGGGCGCTGGCAGTTGCGCGACCCGCGCGCGGCGCGCGCGATCCGCATGAACCTCGGCACCATCATCGACCGCGGCATGACGAAGGTCCGCCTGCGTGGCGGGGCCCCGCTCGGCGAGGTCGAGGAGGAATTCGCCGCGACCCTCGCGCCCGGCGATACCTTCCTGATCGGCGGCGAGGTCGTCCGGGTCGAGGGGCTGGGCGATCTCGCGCTCGAGGTCAGCCGCGCGCCCGGGCGCGAGCCGCGCATCGCCGTCTTCAACGGCACCAAATTCGCGACCTCGACGGTTCTTGCCGACCGGATGCTCGCGCTGCTGGCCGATCCCGCCCCTCTGCCCCTGCGGCCCGCGCGCTGGGTCGCGCGGCAGGCGGAACTCTCGCGCCTGCCCGGACGCGACCGGCTGCTGGTCGAGAGCTTTCCCCACGAGGGGCGCGAATGGCTCTGCGTGCATGGCTTTGCCGGGCGCAATGCGCAGCAGACGCTGGGGCTTCTGCTCACCAAGGCGCTCGAGGATGCGGGGCTGCGGCCCCTGGGCTTTGTCGCGTCCGATTACGCGACGCTGATCTGGGGGCTCGATGCGGTGGCCGATCCCGCGCCCCTCCTGCGGCCCGAGGCGCTGCGCGCGGGGCTCGAGGGGTGGCTTGCGGGCAATCAGGTGATGAAGCGCGCCTTTCGCGGCGTCGCGACCATCGCGGGGCTGATCGAGCGCAACGCGCCTGCGGGCCCGCGCACGCCCCGCGCGCGCGCCTTCTCGACCGACATCATCCACGACACGCTGCGCCGCTACGATCCCGACCATCTGCTCTTGCGGATCACGCGGACAGAGGCGCTCTCGGGCCTCGTCGATTTCGGGCGGATCGAGGAGATGCTCCGGCGCATCGGGCCGCGGATCGAGACGGTGCGCCTTGCCGCCCCCTCGCCCTTCGCGGCGCCGCTCCTGCTTGAACCGGGGCGCGTGCCGGTCGAGGGGCGCGGGCGCGCGGACCTCGCGCGCGTGGCGGCCGAGCGGCTCCTGCGCGAGGCGGGGCTCGACCCCGAGCCCGTCGCATGAGCCACAGCATCGGCACCCCCCCGATCCCGATCGTGCTGCGCCGCTCGGCCCGGGCGCGGCGGATCACGCTGCGCGTCGCGGGCGGCGACGGGCGGGTGACGCTGACGCTGCCCTTGCGCGTTGCCGAGGCCGAGGCGCTGGCCTTCGCCGCCACGCGCGAGGGCTGGCTGCGGCAGGTGCTGGGCCGGGTGCGCGCCCCCTGCCCGGTCGGCCCCGGCACGCTTCTGCCCGTCGAGGGCACGCCCCACCGCATAACGCTGGCCGAGGGGCGCTTTGCCCCCCACCTTTCGCAAGGGTGCCTGATCGTGCCGGGCGGGGCGGCCTCGGCGGGGGCGCGGGCGGCGGCCTTTCTGCGCCTGCTCGCGCGCGACCGGCTCGCGGCCGCCTGCGACCGCCACGCGGGCACGCTCGGGCGCGCCTATGCGGGGCTTGCGCTGCGCGACACGCGCGCGCGCTGGGGGTCGTGCGCGGCGGACGGGATGCTGCGCTTTTCCTGGCGCCTCGCCATGGCGCCGCCCGAGGTGCTCGACTATGTCGCGGCGCATGAGGTCGCCCATCTCGCGCGGATGGATCACTCGCCGCGCTTCTGGGCCGTGGTGCGCGGCCTCTGCCCCGATTACGCCGCCCACCGCGCCTGGCTCCGGGCCGAGGGCGGGGGCCTCCACGCCTTCCGCTTCGGGGATTGACCGGGGCGGCGGGGGGCGGCAAGGCTCCGTCCATGGTCCTGCGCGCCCGCCCCCGCGATGCCACGCCCTCGGCCCACGACCGGGTCTATCGCGCCCTGCGCGCCCGCGTCATGCATGGCGAGGTTCCACCCGGGCACGTGCTGACCCTGCGCGGGATCGGGGCCGAGTTCGCCCTCTCGACCACGCCGGTGCGCGAGGCGGTCAACCGCCTCGCAGCCGAAGGCGCGCTCACGATTTCAGCCTCGGGGCGGATCTCGACCCCCGAACTCGGCCCCGAGCGGATCGAGGAACTGGCCGCGATCCGCGCCCTGATCGAGCCGGAACTGGCCGCGCGCGCCCTGCCGCGGGCGCATTTCGCGCTGATCGACCGGCTCTCGATCCTCAATGGCCTGATCAACGAGGCGGTGATTCGCCGCGACGCGCCGGGCTATGTGCGCGCGAACCTCGATTTCCACCGCACGCTCTATCTGCGCGCCCATGCCCCCGCGATGCTGGCACTCTGCGAGACGGTCTGGCTCCAGCTCGGGCCGACGATGGCCGCGCTCTATGCCCGGCTTCAGCGCAATGCCCCGCCGCGCCACCACCCGCTGATCCTCGCCGCCCTCAGGGCGGGCGACGAGCCGGGGCTGCGTCTTGCGGTGCGGGCCGATGTGACGCAGGGCCTGCGCCATGTCGGCGGCTGAGGACGCCCCGGCCCAGACCCTTTTCCCTGAAATCACGAGAGGATTCCGCTTCGGGGCAGATTTTCCACACATCCGCCCCACCCTTTCCACAGGCTTATACAATTTGACCGCACGCCCCACGGCGCGCTAATCGCAGACGGATCGTTCCCGACCGACAGGCCCCGCCCGCGCATGCCCGACATCGCCCCCCTGCGCGCCGTCGCACCCGCCCCCGAAGCCGCCGCCGAGGCGCTGCCCCACAACGTCGAGGCCGAGCAGCAGCTTCTGGGCGCGATCCTGACCAGCAACGAGATCTACGACCGCATCGCCGCGATCGTGAAGCCCGAGCATTTCTTCGACCCCGTCCACCGGCGCATCTTCGAGGTCGCGATCGCGCGCATCCAGAAGAACGCCCTCGCCTCGCCGGTGACGCTGAAGCCCTTCGTGCAGGATGACCCGGGGCTGGCTGAACTGGGCGGACCGGCCTATCTCGTGCGTCTTGCCGGTGCCGCGATCTCGGCCTTCGCCGCGCGCGATTACGCGCAGATGATCCACGACCTCGCCGTGCGGCGCGAACTCATCGCGCTCGGCCGCGACATCACCGCCCGCGCCGCCCGCGCCGAGGCCGACGAGGAGCCGCGCGACCAGATCGTGGCCGCCGAGCAGCGCCTCTATGAACTGGCCGAGAGCGGCACCGCCCAGCGCGGCTTCCAGTCCTTCCTGCGCGCCGCGACCGATGCCGTCCACATGGCGAACGCCGCCTATCAGCGCGACGGGGGCCTCGCGGGCCTCTCGACCGGGCTCGTCGATCTCGACCGCAAGCTCGGGGGGCTGCACCCCTCGGACCTCCTGATCCTCGCGGGCCGCCCCTCGATGGGCAAGACCTCGCTTGCCACCAACATCGCCTTCAACATCGCCCGCGGCCACCGCCGCGGCTTGCGGCCCGACGGCAGCGAGGGTTCGGTCGAGGGCGGGGTCGTGGGCTTCTTCAGCCTCGAGATGTCGGCCGAGCAGCTCGCCGCGCGCATCCTCTCCGAGGCGGCGGAGGTCCCTTCCGAACAGATCCGCCGCGGCGACATGACCGAGGCCGAATTCCGCCGCTTCGTCGAGGCCGCCAAGGCGCTCGAGGCCTGCCCCCTCTACATCGACGACACCCCCGCGCTGCCCATCAGCCAGGTCGCGGCGCGCGCCCGCCGGCTCAAGCGCACGCACGGGCTCGACGTCCTCGTGGTCGACTATCTCCAGCTCCTGCGCGGGTCGTCCGCGCGCGAGAACCGGGTCGTCGAGGTGTCCGAGATCACGCAAGGCCTGAAGGCCATCGCCAAGGAACTGAACATCCCCGTCCTTGCCCTCTCGCAGCTCTCGCGCCAGGTCGAGCAGCGCGACGACAAGCGCCCCCAGCTTTCGGACCTGCGCGAATCGGGCTCGATCGAACAGGACGCCGATGTGGTGATGTTCGTCTTCCGCGAGGAATACTATCGCGAGCGCGAGAAACCCTCGGAGGACAACACCGAGGCGATCCTGAAATGGCAAGATGCCATGGCGCGCGTCCATGGCAAGGCCGAGGTCATCATCGGCAAGCAGCGCCACGGCCCGATCGGCACGGTCGAGCTTTCCTTCGAGGCCCGCTTCACCCGCTTCGGCAACCTCGCGCGCGACCGCGACGGCCGCGCCCCCGATACCCGCGAGGGCTTCTGAACCATGCCGATCTTCTGTCTCCAAATATCCCCGCCGGAGGCATCCGCCCGCCCGTCCTGGCGCGCCCCCGCGGATGGGCGCCCGACATGCTGATCTACAAGGTCCTGCGCGAGGATGAATGGCAGGCCCTCTGCACGGCCGGCGAGACGGTGGGCGCGCCCGTCGATCTCGCGGACGGCTACATCCATTTCTCGACGGCGGCACAGCTTCGCGGCACGCTCGCGCGCCATTTCGCGGCCGAGGGCGCGCTCTGGCTCCTCGTCCTCGAGGCTGACGCCCTCGGGCCCGCGCTCGTGTGGGAACCGGCGCGGGGGGGCGATCTGTTCCCCCATCTCTACGCCCCCCTGCGGCGGGTCGATGTGCGCGCGGTGCATCCGCTGCCGCGCGGCCCCGCGGGCCACATCCTGCCCGAGGGGCTCTGAGCTGCCATGTTCGAGCGTCTGGCCCTCGCCGCGCTCCACCGGCTGGATCCCGAGCGCGCGCATGATCTCGCCCTGCGCGCGCTGCGCTCGGGGCTCTATCCGCTGCCCGGGGTGGCGACCGGGGCGGGGCTCGCGCAGACGCTCGCGGGGCTTGCGCTCGCCAACCCCGTGGGCCTCGCGGCGGGGTTCGACAAGAACGCGGTCGCGCTGCCCGCGCTCATGCGCGCGGGCTTCGGCTTTCTCGAGGTCGGCGCCGCCACCCCTCTCCC
>JBIKVM010000134.1:0-8198 GCA_044356825.1 Limisphaerales bacterium
GGAAGGTATCGAAATTCGGGCACTTGCGCGGTTGGGCATTCCCGACCCATACTGACGTTTCTTGCGCAACGGCTCGGCCAGGCGCGTCATCATGGAAAGGACAGATGGGTACGACCGAACATGGGGCCGACGGCTCCACCGCGATGGTGGAGGGTTCAGGTTCCGAAGAAGGAAGCCGACGAGGGCTGCTGGCCCGGATCTTCGGCGCCTTCCTCCCCGCCCCGGCACCTTCCAGCCCGGGCGACACTCCGACCATAAAGGGCTCTGCCGCACCCATTGCGCCTCAACCCGGTCTTGGCGCACTGCGCCGGATGCGGGTGGACGACGTCGCGGTACCCAAGGTGGATGTCATCGCCGTTCCGCTCGACATCACCCGGGACGAACTCGCGGCCGTCTTTCGCGAACACGGCTTTTCGCGCCTGCCCGTCTACAAGGGCACCCTCGACAAGCCCGTGGGGCTTGTGATGTTCAAGGATTTCGCACTGACCTACGGCTTCGGGGCAGGAAGCGGAAAGTTCAGCCTGCGCAAGCTGTTGCGGCCCATCCTCTATGCGCCCCCGTCGATGCGCCTCGCAGTCTTGCTGCAGAAGATGCAGACGGAACGCGTCCACATGGCCCTCGTCATCGACGAATATGGCGGGGTCGACGGGGTCGTGACGATCGAAGACCTCCTCGAAACCGTCGTCGGCGATATCTCTGACGAGCATGACGAGGACGAAGGCCGGCTCTGGATCGAGGAAAAGCCTGGGGTCTTCCTTGTCCAGGCAACGGCACCGCTTGATGAGTTCGAGGCGGTCATCGGCCAGTCGCTGCGCACCGGCGAGGATGGCGGCGAGATCGACACACTCGGAGGCTTGCTCTTCCTGCGCCTCGGCCGCGTGCCTGCCCGGGGTGAGGTGGTGGCGAACCCGGGCGGTGCGGAATTTGAGGTGATCGACGCCGACCCCCGCCGGATCAAGCGTCTGCGCGTGCATCTTCGCGCCGCGGTGCGCGAGCGCAAGCCCCCGGTGACGGCGACCTCTCCCGCGGGCGGCCCACCCGCAGCGGACGCCACGCCCGCGCGCGCCCCGACGGTGGCCGCGGGGGCCGGTTCAGACCAGCAGGGCTGAGGCGTGCGCCTCCCCGCAGCCATGCCTGCCGTTGCGGCAGGCGCCCTGTTGGCTGCGGGGCAGGCACCTTGGTCGCTCTGGCCCCTCGCGCTTGCGGGGGTGGCGCTGGGCCTCGTCCTCGGGGGGCGGGCGGCAACGGTTCGCCCTGCCGCGGTCATCGGGCTTGGTTTCGGGACCGGGCATTTCGCGCTGGCGCTGTCGTGGATCATTGAGCCGTTTCTGGTCGATGCCGCGCGCCATGGCTGGATGGCGCCCTTCGCGCTCATCCTCATGTCGGCGGGGTTCGGGGCGTTCTGGGCGGCGGCCTTTGCCGCGGCTGCCCGCCTCTGGGCGCCCGGTCCGCGGCGTGTCGTCGGGCTTGCGCTGCTGCTCACCCTGGCCGAGGCTTTGCGCGCGCATCTCTTTGGCGGCTTTCCCTGGGCGTTGCCCGGCCATGTCTGGATCGGCCTTCCCCCCGCGCAGGCCGCCGCCTGGGTGGGCGAGCATGGGCTGACGGCCGCGACGCTTGCGGGGGTCGGGCTGGCCGTGGCGGGCGCGATGGCGCGGGGCAGGGGCCGGATCGCGGGGCTTGGCGGCGCGGCGGGGATCGCGGCGCTCCTGCTTCTTCCTGCCCTCTGGCCGGCGGGGGGGGCGTCCGCGGCCGATCCGGACGCCCCGTTCCTGCGCCTCGTGCAGCCCAACGCCGACCAGCGCATCAAATGGGACGAGGGGGCGCGCGACGCGCTGTTCGCGCGCCTGCTCGATGCCTCGGTGCCGGGGCCTGGGCTGCGCCCCGATGCCGTCATCTGGCCCGAATCGGCCGTGCCCTTCCTGCTCGATGACAGCGCGCCCGAACGCGCGCGCATCGCCGATGCGGCGGGCGGCGCCCCCGTCCTGACCGGCATCCAGCGGTCCGAGGGCTGGCGCTATTTCAACAGCCTCGCCGTCATCGGCCCGGACGGAACGGTGGGTGCGGTCTACGACAAGCACCACCTCGTCCCCTTTGGCGAGTTCATGCCGGCGGGCGATCTGCTCTTTGATACCTTCGGGATCAGCGCCTTCGCCGCCCGGCTCGGCGCGGGCTTCACGGCGGGGCCGGGGCCGCAGACGCTCGACCTCGGGCCGCTCGGGCAGGTGCTGCCGCTCATCTGCTACGAGGCGGTCTTTGCGCGCGAGATCCGCGCCGCACCGCGCCGTCCCGACTGGATCCTGCAGGTCACGAACGATGCGTGGTTCGGCATCCACTCCGGCCCCTATCAGCATCTCGCGCTCGCGCGGCTGCGCGCGATCGAGACGGGCCTGCCGGTCGTGCGGGTCGCCAACACCGGGGTCACGGCGCTGATCGACGGGCAGGGGCGGGTGATCGAGGCGCTGGCGCTCGGCGTACAGGGCCATCTCGATGTCCGCCTGCCGCCGGCGCTGCCCGCGACGCCCTACTGGCGCGTCGGCGATTGGCCGGTGTTTGCGCTTTTGCTCGCGCTTCTCGTCTTTCTGCGCCCCGATGCGCGACGCGGGATTGACCCCGCCGCCTCGAAGCCGTAACCCAAAGATCGATCGTCACAACGGCTTCCTGGCGTGACGATGGCACCCAATGGAGCATTCCCCATGTCAAGATCAGATTACGTCTTCACCTCCGAGAGCGTTTCGGAGGGCCATCCCGACAAGCTTTGTGACCGCATTTCAGACAGTGTCCTCGACGCTTTCCTATCGGTCGAGGAAAACGCCCGCGTCGCCTGCGAGACCTTCGCCACCACGAACACCGTCGTCGTCGGCGGCGAGGTGGGGCTGTCGGATCCCGTCCGGCTCGCGGAACTCAAGGCGCGCGTCGACCTGATCGCGCGCGAGTGCATCCGCGACATCGGCTATGAGCAGGACCAGTTCCATTGGCGCTCGGTCAATGTCTTCAACTTCCTGCACCCGCAATCGGCCCACATCGCCCAAGGGGTCGACCGTGACGGGGCGGGCGATCAGGGCATCATGTTCGGCTATGCCGTGGACGAGACGCCCGACCTCATGCCCGCGCCGATCCAGTATGCGCATGCGATCCTGCGCCGGCTGGCCGAGGCGCGCAAGTCGGGCGCCGAGCCCACGCTGCGGCCCGACGCGAAAAGCCAGCTCTCGCTGCGCTATTCGAACGGCAAGCCGGTCGAGGTGACCTCGATCGTGCTCTCGACCCAGCACGCGGATGTCGGCCAGACCTCGGCCGACATCCGCGCCATCGTCGAGCCCTACATCCGCGAGACCCTGCCCGAGGGCTGGATCACGCCCGCCACCGAGTGGTGGGTGAACCCGACGGGCACCTTCGTCATCGGCGGCCCCGACGGGGATGCGGGCCTGACCGGGCGCAAGATCATCGTCGACACCTATGGCGGGGCCGCGCCGCATGGCGGCGGGGCGTTCTCGGGCAAGGATCCGACCAAGGTGGACCGCTCCGCGGCCTATGCGGCGCGCTATCTGGCCAAGAACATCGTGGCCGCGGGCCTCGCGCGGCGCTGCACGCTGCAGATCTCCTACGCGATCGGGGTGGCGAAGCCGCTCTCGATCTATGTCGATACGCACGGCACCGGGGCGGTCCCCGACGCCGTGATCGAGGCGGCGGTCGGCAAGGTCATGGACCTGACGCCGCGGGGGATCCGCACGAAGCTCGGCCTCAACAAGCCGATCTATGCCCGCACCGCCGCCTATGGCCATTTCGGCCGCGCCCCCGAGGCCGACGGCGGCTTTTCGTGGGAGCGGACGGATCTGGTCGAGGCGCTCCGGCGCGAGGTCTGACATGGACGGGGCCGGGGAAAACGCGGACACGCATCCGCCCTCGGCCCCCGCGCCGCTCTGGCGCAACTTCTACGGCCGCACCTCGGGCAAGACGCTGCGCCCGATCCAGCGCCGCCGGCTCGGCGCCGATCTCGGTCCGCTCGTGCCCGCGGGCATCGACCGCGCGACCAATCCCGACCGCCGGCCGATCGACCCTCGGGCGATCTTTGCGACCCCCCGTCCGCTCTGGCTCGAGATCGGCTTTGGCGGGGGTGAGCACATGGTCCATCAGGCCGCCCGCCACCCCGAGGTCGGGATCCTCGGGGCCGAGCCCTTCATCAACGGCATCGCGATGCTCCTGCGCCGCATCGCCGAGGCCGGGGTCGCCAATGTCGCGATCCATCCGGGCGATGTGCGCGACCTCTTCGACGTGCTGCCGCCCGCGTCGGTCGGGCGGGTCTTTCTGAATTATCCCGACCCCTGGCCCAAGCGGCGCCACCACCGCCGCCGCTTCGTGACGCCCGAACATCTCGACCCGCTCGCGCGCGTGATGGCCGAGGGGGCCGAGCTGCGGCTTGCGACCGACATCCCCGACTACATGCGCCAAGCCCTCGAAGAGGTGCCACCGGCGGGGTTCGACATCCTCGCGGGCCCTGCTGCCGTGCCACCGTGGCAAGGCTGGATCACCACTCGTTACGAGACCAAGGCCCTGCGCGAGGGGCGCGCCCCGGCCTATGTCGCGTTCCGGCGCAGCGCGAGCGGGCCTCGCTCCGACCTGCTGTCCTAGGGCGTCCCGGACTGCCGCCTGCCGCGGCCAAGCCGCGATCGGACACCCTCAGCCCTGCAGAGTGCGTACCCCGAAGCCCTCGGCGCGAGCCTGCATGGCAGCAACCGCCGCAATCGCCCCCGCGGCCGTCGTGAAATAGGGGATGCGGTCCGAGACCGAGACTCGGCGGATGTCGCGGCTGTCCGATACCGCCTGCGAGCCGCCGGTGGTGTTGAGCACGAGCGCGATCTCGCCGTTCTTCAGCCGGTCGACGATGTTGGGCCGCCCCTCATAGACCTTGGCGACTGGGGTGGCGGCAAGCCCGCGGGCGGCCAGCCAGCCGGCCGTGCCGCGCGTCGCCACGATCTCGAAGCCGAGAGCCGCCAGCCCCCGCGCCGCCGCGGCCATGGCGTCGGTCTTGTCCTCGTCGCGGATCGAGAGGAAGACCCGCCCGCCCTCGGGCAGATGCGTGCCCGCCCCCATCTGCGCCTTGAGGAAGGCAAGCGCGAAGCTGCGGTCCCACCCCATGACCTCGCCGGTCGAGCGCATCTCGGGCCCGAGCAGCGGATCGACGCCGGGGAAGCGCCCGAAGGGCAGCACCGCCTCCTTGACCGAGAACCACGGCGTCGCCGGATCGGCGAGCGTCAGCGGATCTGCGAGCGGCAGCGGATCGTCGGGGCCGACGCCCGCCGGATAGGGCGGGCGCAGCGCGAAGGCCGAGAGTTTCTCGCCCGCCATGAGCCGCGCCGCGATCGAGGCGATGGCGCTGTCGGTGGCCTTGGCGACGAAGGGCACGGTGCGCGAGGCGCGGGGATTGACCTCGAGCACATGGATGACGCCGTCCTTGATCGCGAACTGCACGTTCATGAGGCCCACGACCCCGAGCGCGCGCGCGAGCATGGCGGTCTGGCGGGTGATTTCCGCGACAGTCGCGGGCGTCAGCGAATGGGGCGGCAGGCAGCAGGCGCTGTCGCCCGAATGGACGCCCGCCTCTTCGATGTGCTCCATGATGCCCGCGACATGCACCGCCTCGCCGTCGCAGAGCGCATCGACATCGACCTCGATCGCGCCCGAGAGATAGCGGTCGAGCAGCACCGGATTGGCGCCCGAAACCTGCACCGCCTCGCGGATGTAGCGCTCGAGCTGGGCATCATCGCGCACGATCTCCATCGCCCGCCCGCCGAGCACATAGGAGGGCCGGATCACCAGCGGATAGCCGATGCGGCCCGCGATCGCGAAGGCCTCGTCGCGGCTCGCGGCGATGCCGTTGACGGGCTGGATCAGGCCAAGCTCGTTCAGAAGCTTCTGGAAACGCTCGCGATCCTCGGCCAGATCGATGGCGTCGGGCGTGGTGCCGAGGATCGGGATCCCCTCGGCCTCGAGCGCCTTGGCAAGCTTGAGCGGCGTCTGCCCGCCGAACTGGACGATGACGCCATGGAGCGTGCCCGCCTCCTGCTCGACCCGCAGGATCTCGAGCACATGCTCGAGCGTCAGCGGCTCGAAATAGAGCCGGTCCGAGGTGTCGTAGTCGGTCGAGACCGTCTCGGGGTTGCAGTTGATCATGATCGTCTCGAACCCGGCCTCGGTCAGGGCGAAACAGGCATGGCAGCAGCAATAGTCGAACTCGATCCCCTGTCCGATGCGGTTGGGGCCGCCGCCGAGGATCACGACCTTGCGCGCCCCGCTCGGGCGCGATTCGCATTCGACCTCGCCCATCACCGGGGCCTCGTAGGTCGAATACATGTAGGGGGTCTGGGCCTCGAACTCGGCCGCGCAGGTGTCGATGCGCTTGAAGACGGCATGGATGCCGAGGTTGCGCCGCGCGCGCCGCACCTGCCCTTCGTCGCGCCCGGTCAGCCGCGCGAGGCGCGCATCGGTGAAGCCGAGCATCTTGAGCGCGCGCAGCCCCTCGGCCTTCACCGGCAGCCCCTCGCGGCGCACCCGCGCCTCGGCCTCGATGATCTCGCGGATGCGGGCGAGGAACCACGGATCGAAGGCCGTCGCGGCCCCGATCTCGTCATCGCTCAGCCCCTCGCGCATGGCCTGCGCGATCAGCCGCAGCCGGTCGGGCGTCTGCACCGACAGCGCGGCGAGGATCGCGGCGCGGTCGGGCGCGCCGGGGATCGCGATCTCGTCAAAACCCGTGAGGCCCGTCTCGAGGCTCGCGAGCGCCTTTTGCAGCGATTCGTGGATCGTGCGCCCGATCGCCATCGCCTCGCCCACCGACTTCATCGCGGTGGTCAGCTCGGGCTTGGCGCCGGGAAACTTCTCGAAGGCAAAGCGGGGGATCTTCGTCACGACATAGTCGATCGTCGGCTCGAAGCTCGCGGGTGTCACGCGCGTGATGTCGTTGTCGAGCTCATCGAGCGTGTAACCCACAGCAAGCTTGGCCGCGATCTTCGCGATCGGAAAGCCCGTCGCCTTCGACGCGAGCGCCGATGAGCGCGACACGCGCGGGTTCATCTCGATCACGACCATCCGCCCGTCGGCGGGGTTGATCGCCCATTGCACGTTCGATCCGCCCGTCTCGACCCCGATCTCGCGCAGGACCGCGATCGAGCCCGTCCGCATCCGCTGGTATTCGCGGTCGGTCAGCGTCAGCGCCGGGGCGACGGTGATCGAATCGCCCGTATGCACCCCCATCGGGTCGACGTTCTCGATCGAGCAGACGATGATGGCGTTGTCGGCGCGGTCACGCACGACCTCCATCTCGTATTCCTTCCAGCCGAGCAGCGATTCGTCGATCAGGATCTGCCCGGCGGGCGAGGCATCGAGGCCCGAGCGGCAGATCGCCTCGAAATCGTCGCGGTTGTAGGCCACCCCCCCGCCGGTGCCGCCGAGCGTGAAGGCGGGGCGGATGATCGCGGGCAGCCCGATCTCCTCGAGCGCGCCCATGCACTCGGCGACGCCCGCCGCGATGTCGAAGCGCCCGTCGGGGCGTCGCGGGGCGGTGACGATCGCGGCGCGCGGATTCTCGAGCCCGATGCGCGCCATCGCCTCGCGGAAGAGCTTGCGGTCCTCGGCCTTCTCGATCGCCTCGCGGTTGGCACCGATGAGTTCGACCCCGAACCGCTCGAGCACCCCCATGTCGGCGAGCGCCAGCGCCGTGTTGAGGCCCGTCTGCCCGCCCATGGTGGGCAAGAGCGCATCGGGCCGCTCGCGCTCGATGATGCGCGCCACGACATCGGGCGTGATCGGCTCGATGTAGGTCGCGTCCGCTAGTGCCGGATCGGTCATGATCGTCGCGGGGTTCGAGTTGACGAGGATGACGCGATAGCCCTCCTCGCGCAGCGCCTTGCAGGCCTGCGCCCCGGAATAGTCGAACTCGCAGGCCTGGCCGATGATGATGGGCCCCGCACCGATGATCATGATCGAGCGAATGTCGGTCCGTCTCGGCATGCGGGCCCCCGTGGCTGCCCGCTCCGGCGCAGGCTCGGCGCGTTATAGACATGGGCGCGGGGCGCGCAAGGGTGCGGCCGGGCCTTGACTTGGGACGCTGGGCAGGCTTTCTCGGCGCGTTCTTTTCCCGGAGATCACGCCATGCACGCCTATCGCAGCCACACCTGCGCCGATCTGCGCAAATCCAACGTGGG
>JBIKVM010000016.1:0-26684 GCA_044356825.1 Limisphaerales bacterium
GCCGAACATCGCGCCGTCGATCACCGCCTGCCGGTCGATCGCGAGCGCGATCGCCCGCCGCACCCGCAGATCCGAGAGCGCCGGCGCCTTGTTGTTCATGGCAAGGATCGTCTCGCCCTCGGTCGAGCCCACGATCACCGCAAAGCGCGGATCGGCCGCGAACTGCGCGAGCGTCTCGGGGGCGGGAAAGACCGGGAAGGCATCGACATCGCCCGCCATCATCGCGGCATAGGCGGCCGTCGGGTCGGAGATGAACTTGAACGTCGCGCGCGCAAGCGCCGGTGCCGCGCCCCAATAGTCGGGGTTGGCGACCAGCTCCACCCGGTCGCCCTGCACCCAGCGATCAAGGCGGAAGGGGCCAGTGCCGACGGGGGCGGTGGCGTTGGTGGCCGCGGACTCGGGCGCCATGATGACGGCATCGCCCCATGCCATGTTCCAGTCGAACGCCCCATTGGGTGCCCCGAGCCGCACCCGCACCGTGAGGGGGTCGATGACCTCGACCTCGGTGATCGCGGCAAAAAGCTGCTTTTGCGCGTTGGTCGAATCCTCGGCCCGTGCGCGGTCGAGGGTGAACTTGACGTCCTCGGCGTCAAAGCCGGTGCCGTCATGAAATTTCACGCCGGCGCGCAGCCGGAAGGTCCAGACGGCGCCGCCCTCGGAGGCCTCCCAGCTTTCGGCCAGCCCGGGGCGGACCGAGCCGTCGGGGCCAAAGCGCGTCAGCCCCTCGTAGAGATTGGCATAGGTCACTTCGCGGATCGCCGCCGCCGCCCCCGTCGTGGGGTCGAGGTTCGGCGGTTCGAGCTGCATGCCGACCGTGATCGCATCCGGGGCCGCGATCGCTGCCCCCGCCATCAGGGCAAGCGCCGCCAAGGTGGGTGTTATCCGCAGGTGCATGGCCGGTTTCCCGCATGGTGAGAGCGCGCGCAATACGACACAGCCGCGCCACGATTGCAAGGTTTTCAGGGCCCTTCGCCTGCATTGCCCGGTCTGAGGCTCTCGCGGCGGACCTGGGCACGCATCTGTGCGACCATCTCGTCGGGCAGATCGAAGCGCTGGCGCAGCCTCTCGATCTCGTCCACCTCGGCGGGGTCGAGGTCGCCGTCGTGATAGGCCTTGCGCAGTTCGGCCTCGAAGATGACGCGCCTGCGCGCCATCTGGTTGGCAAAGGAACTCGCGACGATGCCGGTGAGCAGTGCGACCGTCGACACGCCGAGGAAGGCCGTGAAGACGCTGATGATCCGCCCGACCGGGGTGACGGGTGCGACATCGCCATAGCCCACGGTCGTGAGTGTGATCGCGGACCAGTACATCGCATGCGGGATGGACGCGAACTTGTCGGGCTGAACCTCATTCTCCGCGAAATACATGAGCGCGGAGGTCAAGATGAGCGCGATCGAGAGCAGATAGAACGCCGCGACGAAGGCGTGCCGCTCGGCCCGGACGGCCTCGAGCAGATCCTCGATCGCGGTCGAATAGTGCGAGAGCTTCAGGAGCCGCACGAGGCGCAGGATGCGCAGCACGCGCAGATCGAGGCCGGGGAAGAGCATCTGCAGATAGAAGGGCAGGATCGAGACGATGTCGATGATGCCGCCAAAGCTCAGCAGATAGGCGCGCCGGCCCTGCCACGCCCGCCCCTCGCCGAAACGCGCGCCCGCCGACCAGAGGCGCAGCAGATACTCAAGCGTGAAGAAGGCGATGCTCACGCGTTCGAACCACAGGAAGACGCTGCGGTCGCGCGACGAGAGCCACGGCAGGGTTTCGAGCACAACGGCAAGCACGTTGAGAAGGACCAACACGGTGATGACGCGGTCGCACCAGAGACTCGCGCGATCGCCATCGGCTCCCTTGTCGAGGATTTCCATCGTCCGGCGTCGGAGAGCCTTCATCACGCGACCTCGTCTTGTCCCTCGTGCCGATACCCCGGCGGCCTTATCCCCGACCTTCAAGTGACGCCCGGCTGCACACGACGCCGCGCGACGGCTTCATCCCTCGGCGGCGGGTCCGAAGCGCGCGATCATCCGTGCGCGGATCTGGTCGCGCGTCTGGCGATAGGCCGCGAGCTTCGCCTCGCGCCCCTCGCCGAGCCCCGTCGGATCGAGCACGGGCCAGTATTCGACCTCGAGATGGAAGTGCCGCGTGAGCTCGAGCGCCATCCGCTGGCTCGCGGGCGAGAGCGCGATCACGAGATCGAATTGCGAGAGGTCGTCGCCCCACTGGTGCATTTCCTCGAAGCTGCGCGCGCGGTGGCGCGAAAGCTCGATGCCAAGCTCGGCGCAAACCGAGACGGCAAATCCGTCGATGTCCATGTCGCTGCGGACCCCCGCGGACTGGACATAGCACGCCCGGCCGTAGAGCTTCTTCATCAACCCCTCGGCCATGGGCGAGCGCACGGCGTTGTGGTCGCAGCAGAAGAGGACCGAGGCTGGCAGCGCCCGCTCCACCCCTAGCCCCAGTGCAGGACGCAGATGAGGGTGAAGAGGCGCCGCGCCGTGTCGATGTCGACCTGGGCCTTGCCCTCGAGTCGTTCCTGCAGCACGCGCGCGCCCTCGTTGTGGATGCCGCGGCGCGCCATGTCGATCGTCTCGATCTGGCTCGGCGGCAGGCGCTTCACCGCGTCGAAATAGCTCTCGCAGATCTGGAAATAATCCTTCACCACCTGCCGGAACGGCCCGAGCGAGAGGTGGAACGCCCCGACGGGCACCGCATCCTCGGTCGCGACCTCGACAACAAGCCGCCCCTCGCGGATCGCAAGCCCGAGGCGGTAGGGTCCGGGCAACGCGCCGCGCCCCTCGCGCGCCGGCAGGGCAAAGCTGTTGTCCTCGAGCAGATCGAAGATCGCGACGCGGCGTTCCTGCTCGATCTCAGGCGTGGGCGCGCCAAGGCCCCGCTCGTCGATGTCGATGTGGCAGATGCGGTTCATGGTCGAGGCCGTGCTGACGTGCATCCTGAGGTGATGCCTGACCGCGCCGCCGGAGGCAAGGCGCCTCAGCCCCCGGCCATCACCCCAACGACGTTGAGGGAGCCGCCCCACGCCCATCTCCCGGCCAGCGGTCGCGCCAAGATGGATCGACCGCAGCACGCCTGCCTAGGGATCGGGCCGCGCGAGGCGCTCGTGCACCTCCGCAAGGTCGATCTCGCCGCGCGGCGCGGGACTGTCGGGATCGTCGATGTCGTAGCGAAAGAGGCGGAAGTCGCGCCGATAGGTGTCGCGCATCATGAAGTGCCCGAGATCGTCGAAATAGGCCGAGACCGGATGCGCCCGCTTCGGGCCAACCCCCTCGCTTTCGTTGAAGCGCGGGATGGTCGCGAGATCGACCGCGTGGCGGATCGGCGCGCGGTCGAGCACGACCTGCATCCCGGCGTTGAAGGCCTCGGTGTGAAAGACATGATCGAGCCGCCCGCCCCCGCGGACCAGCGTCGCGATGTGGTTGGCCTGCGGGGCCCAGTGGATGTCGGGCCAGAACGGCTTCTTCCAGCGGATCGTGTCGCGCGCGAGCAGCAGGAAGCGGCGGAAGGCCGCGATCTGGTCGAACGCGCCCTCGGTCTCGATGCCATAGGCGCGGCGGATCTTCTCGGCCATGTCGGGCCGATAGCGGCTGCCCGACCGCTGGATGCCGCAGATCTTGTCGAGGAAGGCCGACAGGATCCGCGCATAGGGGTTGCGCACCGCGCTGAAGGCAAAGCTGCGCCGCGCCTCGATGGTGGCGCGGATCACGGGCTGGCTCGGCTCGAGCGCCCATTTGTGGATGCCCGAGGTCGCGTCGTGGATGTCGCCGTCGAAAAAGCGGCCGTGGTCGGTGAAATACATGATCTGCCCGATGGTCGAGCACGCGGCCTTTGGCACCACCCGATAGGCCATGCTCTCGCTCTCGGTCATCCAGATGCCCGGGAAATCCGCCACCGCCGCAATCCTCCGCCTGAAATCGGGGCCATCTTCACGGAAAACCCGGCCCGAGACAAGCCGCCCCCCGTCAGGGCGGCGCGGCCTTCCACGGGTGGTCGGCCGGCAGGTTGCCTTGGAGGCCCCATTTCCACGCGAGATACCCCTCGATGCGCTGGCGTTCGGGGGCCGCGAGGGCGGTGTAGGAGACGACCACTTCGGCGACCGAGGCGTGGGTAAAATAGTTGGAGACTGCCCCGCCCTGCTGGCTTCCGACCGCGATGCCGTCAAAGTTGACCGGGATGGGCATGTTGGGCAGGGATCGGGGCTGCGGGCTGCCGGCCACGCCCGTCCGCCAGAACCAGACGCTCTGCCCCTCCTGCACCGCCTCGAAGAGGTGATGCGCCCCGCCGACGTCCGCGCTCAGGTTGCTGAACGCATCGTTTGTCCATGTCCCGAATGCATGCGTGGTTCCTCCCGATGCGCGATACATGCTCCGGATTGCTCGACCGGCCCCTGTTTGTCCGATCGCGACAGGAAGATCCTCACCCGACCCGCTCACATACCGCATCAAGACGAAGAACGACACGTCATTGACGCCGAGCGCCCCGACGCCGGTCGCGCTCAGGAAGTCGTTCGCCCCGTCGAACAGAACCGTCTGCCGGCCGTTCAGGGCGCCGGGCGAGAGGACCGGCTGCTGCGCCGGCACCGCCTGCCCGACATGCCGCCCGTTCCCCGACTTGTCGCGCCACTCGCTGACCGAGTGTTGCAGTGTCAGCGTCGAGGCATCGTCGGCATCGAACCACAGATCGAGCGCCCCCCCGAGATCTGCGGGCGACCACCCCGCGGGGGGCGCCGCCTTCCACGGGTGATCGACCGGCAGGTTCCCCTGCAAGCCCCATTTCCACGCGAGATACCCCTCGATGCGCTGGCGTTCGGGGGCCGCGAGGGTGGTCGCGACCAGAACGACCTCGTGCATGAGGCCTTGCCAACTGTTCTGCGGGCTGCCTTCCCACCCGAGGTTCAGCGCATTGCCGCTGTAGGGGGAACTGGCGGCCGCACCTCTCTGGGTTCCGTCGATGAAGGCACGGCTCTGGTTGCCGGTCGCGACATGCGAGAGCAGCCGGCGGCTGCCGTCGAACAGCGCGTCCGTCCCCGCATATGGCGAACAGCAGGCACCGTCCTGCACAAGTAAGCTGGTCGCGCCTTCGGTCTTACCGAGGAAGAACCAACCATCGTTCGATCCGAGGACGCCGGAATAGAACCGCGTGGGCGACCCCTCATAGGCGATGACGCCGAAGACACCGTAATCGCCGAAGGATGTCCGCACGAGTGGCGTCGCGAGGCGGTCGTCGACCCCGTCCCAGCGCAATGCCGCCCGCCCCCCGACCGAGGTCAGCGTAGGCTGCAGGTTGCCGTTTGCCTGCACGGCGTGCCGGCCCTTCCCCGACTTGTCCCGCCACTCGCTGACGGCCTGGGTCGTCTGGAATGTCAGCGTCGCGGCGTCATCGGCGTCGAACCAGAGCGCCAGCGCCGGCCCGAGGTCGGCGGGCGACCACGGCCCCGTGCCCTTCGCCACCGTCGCCGTCCGCGCTGCCCCCGTGCCGGCGGGGGTGGTGAGGGTGACGGTGAGCGTCAGCGTGCCGTCGGCGAGCGCCGTGAGGTCGAGGCCCGTGACGGCGTGGGGGCTCGCGGTGATGGTGCCGGAGCCGGAGACGCTGCCGCCGCCATCGCTGGCGATCTGCCAGGCGAAGGTGGCGCCGGGCGGGGGCTTGCTGATCTGGAAGGCGGCGGCGCTCGCGTTGGCGGAGGTGATGGGGTCGGTCGTCCACGCCGCGCGGTAGGTCTGGACCTTCACGCCCGAGAGGTCCGGCGGCGTGAAGGTGAGCGTCAGCGGATTGCCCGCCACGTCGCGGATGGCGCCGCCCGCAAGGTCGACCTCGCCGCTCGCAACAATGCCCGCCGGCGCGAAATCCCCCGCCACGACGTCATAGGCGAACTCCAGCACCTGCGTCCCCGACCCGCCCCGATAGGTCGCGGCCCGAACCTCCCCTCCCCCGAAATCCAGCCAGACGCGCGGCACGCCCCCCGAGACATCCACCACCACCGACTTCGACGTCGCCACCGTGAACCCGAGCGGCGCCGCCCCGGCCAAAGCGGGCAGGAGGCAAAGCAGGAGGGCGAGCAGGAGGCGCACCGCGAGACCCCGAGAGCAAGACGGGGAACCTTGGCACACCCGGGGTTAACGGGAGGTGGAGGGGTCAGCCCCGCCGGGCGCCCTGAAGGGCGCGCCAGATCCGCTCGGGGGTGAGGGGGGTCTCGACCGGGCCCGCGCCCGCCGTTGCGAGGGCGTCGCGTACGGCATTGGCGACCGCCCCGAGTGCGCCCACCGTGCCGGCCTCGCCGCAGCCCTTCATCCCGAGGGGGTTGCGGGTGGAGGGGACGGGTTCGCTGAAAAATCGGATGAAGGGCACGTCGTCGGCACGCGGGATCGCGTAATCCATGAGGCTGCCGGTCAGAAGCTGCCCCTCGGCGTCGTGGATGAGCGCCTCGGACATCACCTGCCCGATCCCCTGCACGACCCCGCCATGCACCTGCCCCGCGACCAGATCGGGCGCGACGAGCGTGCCGAAATCGTCGACGACGGTATAGCGGTCGATCCGGGCGCGGCCCGTCTCGGGGTCGATCTCGACCTCGACCAGATGGGCGCCGTTCGGATAGGACCGCCCCGGCAGGCGCGCCTCGGTGCGGTGGCGCAGGAGGTCGGCGCGCCCGGCCGCGCGCGCCATCTGCGCGGCCTCGGACAGGCTGAGCGCGAGGTTCGATCCCGGCGCACGAAAGGCCCCGTCATCGAAGCGCACGCCCTCCGCCCCTGTCTGGGCCGCGACGAAGGGGGTGAAGGCCGCGATCATGGTCGCGACGGTCGCAAGGGTCGCGTTCGTCTGCACCGTGACCGAGCGCGACCCGCCCGTGCCGCCGCCCTTGGGGATGCGGTCGCTGTCGCCCTGAAGGATGCGGATGCGCTCGGTCGGGATGCCGGTGTTGGCGGCGAGGAAGCGGGCATAGACCGTCTCGTGGCCCTGCCCGTTTGATTGCGTGCCGACCGCGAAGGTCACGCTGCCGTCTTCCTCGAACATGATCTCGGCCGCCTCGGACGGATCCCCGAGAATCGATTCGATGTAGAACCCGAGCCCGAGGCCCCGCAGCATCCCGCGCCCCGCCGACGCCGCGCGGCGTGCGGCGAAGCCTGCCGCATCGCCTTCGGCGGAAATGCGGTCGAGTATCCTCGCGAAATCGCCCGTGTCGTAGCTTTCGCCCGTGGCGGTCGCATGGGGGAAGGCGCGCACGAGATTGCGCCGGCGCAGCTCGAACGGATCGGCGCCGAGGGTGCGCGCGGCCTCGTCGATCGCGCGTTCGAGCGTCATGATCGCCTCGGGCCGGCCGGCGCCGCGATAGGCATCGACCTGCGTCGTGTGGGTGTAGATCCCGCGCGCCTCCATGCAGGCGGCGGGGATGTCGTAGACCCCCGTCAGCACCTTGGAGAAAAGCTCGGACTGGATCGCCTGACCGAACTGCGAATTGTAGGCCCCGAGGTTCGACAGCAGCCGCACGCGATAGCCCGTGATGCGCAGCGCGTCGTCGAAGGCAAGCTCGGCCTCGGCCTCGAGGTCGCGGCCGGCGTTGTCCGAGAGCATCGCCTCGGAGCGGTCCGACATCCAGCGCACCGGGCGGCCGAGCACACGCGCGGCGGCGGCGATCGCGACATATTCGGGATAGCCCATCGACTTCATCCCGAAGCCGCCGCCGACATCGGGGATGGTGACGCGGACGGCCTCGGGCGGAAGGCCGAAATGCTCGGCCAGCTGGTCGCGGATCGCCCAGACGCCCTGCCCGCCGAAGGCAAGGTGCAGCCGGCCGTCCTGCCAGTGCGCGAAGGCGCCGCGCGGCTCCATCGAGAAGGCGGCGATGCGCCCCTGCCGGGTCGTGACGGCGATGCGGTGCCGGGCGGCGGCAAAGGCGGCCTCGGTCGCGGCCGCATCGCCCGCCCGCCAGAGATAGGCGATGTTGTCGGGCACCTCGGGGTGCACGACCGGGCCGCCCGGCGCGAGGTCGAGCTTGGCCTCGAGCCCCTCGAGGTCGAGCTCGACCATCTCGGCCGCGATCCGCGCCTCGGCCGCCGTCCCGGCAACCACGATCGCGACCGGCTCGCCGACAAAGCGCACGACCCCGCGCGCCAGAACCGGGCGCACCGGCCCCGCCCCGCGCGCCCCGCCGCGGTCCTGCACGCGCACGCCGCGCATCGCGGGGTTGATCCCGAGCGCATCGAGCTCCGCCCCCGCCAGCACCGCCTGCACCCCCGGCGCCGCGCGCGCCGCATCGAGGTCGATCCCGCGTATGGCGGCATGGGCCATGGGCGAGCGCACGAAGGCGGCGTGCAGCGCGTCGGCCGGGGCGATGTCGTCGATGTAACGCCCCGTGCCGGTCAGAAAGCGGGCATCCTCAAGCCTCTTGCCCGTCTGGTGGGTTCCGAAAACACCCATCATCGCCTCCTGCGCCTGCTGCCGCGCGCGGATGGCGCGCGGCAGCAGAGAGGGAGCCGATTCGGCGCGCGAGCGCAAGCCGCCACGGCTCAGGCCGCGCGGAGCACCGTCTCGATCGCGAGCGCGCCGAAGCCGTTGAAGCGGGTATTCGTCGCGGTCGAATAGGCCCCGAGGCCGTCGAAGAGGACGTAATCCTCTTCGGCCAGATCCTCGGGCAGCGCGAATTCGCCCGGCAGGCGGTCGGTGCTGTCGCAGGTCGGGCCGAAGACGGTGCGGGCAACGGTGGCGCCCGTCCGCTCGACCCCCTCGGACGTCAGCACGCGCAGCCGCGTCAGCGCCCCGATCAGCGGCAGTTCGGCCAGCGCGCCATAGACCCCGTCGTTGAGGAACACATGCGCCCCGTCACGGACCGCGCGCACCCGCGTCGCCAGCGTGAACGCCTCGGCCACAAGACCGCGCCCCGGCTCGCACACGAGCGCCGGCGGATCCTCGGGGAAGAAGGCATCGCGGGCCCGCCCGATCTCGGCGAAGATCGCGCCGAGGTCGGGGGCCGCCTCGGGCCGGCGCCAGGACGGAAAGCCGCCGCCGACGTTGAGGCGCGCGATCCGCACCCCGGCCGCGTCCGCGATCCGCGCCGCCGCCGCGATATAGGCCGTCCACGCGGCCGGATCGGCGCATTGCGTGCCCGGATGGAAGGTCAGCGCCGGCACGAAGCCCGCCTGCGCGACCTCGGCAAGCAGCGCCACCGCCGCGGGCTCGGTCGCGCCGAACTTGGCGCCGAAGTCATAGGCCGCGCCCGCCACCGGCAGCTTGAAGCGCACCGCGATCTCGGTGCCGCGCGCCGGCACGAGGGCGATGAGCTTGGCAAGCTCGGAGGCGCTGTCGACCGAATAGCTCGCGACCCCCTGCCCCACGGCATAGGCGATCTCGGCCCGGGTGCGGACGGGGTTGTTGTAGTGCAGCGCCGCGTCGGGCTGCAGGCGGCGGACCATCTCGATCTCGGCGGGCGAGGCGACGTCATAGCCGCGCAGACCGGCCGCGCCGAGGTTGGCCACGACCATCTCCTCGGGGTTCGACTTCACCGCATAGGTGACAAGGCCCGGAAATCCCTCGATGAAGCGGCGCGCGGTCGCCTGCAGAACGGCGGGCGCGAAGAACAGCACCGGGTTCTCGGGCTGCATCGAGGCGATGAATTCGGCAGGGGTCGTCCAGATCGTCTTCGTCAGTCCCATCGGCGTGTCCTTTCCACCGGCCAACAGAACGCGAGCCTTGCCCCGGCAATCGGGTTGGGGAACGCGCGTTTGCGTCACAACCAACCAGGCCAGGTGCGTATGAGCCGCCCTTTTCCTGAAAACGGATCGCGCATATGGGGCAGAATCGCCCGTCTGCATAGGGGGAAAATGGGCCTCGGGCGAAGTTTTTTCGCCCCCCCGCCGGCCCCCCTGCCCCGCGCCCTTTTCCTCGCGCCCTCAGGCCGCTAGAAGGCCCCCGACGCAGGTCCGGGGGGCGCATCATGCCGATGGAAAAATCCTATTCCGCCGCCGAGGCCGAGGCGCGCATCGCCGCCCTCTGGCAGGGTGCCGACGCCTTCCGCGCAGGCGCGAATGCGCGGCCCGGGACCGAGCCCTTCTGCATCATGATCCCGCCGCCGAACGTGACCGGCTCGCTCCACATGGGGCATGCCTTCAACAACACGCTGCAGGACATCCTGACGCGCTGGCACCGGATGCGGGGCTTCGACACGCTCTGGCAGCCCGGCACCGACCATGCCGGGATCGCGACGCAGATGGTGGTGGAGCGCGAGCTTGCCAGGGCAGGCGAGCCCGGCCGGCGCGAGATGGGGCGCGAGGCGTTCACGCGCCGCGTCTGGGCCTGGAAGAAGCAATCGGGCGGCACGATCATCGGCCAGCTCCAGCGGCTCGGCGCCTCCTGCGACTGGTCGCGCACGGCCTTCACCATGTCGGGTGCCCCGGGCGCGCCGCCGGGCGAAGAGGGCAATTTCCACGACGCCGTGATCCGTGTCTTCGTGGACCTTTACCGCAAGGGCTTCATCTATCGCGGCAAGCGGCTGGTGAACTGGGATCCGCATTTCGAGACCGCGATCTCGGATCTCGAGGTCGAGCAGATCGAACTCGACGGCCATCTGTGGCGCCTGCGCTATCCGCTCGCCGACGGCGCGCGCTATCGCCACCCCATCGCCTTCGACGACGACGGCAAGCCCACCGACTGGGAAGAGCGCGACTATCTGACCGTCGCGACGACCCGGCCCGAGACGATGCTGGGCGACACGGGCGTGGCCGTCCACCCCGAGGATGCGCGCTATGCGGGCCTGATCGGCGGCCATGTCATCCTGCCGCTGACGGGGCGGCGGGTGCCGATCGTGGCCGACAGCTATGCCGACCCCGCCAAGGGGACAGGCGCCGTCAAGATGACACCCGCGCATGATTTCAACGACTGGGCGGTGGGCCAGCGGCAGGGGCTGCGCGCGATCAACATCCTCGACACCCGCGCACGGCTGAAGCTGCGCGAGAATGACGATCTGGCCCAAGGCTGCCCGGCCGAGGCGATCGCGCGGCTGATCGAGGCGCTCGACGGCGCCGACCGCTACGACGCGCGCGAATGGATCGTCGCCACCGCCGAGGCCGAGGGCTGGCTCGACGGGATCGACGCCGACCGCCACATGGTCCCGCATGGCGACCGCTCGAAGGTCGTGATCGAGCCCTTACTGACCGACCAGTGGTTCGTCGACACCGGCAAGATCGTGGGCCCCGCCCTTCAGGCCGTGCGCGAGGGCCGCACCCGGATCATCCCCGAACAGCACGAGAAGGTCTATTTCAACTGGCTCGAGAACATCGAGCCGTGGTGCATCTCGCGCCAGCTCTGGTGGGGGCACCAGATCCCGGTTTGGTATGGGCCGAGTATCGAAGCTTTCCAAACATACTTCGGTTCGGACACATCACGAAAACCTCGACCTTCAACATTTCTTGATATGGCTTTTGCGACTAATCACCGAATCTGCGAGGCATCTGCTGATGAGGCAATCGCGCATGCGTCTGATAAATATGGCCGCCTTCTCCAGAAACGCGGCTATCGAGTTATCGAAGTCAAAGATCAGATTGAAGCACGAAATGTCCTAGAGGGATCTCTTCAACAGCAGGAACTTTTAATTCCAATATTCCGCGACCCCGACGTCCTCGACACCTGGTTCTCCTCGGGCCTCTGGCCGATCGGGACGCTCGGCTGGCCCGAGGACACGGCCGAGCTGCGCCGCTATTTCCCGACGTCGGTCCTCGTCACGGGCTTCGACATCATCTTCTTCTGGGTCGCCCGGATGATGATGATGCAGCTTGCCGTCGTGAACGACATCCCCTTCCGCACCGTCTACGTCCACGCTCTCGTGCGCGACGAGAAGGGCAAGAAGATGTCGAAGTCCCTGGGCAACGTGCTCGACCCGCTCGACCTCATCGACGAATTCGGCGCCGATGCGGTGCGCTTCACGCTGACGTCGATGGCCGCGATGGGGCGCGACCTCAAGCTTTCGTCGCAACGCATTGCCGGCTATCGCAATTTCGTCACGAAGATCTGGAACGCCTGCCGCTTTGCCGAGATGAACGGCGTGTGGGAGGGGCACGCGACCACCAGCGCCCCGCCGCCCGCCACCGCCACGGCGAACCGCTGGATCCTGTCCGAGACGGTGCGCGCGCGCATGGCCTTCGACGCGGCACTCGGGGATTTCCGCTTCAACGACGCCGCGAACGGGCTCTATGCCTTCGTCTGGGGGCGGGTCTGCGACTGGTATGTGGAATTCGCCAAACCGCTGCTCGACGATCCCGCGACCGCGGCCGAGACGCGGGCCGTGATGGCGCATGTGCTCGACCAGTGCCTGATCCTCGCCCATCCGATCATGCCCTTCGTCACCGAGGAGCTCTGGCAGATCACCGGCAGGCGGCCGAAACTCCTGGCCCATGCCGACTGGCCCGCGACGGGCGAGGAGGCGGTCGATGCGGGCGCGATGGCCGAGATGCGCTGGGTCATCGCGCTGATCGAGGAGATCCGATCGGCCCGGGCCGAGATGCGCGTGCCCGCGGGCCTCACGCTCGACCTCGTGCAGACGGCGCTCGAGCCGCGCTGGCAGGAGGTGCTCGGGCGCAACATCGCACTCGTACGCCGGCTCGCGCGGGTGGGCGAGGTGGTGGCGGGAAGCGCGCCCAAGGGCTCGGTCACGGTCGCTGTCGAGGGCGGCGCCTTCGCGCTGCCGCTCGAGGGCGTCATCGACATCGCGGCCGAGGTCGCGCGCCTCGGCAAGGGGCTCGCGAAACTCGAGGGCGAGATGAAGGGGCTGGCCGCGCGCCTCGGCAACCCGCGCTTCGTCGCCTCGGCCCCCGAGGAGGTCGTCGAGGAGACGCGCGAGGCGCTGACGCTGGCCGAGGCCGAGGCGGCGCGGCTGCGCGCGGCCCTCGCGCGCCTCGGCGGCGCGTGAAACCTCCGGGCCGCGCGGCTTTCCTTCGCCGCGCGACCCGACTAGAAGGCCGGGCATGACCGCCACCGCCAACACCCCCACCCTGCCGCCCGAGGTCGCCCGCCGGCGCACCTTCGCGATCATCTCGCACCCCGACGCGGGCAAGACGACGCTGACCGAGAAGTTCCTGCTCTATGGCGGCGCGATCCAGATGGCGGGCCAGGTCCGCGCCAAGGGCGAGGCGCGCCGCACCCGCTCGGACTTCATGAAGATGGAGCAGGAGCGCGGCATCTCGGTCTCGGCCTCGGCCATGTCGTTCGATTACGGGCCCTGCCGGTTCAACCTTGTCGACACGCCCGGCCACTCGGACTTTTCCGAGGACACCTATCGCACGCTGACGGCGGTCGATGCCGCGATCATGGTCATCGACGGCGCCAAGGGGGTCGAGAGCCAGACGCGCAAGCTCTTCGAGGTCTGCCGCCTGCGCGACCTGCCGATCCTGACCTTCTGCAACAAGATGGACCGCGAGAGCCGCGAGACCTTCGAGATCATCGACGAGATCCAGGAGAGCCTCGCGATCGACGTCACGCCGGCAAGCTGGCCGATCGGTCAGGGGCGCGACTTTCTCGGGGCCTACGACCTCATCAACGACCGGCTCGAGATCATGGACCGCGCCGATCGCAACCGCGTGGCCGAAAGCATCGCCTTTGCGGGCCTCGACGATCCGGGGCTGGCGCAGCATGTGCCGCCCGATCTGCTCGCGCGTCTGCGCGAAGAGGTCGAGATGGCGCGCGGCCTCCTGCCCGCTTTCGACCGCGCGGCGTTCCTCGCGGGCAGCCTGACGCCCATCTGGTTCGGCTCGGCCATCAATTCCTTCGGCGTGCGCGACCTGATGGAGGGGATGGCCCGCTTCGGCCCGCCGCCCCAGCCCCAGCGCGCGGCCGAGCGCCAGATCAGCCCGGATGAGGGTACGGTCGCGGGCTTCGTCTTCAAGGTGCAGGCCAACATGGACCCCCGCCACCGCGACCGCGTGGCCTTCGTGCGCCTCGCCTCGGGGCATTTCGTGCGCGGCATGAAGCTGCACCACGTCCGCGCCGGCAAGCCGATGGCGGTGACGAACCCGGTGATGTTCCTCGCCTCCGAGCGCGATCTGGCCGAAGAGGCGTGGGCGGGCGACATCATCGGCATCCCCAACCACGGGCAGTTGCGCATCGGCGACGCGCTGACCGAGGGCGAGGCGCTGCACTTCACCGGCATCCCCTCCTTCGCGCCCGAATTGCTGCGCACCGTGCGCGCGGCCGACCCGATGAAGGCCAAGCACCTGGAAAAGGCGCTGATGCAGTTCGCCGAAGAGGGCGCGGCCAAGGTCTTTCGCCCCGCGATCGGGTCGGGCTTCATCGTGGGCGTGGTGGGGGCGCTGCAGTTCGACGTGCTCGCGAGCCGGATCGAGGAGGAATACGGCCTGCCCGTGCGCTTCGATTCCTCGCAGTTCACCTCGGCCCGCTGGGTCGCGGGGCCCAAGCCCGCGATGGAGAAGTTCACCGCCGCCAACACCGGCCACATCGCGACCGACCATGACGGCGACACGGTCTATCTCACGCGCCTGCAATGGGACATCGACCGGATCGTGCGCGACTATCCCGACCTGCGGCTGACCGCGACGAAGGAAATCGCGGCCTGACCCTAGCCCAGCCGCCGCGCGAGATAGCGGCGGGTGAAGCGGGCATAGCCCCGTTCGGTCACGCGCAGATGGGCGCGCATCTCCGCGTGCAGCTCGGGCAGGCGGTGAAAGGGCACCGCCGGCATGACGTGATGCTCGGCGTGATAGGGCATGTTCCAGGCGAGCGCGCGCACCGCGCGCGTCGTGAAGGTCGTGCGGGTGTTCTCGAACATGTCGGCGACCTCGGGGCAATCGCCGTGCTCGGCCAGCAGATAGAGCCGCAGCACGGGTTGCCCGATGAGGGCGGGCAGGATCCAGACCCAGATCAGCACGGGCGAGGCGAAAAGCGACAGCCCCGCAAGGGCATAGAGGCCGAGCATGAGGCGCGCCTCGGCCTCGGCCCGGGGCCGGGCGCCCTCGGGCAGGAAGGCGGGCCGTTCCCGCCCCGTCGCGAGCCGCCAGATCAGCGCCGCCCCCGCCTCCCAATAGGGCAGCCCCGAGACATGCCAGAGCCACGCCGCCCCCGTCGCGGGCTTGGGCGCGGCCAGTTCGGGATCGAGGCCGGGCAGATTCGTGTGCCGGTGGTGGGCGAGGTGGAAGTAGCGAAACCAGATGAAGGGCAGGAGCAGCACGAACCCCGCCAGATGCCCCACCGCCTCGCCGATCCGGACGCGCGCGAAGGGGGTCTGGTGGGTGCATTCGTGTTCGAGCGTGAAGAGAAAGACGATCAGCACGCCCTGCACCGGCAGCAGCAAGGGCCAGCCCGGCACCCCCGCCGCGATCGCGCCGCCGCAGGCCACGATCGCGCCGAGATGCAGCGCGAGATGGCGCAAGCCCGGCGCATCCGCGCGCCGCACGAGATCGGCGCGCCGGCCGGGATCGAGGCCCGCGATGAAGGCGCGATGGTCCATCGCCAAGACCTCGCCCATCGCTGCCCCCGCCGTCAAGCGCGGCGGTTGCGCGGCAGGCGCCGCTCGCCTAGCCTGCGCCACCCGCAGCTTGAGGATATTGCCATGCCGACCATCGTCCGCCTGCCCCTGCCCCCGACCGACGCGGGCGACCCCACGATCCTCGACGGCTGGAAGGTCGTCGCGGGCTCGCCCACGATGCGCACCTGGGTGCAGCAGGTCAATTCCGACGGCACGCTCGCCTCGGGCTATTGGGAGGCGACGCCCGGCACCTATCACGCGAGCTACAGCGCGTGGGAGTTCGTCCACATGATCGCGGGCCGCATCGTCATCACCCCCGACGGCGGCGCGCCCGTCACGGTGCAGGCGGGCGATGCCTTTGTCGTCGAGGCCGAATTCCGCGGGACGTGGGAGATCATCGAGCCCGTCCGCAAGCACTTCGCGGTGCGGGTGAAATAGAGCTCAGTCCTCGTCCATCTCCCACCACGGGTCGATGGCGGCGATGTCGTCGTCCGACCAGCTGAAATGATGCGCGAGTTCGTGGACCAGAACATGGGTCACGATCTCGCGCAGCGTGACGGTGCCGCGCGTCGCCCATTCATCGAGGATCGGGCGGCGGAAGAGCCAGATCGCATCGGGGCCTCGCGGCTGGTCGGCGACCGACTTCTCGGTCAGCGGCGTGCCGTCATAGAGGCCGGTCAGTTCGAACGGGTTCTCGATCCCGAGATCGTCGAGCATCTCGTCCGTCGCGAAATCGGCAACCCGGATCGCGACGGCCTGCGCCGGCTCGCGCCATACCTGCGGCAGCGCCGCCACCGCCTCGCGCGCGATCTCCTCAATCGCGCCCTCACCCGGGGCCGTCAGATCGACCCATCCGGGCAGGTCGGACCCCATCTCGTCGCCTGTCGCCATCACGCCACCCCCTGCCCCCGATATGGACAATCCGGCGGCCGTGTGAAAGGTGGCGCGAGCAGCCGGAGGGCCACCATGTCCGCACCCGTCACCCGTTTCGCCCCTTCGCCCACGGGCTATATCCATGTGGGCAACCTGCGCAGCGCGCTGATGAACTACCTGATCGCGCGGCAGGGCGGCGGCACCTTCATCCTGCGGCTCGACGATACCGACCGCGAACGCTCGCGCGAGGAATACGCCGACGCGATCAAGGAGGATCTCGCCTGGCTCGGGCTCCACTGGGACAGGGTGGAGCGGCAATCCGACCGGCTCGGGCGCTATGCCGAAGCCGCCGACAGCCTGCGCGCGGCGGGGCGGTTCTATCCCTGCTACGAGACGCCGGTCGAACTCGACCTCAAGCGCAAGAAACTCCTCAACATGGGCCGGCCGCCCGTCTATGACCGCGCCGCGCTGAAGCTTTCCGCCGACGAACGCGCGCGCCTTGCCGCCGAGCGGGGGGAATACTGGCGCTTCCTGCTCGACCAGGAGCGGATCGAGTGGACGGACGGCATCCTCGGCCCGATCTCGATCGACGCGGCGAGCGTGTCGGACCCGGTGCTGATCCGCGCCGACGGGCAGGTGCTCTATACCTTCGCAAGCTCGGTCGACGACATCGACATGGGGGTCACGCATATCGTGCGCGGCGCCGACCATGTCACGAACACCGCGACCCAGATCCAGATCATGCGCGCGCTCGGCGGCACGCCGCCCGCCTTCGCCCATCACAGCCTGCTGACCGGGGTCGATGGCGAGGCGCTCTCGAAGCGGCTCGGCACGCTCTCGATCCGCGACCTGCGCGCGCGCGGGGTCGAGGCGATGGCACTTCTGTCGCTCATGGCGCGGCTTGGCTCGTCGCGGCCGGTGGAGCTTGCGGGCTCGATCGACGATCTGGTGGCGGGCTTCGACATCGCGAGCTTCGGGGCAGCGCCGACCAAGTTCGACGCCGACGACCTCTGGCCGCTGACGCGCGCCCATCTCGGCCGCCAGCCCCATGCGGCGGTGGCGGAGCGCATCGCGGCGCTGGGCGTGCCCGACGCGGTCGCGCCCGCGCTCTGGGCGGCGGTGCGCGAGAATCTCGGCACGATGGCCGACCTCGGCGCGTGGTGGGCGCTCTGCCGCGATGGCGCTGCGCCCGAGATCGCGCCCGAGGATGGCGATTTCGTGCGCGCGGCCCTCGGCCTGCTGCCGCCCGGGCCGTGGGATGGCACGAGCTGGGCGGCCTGGACCGAGGCCGTCAAGGCCGCGACCGGGCGCAAGGGCAAGGCGCTCTATCTACCGCTGCGCAAGGCGATGACGGGGCGGGGCGACGGGCCGGACATGGCGGCGCTGATGCCGCTGCTGCGCGCGCCGCGGCTGGGCTGAGGGTCAGGCCCGCAGCGGATAGCGCGCGAGATCCTCGTATTTCGGCGCGCTGCGTCCCGGGTGACTCTGCCAGAGGCAAAGCTCGGTCGCCCGCGCGGCCGGCAGCGGCTCAGGCGGGCCGGCGGCGACGAAGGCGCCGAGGCGCGGCGGCACCTCGCCCGAAATGCGCCCGAGCGTGACATGCGGGGCAAAGCGCGCGCGCGGCACCGCGATGCCCGCACCCCGCACCGCCTGCGCGACCTTGGCCTGCAGATGGATCAGCGCGGGCTCCGCCGCCATCGCCACATGCACCGCCCCCGCCCCCATCACCCCGAGCCCGACCGGCCGCAGGAGCGGCGCCTCAAGCGCGAGCGCCCCGAGTGCCGCGTCGAGGTCTGAGAGATCGCGCCGGTCCTGCTGCCCGAGGAACACGAGCGTCAGGTGCAGATCGTCCGGATCGACCAGCGCGACGGGCTGGGGCAAAAGCATCTGGAGCCGCAGCAGCGGCCCCTCCAGCGCCGCGGGCAGCGGCAGGCCCAGAAACACCCTCATCGCGCCGCCAGCCTGTTCAGCCGCTCGGTGATCTCGGGGCGCAGCGCGCCCTCGCGGGCGGGATCGAGCAGGGTGGTCAGGAGGTGCTCGGGCAGCGCGCCGCGCCGCGGCCCGTGCTCGGGCACCAGCGCGCGCAGGACCGCCTCGGCCTCGGGCGGCAGGCGGTCGGGCAGCGCATGCCCCGCGAGCATCCCCCAGACGGCCGTCCAGAGGCGGGCGACCGACCAGGGGTTGTAGCCGCCCCCGCCCAGCACGATCACCCGCGGCGCCAGCGGCAGAAGGGCCGCGAGGGTCGCGAGATAGGCGCGGTTCGAGAGCGACAGGCGCGACAGCGGATCCTCGGCCAGCGCATCGGCGCCGCACTGGATCACCAGCGCCTCGGGCGCGAAGCCCGCCACGCGCGGCACGATCAGCCGTTCGCAGATCGCGGCCGCCTCGGTATCGTTCAACCCGGCCGGCACGGGCAGGTTGAAGGCATTGCCGCAGCCTGCATCCTCGATCCGCCCCGTGAAGGGCCAGCGACGCTCCTCATGCACCGAGATCAGCAGCACCTCGGGGTCGGCGGCAAAGGCGAATTCCACCCCGTCGCCGTGGTGGGCATCGAGATCGACATAGGCGATCCGCCCAAGGCCGCGGTCGCGCAGCGCGAGGATCCCGAGCACCGCGTCGTTGAGATAGCAAAACCCCGCCGCCCGGTCGGGCATCCCGTGATGGGTGCCCCCGCCCGGCACATGCGCGACCCCGCCCGCGGCCACGAGCTCGGTTGCAAGCAGCACGCCCCCCGCCGAGGTCGCGGGCCGTGTCCACATCTGGGCAAAGACCGGGTTCGAGGGCGTGCCGAGGTGAAAGCGCGCGCGCGTCTCGGGGGCGACATCGCCCTCGGCCTCGGCGGCCTGCAGCGCCGCGACATAGGCCGGATCGTGCCAGCGCGTCGCGGCCGCCGCCCGGGCGCGCGGCGCGCTGCGATAGGCCGCCCCCCCGAGCCAGCCGAGCGCGCGCGCGAGGTCCATCACGGTCGAGACGCGCGGCACCCGCAGCGGATGGTGCGCGCCATAGGAGGATCCGCGATAGACCTCGGAGCCGATGAAGATCGCGCCGGTCAGTTGAGCAGCGCCTCGATGCGCCGGGTGATGGCCTCGGACTCGGGCTCGACCGACGACCCCCAGGATTGCACGAAGCCCCCGTCGGGGCCGATCAGCGCCTTGGCGAAGTTCCAGCGCGGCACGAAGCCATGCGCCTCGGCCAGCCAGCGATAGAGCGGGTGGGCGTCCGCGCCCGAAACGCGGGTGATCGTCGTCATCGGCAGGTCGAGGTCGAAGTTGACGGCGCAGAATGCGCGCACCGCCGCCTCGTCGGCCAGTTCCTGCCCGAAATCGTCCGAGGGCACCGCGAGCACGACAAGGCCCCGGTCGCGATAGCGCTCCCACAGCGCCTGAAGCCCCTCATACTGCGGGGTATAGCCGCAGCCCGAGGCGGTGTTGACGACCAGCACCGGCCGCCCCCGCCAATCGGCCAGATCGAGCGTGCCGCCGTCGATCGAGTCAAACCGCGCATCGGGTGCGGAGGCCGCCTGCGCGACTGCCGACAGGCATATCCAGACCGTCGCCGCCAGCGCCGCCGTGGCCCGGGGCAGCCATGAAACCGCCATGATGCGCGCCAACATGGGCACCCTCCGCTTGCTCGCGGCAAAGGGTAGCGGGCGGCGGGGTCGGGTCAAGCACGGGGGTGTGACAAGCTGCACTTTGCCAGAGTCCGGCAAGGTGCTAGGTTGATTTCACAACGACAAGAAGTCGGGCATGAGCAGGATTGACGGATACCCCGCCTTGCCGGCGGACCAAAGCGGGCAGGATGCCATCGTCCCCGATGGGCCCGAACATGCGCGCACCCAGTATGGCGCGCTCTGTTGGCGCGTGCGTGGCAAGCGCGCGCAGGTTCTGCTTGTCACCAGCCGCGACACGGGGCGCTGGATCATCCCCAAGGGCTGGCCCATGTCGGGGCGCCTGCCGTACGAGGCAGCCCTGCGCGAGGCGTGGGAAGAAGCCGGAGCAGAGGGGCGGATCGATGCCGATCCGACGGGAGAGTTCCCCTATCGCAAGATGCTGAAGTCCGGTTCGGACCTGCCGGTGCGGGTCGAGGTGTTCCCGCTTCTGGTGGAACGGCTGGCGGCCGACTATCCCGAGCGTCGCCAGCGCCGGCGCCGCTGGTTCGATCCCGCGAAGGCCGCGCGCAAGGTTGCCGAACCGGGGCTCGGGGCGATCATCTTGCAGTTTTGCATGATGGTCGAGCGATCACGCGCAGCAGAGGCCGCGAGAGTTGCGCCCGTCACAATCGCAGGCTGAACTGCCCCGCAATCGCGCCCGCGACGATGACGATCAAGACGGCTGCGGAATAGGCCGGCACCACGAACAGAACATCGTCCTGGTCGCAGGCCACCGAATAGAGTGCAGCCCCCGCCGCCCCTGATGCCAGCCCCGCCACAGCCCCGTTGCGCGCCGGGCTGAGGTTCGCACCCGCGCGCATCGCCCAGATGAGCAGGACAAGGATCGGGGTCGATAGCAGCAGCACCGCCGTCAGGCACATGCCCATCATCGGATTGGCGAGCCCCGCCGCAATGCCCCCCGGCCCTCGCACCATCACCCCGATCAGATAGGCCCCGGCCACGAGCGAGATAACGACCCCGAGGGCCAGAACCGGCCCCCGCAGTGATGCCCCCGGTCGGGCGCAGGCACGCGCAGTCCCAAGCGCGACTATCCCGGCGGCAAAGGGCAGCGCCGTCTTGGCGAGGACAGGGCTTTGCAGCGCGGCAACCAGATCGGGCCGCAGCCCAAACATCACCAGCAGAACGGCGGCAGCGAATCCCATCCCGGCAAGGAAGGCCAGCGCGATCCGCCTGTCGAAGTTGATCCGCAGTGCCGGATCGGCGGCCATCAGGCGCAGGAGCTGATCGGTCTTCATTCGAACATCCTCTTGCGCAACTGCGCGATCGTCTTGAGCGCCCGGTGCAGCGCGACACGGACCGCGCCCTCTGACATGTTGAACTGCTGGCCCGCCTCGGCCGCGGTGGCGCCCTCGATCCCGACCGCGCGGACAATCTGCGCAGATCGCCGATCAAGGCGCGCAAGAACCTTTTCGATGTCGTGCATCTGCATCGGATCGACCGGCTCGGGTGCCGGCAATTCATCCGCGATCGACTCGACCGGGACCTCGGACACGATGCCGCGGGCGCGCAGCGCATCGATCACCTTGTGACGCGCCACGGCATAGAGCCAGGGGCGCAGCGGCAGGTCGTCGCGCCAGGTGTGGCGCTTGAGGTGGATCGCGAGCAGGATCGCCTGCAGCACATCCTCGCACCCTTCGGGTCCGAGCGCCGCACCGCGCTGGCGCACGATCCCGCGCAGCACAGGCGTGATTCGGCCAAGCAGACGCTCGTAAGAGGGACCGTCGCCACGGTGCGCAGCGCGCATCAGCGTCTCAAGACTCTCCTCGGAGTTCACGGATGCGTCCTCATGCGATCGACGCGCCGGCACCGAAAAGGTGCAACCGGGCATCAGGGAGCTTGGACAGACGCGCAGCCCGCTGACCCACTGCAAGCTTGCAGGTGACGCGGTAACAGAGGTAGACCCTAGGGCGTAACGCACGGAGGGTAGCCCCGAGGGCGGAGGGCGGCCCGTCGAACGCGCTGTGGAGCTGGCCCTGAAACCGCCTTGCCATCATAAAATTCTCTTGTCGCTCCGGTTGCATGATCGCATCCGACAGCAGGATGTCCGATGATACGCTATGATCTCCGTTGTGATCAAGGTCACACTTTCGATAGCTGGTTCCAGTCTTCGGCGAGCTTCGACGGGCTGAAGTCGGGCGGGCATCTGTCCTGCCCGTTCTGCGCGAGTTCAACGGTCGAGAAGGCCCTGATGGCGCCGAGTGTCGCGCGGACCGACGCCACGCGCCCCCAAGACGGCATCCCCCTTGCCGATGCGGGTGCGCCACACGAGCCGCCCGCCCTTGCGACAGCCGAGCAGCGCGCTCAGGCGCTTGCCGAACTGCGCCGCCGGATCGAGGCGAATTCGGATTACGTCGGCCTTTCCTTCGCGACCGAGGCCCGGCGCATGCACGCGGGCGACATCCCCGGCCGCCCGATCCACGGCGAGGCGCACCCCGACGAGGCGCGCCAGCTGATCGAGGACGGCATCCCCGTCGCCCCCCTGCCCTTCATCCCGACAAGGCGGCAGAACTGATGCCGCCCGAGGTGCTGATCACCGGTGCCGCGCGCGGCATCGGGCTCGGCCTCGCGCAGGGCTATGCCGCCACGGGCGCGCGCGTCACTGCGACCCACCGCCCCGGCGGCACGCCGCCTGCCGCGATCGCAGGTGTCGCATGGGCGCCGCTCGACGTTGCCGATCCCGCGGGCCAGCGCGCGCTGGCCGAAGGCGCGCGCGGCCGGCCACTCGATCTGCTCGTGTGCAACGCGGCCATCTATCCCGCCCGCGCCGACCGGCTCGATGACGGCTTCGCCGCGGGCGACTGGGCGGCGGCCTTCGCCGTCAACGTCACGGGCGTATTCCTGACTGTGCAGGCGCATCTGCCGCGGCTGCGCGCGGCGCGGGGGCGCGTCGCGATCCTCTCCTCGGCGATGGGCTCGCAGGCGCGCGCGCCAGGCGGGGCCTACATCTATCGCGCGACCAAGGCGGCGGTGCTGAACCTCGGGCGCAACCTCGCCACCGATCTGCGCGCGGATGGGGTCGCGGTCGGGATCTATCATCCCGGCTGGGTGCAGACCGAAATGGGCGGCCCGGGCGCCCAGATCGACGTCGCGACCTCGGTCGCGGGGCTGATGGCGCGCTTCGCGGCGCTCGACCTCGCCGACACGGGCTGCTTTCGCAACCATGACGGTGCGCCCATCCCCTTCTGATCCCGACCATTCTTGCACCTCGCGCGCGCATCGCGTAGAGGACGGCCGGCTTCGGACAGGCACGGAACGGGACGGCGGCGGCAATGTCACTTCTGGTCATGAAATTCGGCGGCACCTCGGTCGCGGACCTCGACCGGATCGCGAACGCCGCGGCGAAGGTTCAGGCCGAGGTCACGCGCGGCCACAACGTGATCGTCATCGTCTCGGCCATGTCGGGCAAGACGAACGAGCTTGTCAAATGGGTCTCGGACACCTCGACCTTCTATGACGCGCGCGAATACGACGCCGTCGTCGCCTCGGGCGAGAATGTGACCGCCGGCCTCATGGCGCTGCGCCTGCAGGAGATGGGCATCCCCGCCCGCAGTTGGCAGGGCTGGCAGGTGCCGATCCTGACCACGAGCCAGCACGGCGCCGCGCGCTTCATCGACATCCCGCGCACCAACATCGAGCAGAAATTCGCCGAGGGCATGAAGGTCGCCGTCGTCGCGGGTTTCCAGGGCCTCAGCCCCGAGAACCGGATCACCACGCTCGGCCGCGGCGGGTCGGACACGACCGCGGTCGCCTTCGCCGCCGCCTTCGACGCCGTGCGCTGCGACATCTACACCGATGTCGACGGCGTCTACACGACCGATCCGCGCATCACCAAGAAGGCGCGCAAGCTCGACCGCATCAGCTACGAGGAGATGCTCGAACTCGCGAGCCTCGGGGCCAAGGTGCTCCAGACCCGCTCGGTCGAGCTTGCCATGCGCTACAAGGTGCGGCTGAGGGTGCTGTCATCGTTCGAAGAGGTCACCGAGACATCCGGCACGCTTGTCTGCGCCGAGGAGGAAATCATGGAATCAAAGGCCGTCGTCGGCGTCGCCCATTCGCGCGAGGAAGCCAAGATCACCCTCTTCACCATCGAGGACCGCCCCGGCATCGCCGCGGCGATCTTCGGGCCGCTGGCCGAGGCGGGCGTCAATGTCGACATGATCGTGCAGAACATCTCGGAAAAGGACTATGACGAGGCCCACCCCGGCGCCGTCACCGACATGACCTTTTCCTGCCCGATCGACCAGGTGCCGCGCGCCCGCCGCGCGATGGAAGAGGCGCGCGCCAAGGGCGCGATCAACTACGACGACCTCATCATCGACGACGAGGTGGCGAAGGTCTCGGTCGTGGGCATCGGGATGCGCAGCCACACGGGCGTCGCCGCGCGGATGTTCACGACGCTCGCGCGCGAGGGGATCAACATCAAGGTGATCTCCACCTCCGAGATCAAGATTTCCGTGCTGATCGACCGGAAATACATGGAACTCGCGGTGCAGGCGCTGCATGATGCCTTCGCGCTCGAAGGAACGGGCAGGCCGTAGGGGCCACCGGGCGGGCGCGACGCCCGCGGAGGCAGCCGATGCCGGAGCGCAGCGAAAGCGAGAGCCGCAAGCTTCTGCGACGCCTGCGCGACACGCTCGCGGCGGGCGCCGAGGGGCAGGCCCGGCTTGACCGGATCGTGCGCCTCATCGCGCAGTCGATGGGCACCGAGGTCTGTTCGATCTACCTCTTCCGCGATCCCGAGACGCTCGAGCTCTGCGCGACCGAGGGCCTGCGGGCCGCGGCCGTCCACAAGACGCGGCTGAAGCTCGGCGAGGGGCTCGTGGGGCGCGTCGCGCGTTCGGCGGCACCCGTCAACACCGGCAACGCGCCCGCCGAAAAAGGCTTTCGCTACATGCCCGAAACGGGGGAAGAGATCTATTCCTCCTTCCTCGGCGTCCCGATCCGGCGGGTGGGCGAGCGGCTCGGGGTGCTGGTCGTGCAGTCGCGCCAGGCCCGCGTCTATTCCGACGACGAGGTTTACGGCCTCGAGGTCGTGGCCATGGTGCTGGCCGAGATGACCGAGCTTGGCGCCTTCGTGGGCGCGGGCGACAGCTTCGGCGTGCTGCACAAGCGCCCCGTCACGCTCCGCGGCGGCACGGGGCAGGAGGGCACGGCCGAGGGCCATGTCTGGCTGCACGAGCCGCGCGTCGTGGTGACGAACCCCGTCGCCGACGACCCCGTGCGCGAGACCGAGCGGCTGCGCGCCGCCGTCCAGCAGTTGCGCGTCTCGGTCGATGACCTCCTTTCGGCTCCGACGCTCGACAAGGACCAGCGGCAGGTGCTCGAGGCTTACCGGATGTTCGCCCATTCGCGCGGCTGGGCGCGGCGGATGGAGGAGGACATCGCGCGCGGCCTCTCGGCCGAGGCGGCGGTCGAGAAGGAGCAGTCCGCCGCGCGCGCCCGCTTCGAGCAGGTGCCCGACGCCTATCTGCGCGACCGGCTGCACGACATCGACGATCTTTCCTATCGCCTCCTGCGGATCCTGACCGGGCAGGGCCGCGACACCGGCGCGCAGATGCCGCCCGACCCGGTGCTGGTCGCCCGCAACATCGGCCCGGCGGACCTGCTCGACTACGGGCGCAAGCTGCGCGGCGTCGTGCTCGAGGAGGGCTCGGTCGGCAGCCACGCCGCGATCGTGGCGCGCGCGCTCGCGATCCCGCTCGTCATCCACGCCAAGGACGCCACCGCCGAGGCGCTGAACGGCGACCGCATCCTTGTCGATGGCGACGAGGGGCTCGTCCACCTGCGGCCCGAGGATTCGGTGGCGGCTGCCTTCGGCGACAAGATCGCGATGCGCGCCGCCGCGCAGGAACGCTACGGCGCGCTGCGCGATCTGCCGGCGACGGCGCTGTGCGGCACCACCGTTTCGCTGCGGATGAACGCAGGCCTGATGGCCGATCTGCCCTCGCTTGCGGGGTCGGGGGCGGATGGGGTGGGCCTGTTCCGGACCGAGTTGCAATTCCTAATCCGGACGGCCGTGCCGCGGCGCAGCGAGCTTGCCGCGATCTATGCTCGCGTAATGGATGCCGCGCGGGGGCGCGAGGTTGTCTTTCGCACACTCGACATCGGCTCGGACAAGGTGCTGCCCTTCATGAAACCCGAGGACGAGCCGAACCCGGCGATGGGCTGGCGGGCGATCCGGGTCGGGCTTGATCGGCCGGGGATGCTACGGATGCAGTTGCAGGCGCTGATCCGGGCCGCCGGGGGAAGGCCGCTGTCGGTGATGTTCCCCTTCGTTGCGCAGCCTTCGGAATTCCACGCCGCGCGCGAGATGCTTCTGACCGAGGTCGAGCGCGAAGCCGCGCGCGGCCGTCTCCGCCCGGCCGAGCTGCGGATCGGCACCATGCTTGAGACCCCCTCGCTGGCCTTCGCGCCGCGAAGCTTCTTCGAGGCGAGCGATTTCGTCTCGATCGGGGGCAACGACCTCAAGCAGTTCTTCTTTGCCGCCGACCGCGAGAACGAGCGCGTGCGGCGGCGCTATGACACCCTCGATCCGGCCTACTTGGTTTTTCTCTCGCGCATCGTCGAGCGCTGCACGGAAACCGCCACGCCGCTGTCGTTTTGCGGCGAGGATGCCGGCCGCCCGCTCGAGGCAGTGGCCTTCGCGGCCCTCGGGGTGAGGACGCTGTCGAT
>JBIKVM010000135.1:0-8103 GCA_044356825.1 Limisphaerales bacterium
CGAGAATTACCGCCGCATCCTGACCGACCCCGACGTCTGGGCGACGATGCAGGTGACGGCGCATTTCCTGCTCTGGACGCTCTTCCTTCAGGTCGTGATCGGCTTCGCGCTCGCGTGGCTCATCAACCAGAAGTTCCGCGGCAACGATCTGTGGACGACGATCATCGTCCTGCCGATGATGCTCTCGCCCGCGGTGGTGGGGAATTTCTGGACCTTCCTCTATCAGCCGCAGATCGGGCTCTTCAATTCGGCGGTTTCCTTCTTCACCGGCGGCGATCCGGCCGGGTTTTCCATGATCGGCGAGGTGGCGCTCGCGCCCTGGGCCATCGTCATCGTCGACACCTGGATGTGGACGCCCTTCGTGATGCTGATCTGCCTTGCCGGCCTGCGCTCGATCCCGCAGTCGATCTACGAGGCGGCCGAATGCGACCGGGCCTCGAAATGGCGGCAGTTCCGGACCATCACCCTGCCGATGGTGCTGCCGTTCCTGATGCTGGCGGTGCTCTTTCGCGGGATCGAGAACTTCAAGATGTTCGATCTGGTCGTGCAACTCACCGGCGGCGGGCCGGGATCTACGACCGAACTCACCTCGATCACGCTCAAGCGCGAGGCGTTCGAGAAGTGGCGCACGGGCTATGCCTCGGCCTATGCGATCATCCTGTTCGTGGCGGTGTTCGGGATCTCGTCGATCTACGTCAAGGCCCTCAACGCGGTGAAGGCGAGATGAGCGCGACCTCCCCCACCGAACCGAGCGCGCGGCTGAAGCTCGTCTCGGGGCTCCTCGTCGGGCTCTATGCGATCATCACGATCCTGCCGCTCCTGTGGATCATCGCGACGGGGTTCAAATCCTCGGCGGATGCGATCGCCTATCCGCCCAAGCTCGTGTTCGAGCCGACGCTCGAGGGGTATGTCAACCTCTTCACCACGCAGACCCGGCAGACGCCCGAGATGCTCGCCGCCAACCCGCCGACCACCTGGTACGAACGGATCGTGAGCGAGAAGGGCATGGTCATCGCGGGCCCCTCGCGCTTTGGCGAGCGCTTCCTGAACTCGGTCATCATCGGCTTCGGATCGACCTTCCTGTCGGTCTTTCTGGGCACGCTCGCGGCCTATGCCTTCTCGCGCTATCGCGTCCCGCTGAAGGACGATCTGCTGTTCTTCATCCTCTCGACCCGGATGATGCCGCCGATCGCGGTCGCGATCCCGATCTTCCTGATGTTCCGCACGCTCGGGCTGTCCGATACCCACGCGGGGATGATCCTGCTCTATACGGCCGTCAACCTCTCGCTCGCGGTGTGGCTGCTCAAGGGCTTCATCGACGAGATCCCGCGCGAGTACGAGGAAGCCGCGCTGATCGACGGCTATTCGCGCTTTCAGGCCTTCGTGAAGGTCGTGCTGCCGCAGGCGGCGACGGGCATCGCCTCGACCGCGATCTTCTGCCTCATCTTCGCTTGGAACGAATATGCCTTCGCGGTGCTGCTGACCTCGGGGACGGCGCAGACGGCGCCGCCCTTCATCCCCACGATCATCGGCGTCGGCGGGCGCGACTGGCCGGCCGTCGCGGCGGGGGCGACGCTCTTCCTCGTGCCGGTCATGGTGTTCACGATCCTTCTGCGCAAGCACCTCCTGCGCGGGATCACCTTCGGGGCGGTGCGCAAATGAAGGATTTCCTCGCCGGTCTTGCCCGACTGCGCCGCGGCCCGTGGGAGATGGTCGCGAGCGTGCTGATCGGGCTTGGCGTCTTCATGCTCATGCAGCCCTTCGCGCTGGTGGCGTTCACCTACAGCTTCGTCGTCATGCTGACGGGCACGGTGATGTTCATCATCGTCAGCCATTTCCCGGAGTAGACGATGGCCGAGATCGTCATCCGCAACCTGCGCAAGGAATTCGGCGGCTTCACCGCCGTCGAGGGCTCAAGCTTCACCATCGCGGATGGCGAGTTCTTCATGCTGCTCGGCCCGTCGGGCTGCGGCAAGACGACGACGCTGCGGATGATCGCGGGGCTCGAACTGCCGACGAGCGGGCAGATCCTGATCGATGGCGAGGATGTCAGCCAGCTTCCGGCCAGCCAGCGCGACATCGCCTTCGTCTTCCAGATGTTCGCGCTCTATCCGCACATGAACGTGCGCCGCAACATCGCCTATCCGCTGGTCAGCCAGGGCCTCGGGCGGCGCGAGGTGGCGGCGAAGGTCGCCGAGGCTGCGCGCATCCTCGGGATCGAGCATCTGCTCGACCGGCCCGTGGGTGGCCTCTCGGGGGGCGACCGGCAGCGGGTGGCGCTCGGCCGCGCGATCGTGCGCGATCCGAAATGCTTCCTGATGGACGAACCGCTCGGCGCCCTCGATGCCGAGTTCCGCGAGCACATGGCGCAGGAATTGCGCGCGCTGCACGACCGGATGGGGGCGACGACCGTCTATGTCACGCACGACCAGCTCGAGGCGATGCAGATGGGCGACCGGATCGTGGTCATGAACCACGGCGTGATCGAGCAGTTCGGCACCCCGCGCGACATCTACGACAAGCCGCGCACCCTGTTCGTGGCCGAGTTCATCGGCTCGCCGCCGATGAACTTCCTGCGCTTTCACGGCTCGGTCGCGGCGGGGGCGACCGAGGTCGCCTTCCACCACATCGCCCACCCCCTGCCTGCCCTGCGCGAGGCCTTCGCGGGCGACATGGTCTATGGCGTGCGCCCCGAACATGTCCGCATTTCCGACGATGCCGCCCTGCGCGCCGAGGTCATAGCGGCCGAATACCTCGGCACCACGCAGATCGTGACGCTGCGCTCGGCCGCCGGCACCCTGCGGGCCCGCATCCCCTCGGACCGGGTGGTCCGCGCGGGGGCGAGCGTCGGCGTCTCCTTCGACGGCGCCCGTGTCACGCTCTTTGATGCCCGCTCCGGCCGGGCGCTGCGCTCGGCCCACAACGAGGGGGTGCTCGGCCATGGCTGAGGTCGTGCTCGACCGCCTGCGGCGCCGCTTCGGGGCGACGGTCGCCACCGACGACGTCTCGCTCACGATCCCCGACGGCGCCTTTGTCGTGCTGCTCGGCCCGACGGGCGCGGGCAAGACGACGCTCCTGCGCCTCGTCTCGGGGCTCGAGACGCCCGAGGCGGGCGATGTCCGCTTCGACGGCCAATCGGTGCTGGGCCTGACGCCCGCCGACCGCAACGTGACGATGGTCTTTCAGCAATACTCGCTCTATCCGCACATGACCGTGCGCGAGAACCTCGCCTTTCCGCTGCGCAGCCCGCGCCTGCGCACGCCCGAGGCCGAGATCGCGCGCAGGGTGGGCGAGGTGGCCGAGGTGCTGCGGATCTCGCACAAGCTCGACAACCGCGCGACCGCCCTCTCGGGCGGCGAGATGCAGCGCGTCTCGATCGGGCGGGCGCTGGTGCGCACGCCCGCCATCCACCTGATGGACGAACCGCTCAGCTCGCTCGACGCCAAGCTGCGCGCCGATCTCAGGGTCGAACTGAAGCGGATACAGGCCACGCTCGGGGCGACGCTGCTCTATGTCACGCACGACCAGATCGAGGCGATGACGATGGCCACGCATGTGGGCGTGCTCGATCAGGGGCGGCTCGTGCAGTTCGGCACCCCGCGCGAGGTCTACGAGGATCCCGCGACGCTCCATGTCGCAAGCCGTCTGGGCCTGCCGCGCATCAACACGCTGCCCGCCGATCTCTGGCCCGGCGCGCCGTCCGGGGCCCGCACCATCGGCTTGCGGCCCGAGCATATCGCGACCGGCCGCGGCCGGCCCGCCCGCGTCCAGCGGCTAGAGCATCTGGGCGACCAGACGCGGCTGCACCTGATGCTCGACGGGCACGAGATCGTGACGCTCGCCCAACCCGACACCGACCTGGAGCCGGGCGACAGCCTCGCCATCGAACCCCGCAACCCGCTTTACTTCGACGCCGCAGGCGGCCGCATCCATGAGGGAGACCGCAGATGAAGCAGTTCATGAACACGAGGGAAACGCTCGTCACCGAGGCGATCGAGGGGATGCTGCGGCTCGGTGCCGGGCGGCTCGCGCGGCTCGACGGGTTCCCGCACATCAAGGTCGTGGTGCGCACCGACTGGGACCGCTCGAAGGTCGCGCTCGTCTCGGGCGGCGGATCGGGGCACGAGCCGAGCCACGCGGGCTTCGTCGGCCGCGGCATGCTGACGGCGGCCGTCTGCGGCGAGGTCTTCGCCTCGCCCTCGGTCGATGCGGTGCTCGCGGGGATCCTCGCCGTGACCGGCAAGGCGGGATGCCTCTTGATCGTCAAGAACTACACCGGCGACCGGCTGAACTTCGGGCTGGCGGCCGAGCGGGCGCGCGCGCGCGGCCTCAAGGTCGAGATGGTGATCGTCGATGACGATGTGGCGCTGCCCGATCTGCCGCAGGCGCGCGGCGTCGCGGGCACGCTGTTCGTGCACAAGACGGCCGGCGCGCTGGCCGAGGCGGGCGCCGACCTCGAGACGGTCGCGCAGGCCGCGCGCGGCATCATCGACGGGGTCGTCTCGATCGGCATGTCGCTCGATACCTGCACCATCCCCGGCATGGCCAAGGAGGCGCGCATCGCCCCGGGCAAGGCCGAGCTCGGCCTCGGCATCCACGGCGAGGCCGGGATCGAGCAGGTCGATTTCACCGACGCCCGCGCCGCGATCGAGATGGTCGCCGACCGCCTCGCCCCGCATGTCGGACCGGGGCGGCATGTGGCGCTTCTGAACAATCTGGGCAGCACCACCCCGCTCGAGATGGGGGTGCTGGCCGAGGAACTCCTGCGTTCGCGGCTGGGCGGCCAGATCGGCTGGATGGTGGGGCCCGCGCCGTTGATGACCTCGCTCGACATGCGGGGGTTTTCGGTCTCGCTCCTGCCCGTCACGCCCGAGATCGAGCGCGCGCTGATGGCGCCCGTCGCCCCCGCCGCCTGGCCGGGCTGCCTGCCGGTCGGCCCGGTCGCGACCCTGCCGCTGCCGGACGGGCTGACGCCGATCCAGCCCCTGCCCTCGCAGAGCCCCGCGACGCGCGCCCTGATCGAGGATTGCTGCGCCGTCCTGATCGCGGCCGAGGGCGACCTCAACGCGCTCGACGCCAAATCGGGCGACGGCGATACGGGCAGCACGCTCGCGACCGCCGCGCGCGCCCTCGTCGCGGCGCTCGACCGGCTGCCGCTCGCCGATCAGACCCAGCTGTACCGGGCCATCGGGCAGGAACTCAGCCAGACCATGGGCGGATCCTCGGGCGTGCTGCTCGCGATCTTCTTCGCCGCGGCGGGCGATGCCTCGGCGGGGGGGCGCGACATGATCGGGGCGCTTCGGGCGGGTCTCGACCGGATCGAGAGTGTCGGCGGAGCTCGACCTGGCGACCGGACGATGATCGACGCTCTCGCCCCGGCGCTCGGGGCGCTTGCAGGGGGCGTTGGTGCGGCGGCACGCGCAGCGCGCGAAGGGGCGGACGCCACGGCGCGGATCACCCGTGCGCGCGCCGGACGCGCGAGCTATCTCGCCGAAGGCAGCCTTGCCGGGCACAACGATCCGGGCGCCGAAGCGGTCGCGCGGCTCTTCGAACATCTCGCCCGCGCCGGTCACTGAGGGTCGGACCATCCGGGCTTGACCTTCGCGCCACCTGCCGCAAGGCTCGGGAGCGAGGTGGCGCAGCGGGGGTGGCAGATGGCGGATATCGGGACGATGTTCGGCGCGGAAGGGGCACCGGCGGGCTTCATGGGCCTGCCGCGCTCTCAGAGCCTCGGGGCTGCCGAAGGGGCGGGCGTCGTTCTGCTCGGGGCTGGGTCGGCGACGCCCTACGCCTCCGTCGGGGCCTATTGCGCCGATGGCCCGGCCGCGATCCGGGCGGGGGCTGCCCCCTACGCCGCGAACCTCGGGCATGTGAACTTCGACCTCGGTCGCCCGATCGTGCCCGAGGGTGCGGTCGTCGTCGATGCGGGCGATCTGCCCTGCGATCCTGCTCGAGCGGCCGCATCGCGTGCCGAGATCGGCTCAGCGCTCCGCGCGATCCTCGGGCGGGGTGCGTCGGCCGTGCTGTTGGGCGGGGATGATTCGGTCCAGATCCCGATGATCGAGGCTGCGGGCGTCCTTGGCCGGCCTGTCACGATCGTGCAGATCGACGCACACATCGACTGGCGCGACGAAGTTCAGGGCGAGCGGCTGGGGCTGTCATCCACGATGCGGCGCGCATCCGAGATGGCGCATGTGGGTCAGATGATTCAGATCGGGGCCCGCGGCATCGGATCGGCGCGTCCGGCGGATCTTGCGGATGCCCGGCGCCGCGGGGTGCGCCTTGTCACCGCCGCCGATCTGGCGGCGGGGGGGATTGCCGCTGCCCTTGGTGCCATCCCCGAGGGCGGCGACATCCTCGTGTGCTTCGATTTCGACGCTCTCGACCCGGCGGTGATGCCGGCGGTGATCGGCCGGACCGCCGGCGGCCTGCGTTATGACGACTGGCTTGGCCTGATGCGTGGCATTGCGCGCAAGGGCCGGATCGCTGCGGTCGGCATGGTTGAGTTCATGCCGGGCCGTGACATCGACGGACAGGGTGCGACGGTGGCGGCGCAGGCCGCGGCGGCGGTGCTCGGGATCCTCGCGGCGCAAGGCTGACGGGGCAGTGGACAATTCCGGTGTTGAGCGCCAGAACTTTGGGCGCGATGCAGCGGTGGCTGAAGGAGAGACGAGATGGCTTGGATTGACGGATCGCACATGGCAAAGCGGGGCGTGGCGGGGGGCAAGGCGGGCGCCTTCCACCGGCTGACCGAGGCCGCGCAGGGCACCTATCATTACGTCTACGGCCCCTATTCGGCGCCGGTGCTGCGCATCAACCCGGGCGACGTCGTCGAGTTCGAGACGCTCGACGCCTTCGGCGGCGCGGTGCAGACCGAGGATGACCTGCCCTCGAAGGTCCTCAACATGCCCTTCGTGAACCCCCAGAACGGCCCCGTCGCCATCGAGGGGGCGGCCAAGGGCGACGTGCTCGCCGTCCATGTCCAGAGCCTTCTGCCCCGCGGCCCGCAGCCGGCGGGGACGACGGCCCTCATCCCCGATTTCGGGGGGCTGACCTCGACCTCGGCGCTCATGCTCAACGCCGCCCTCCCCGAGCGCGTCAAGAAGATGGTGGTGACACCCGAGGGCGTCGTCTTTTCCGACCGCGTGACGCTGCCCTATGAGCCCTTCGTGGGCACGATGGGCGTCAGCCCCGAGATCGAGGCGGTCAGCTCGCTCCAGCCCGACTATTGGGGCGGCAACATGGACCTGCCCGATGTCGCGCCGGGTGCCGTGATCTATTTCCCCGTCCAGCGCGAGGGCGCGCATTTCTTCATCGGCGACTGCCACGGCCGGCAGGGCGATGGTGAGCTCTGCGGTGTCGCGGTCGAGATGGCGGCGACGGTGCGGGTGCAGATCGACCTCATCAAGGGCTGGTCGATCCCGGGCGTGCGGCTCGAGACCGAAGAGATGATCATGGCGGTCGGCAGCGCCCGCCCGATGGAGGACGCCGCGCGGATGGCCTATCGCGACCTCGTGCGCTGGCTCGTCACCGATTACGGCTATGAGGAATCCGAGGCCTATTTCCTCTGCACCCAGGCCGGGCGCGTGCGGCTCGGCAACATGGTCGATCCAAAATACACGCTCGGTGCCTCGATGGCCAAGCGCTTCCTTGGCTGAGGGGGGCAGCAAGGGTGCGTGCTTGCCCTCGGACCGGGGCGGATTACCATAGGCCGGTCAGAGGGATGGAGGGTATCGCATGGATCTCGGACTGAAGGGGCTGCGCGCGCTGGTCACCGGCGGCAGCAAGGGCATCGGGCGGCACTGCGCCGAGATCTTCGCGGCCGAGGGCGCGCATGTCTCGATCTGCGCGCGCGACATGAAGGGCGTGTCGGAGGCGGTCGAGAGTCTCAAGGCCAAGGGCGTGCAGGCGATGGGGCGCGGCTTCGACGTGGCCGACCGCCACGCGCTGCGGTCCTGGGTTGCCGATTCGGCGGCGGCACTCGGCGGCATCGACATCGTGGTGGGCAATGTCTCGGCGCTCGCGGTCGCGGATGACGAAGAGGCCTGGAAGGCCGAGTTCGAGACCGACATGATGCATTCGGTCCGCCTCGTGAACGCGGCG
>JBIKVM010000136.1:0-8049 GCA_044356825.1 Limisphaerales bacterium
GCAGGCCTGGGTCTTGCGCGAGGCCCCTTCGGCGCGCTGGCAGGGGGTCGCCTGGGCCGAGCCGATCGGGGCCTTCGCGGCGGTGGCCGAGGGCGGCGAGGTCATGACCTCGGCCGACGGGCGGGCTTGGGCGCTGGCCGAGGCGCCCGCGGTGCCGGCGCGGGCGGTCGTCTGGGCCGGGGACGAGGGCGGCGCCGGCCACGGCCTCGGCCGCTTCGTCGCAGTGGGCGACGCGGGCCTCGGGCCGCGCGCCATGATCTCGGCCGAGACGGTGCTGCGCGACGCGGGGCCGAGGGGCGAGACGGGGCCAGCAGGGCCGCAGGGCGAGCAGGGCGAGAGCGGCCCGCAGGGGCCCGCCGGTCCCGCCGGGGCGCAGGGGCCGCAGGGCGAGACGGGCGCCGTGGGGCCGCAGGGACCCGCCGGGGCAAGCGGCGCGCAGGGGCCTGCCGGGCCCAAGGGGGAGACAGGCGCGCAGGGGCCGCAGGGCGAGCGGGGCGAGAGCGGCGCGCAGGGCCCTGCGGGTCCGACCGGCCCTCAAGGACCGCAGGGCGCGACGGGATTGCCCGGACCTCAGGGTCCCACGGGCCCGGCCGGGCTGCAGGGTCCCGCCGGGGCGGGCGGGGCGATCGGGGCGATCGGTCCGATGCGGGCGGGGTGGTTCCTATTTTCAGGCAACCGCGGCGGCAGCAACGCATCGGTTGCGGCCGGGCGGCTCCTGCTCAGCCCCTTCGCGGTCACGCTGAGCGTGTCCGGGCGGCCGGGCCTCATCTGCACCTATCCGAGCGGGACGGTCCGCGCCGCGATCTATGCCGACGCGGGCGGCCGGCCGGGCGCGCTGCACTGGCAGGGCGCCGAGGCCCTCTCGGTTAGCACCGCCGGATACCATTTCCACACCAACCCCGCGACCCTCGCCCCCGGGCTGTGGTGGGTGGGCCTTGCGGCGGTGACTGGGACGCTCTGGTTCGCCTGGATCCGCGAGACGGGCGCCCAGATCACGCGCCCGGCCCTCGTCAACACCGCCGATTTCGCGGCCGCGGCGCTCGATTTCGCAAGCCCGGGCGGAACCCTTCCCCAGACCCTCGCCACGACCGACCCGGGCACCGTCGGCGCCGCACCCGTCATCGTCTTCGCACTCTGACCCCTCCGCGCGCCGCTCCGGACCAGTGCATCAGGCCTGTCCGGAGCAGGTTGCTCGGGGGTGGGCGAGCCGACGGCGGGCGGCGCTAAGCCCAGACCCGGGCGGCGACCCTTAGGGCGTTGCCGCCCAGAAAGGCCTGAAGGTCGGGCTCTGTCCAGCCTCTGGCCGACAGAATGCGGCACAGGCCCGTGATCTGGCCAGGGCCCGCGAAGGCGATGTCCGGGGTGTCGTAGCCATTTCCCGGAGGCCAGAAGTCCGGCCGGCTCGCGAGCAGTGCCGCAAGGTCGGGCAGCGAGGCACCGGGCGGGATCCAGTCGAGGCCGAGCGCTACATGCTCTGGCCCGACAAGATCGGCGATATGGCAAACGTGATCGGCCAGGACATCGTCGCGGGTGTCGTTGTCGCCAAGGAAGATGCCGATGCCGTTGAGGCCGACGAACCCGCCGCTGGCGGCACAGGCTCGGATCTGGTCGTCGTCGATGTTGCGCGGGTGATCCCGAAGTGCCCGTGCGTTCGAATGCGAGAAGATCGCGGGCCGGTTGGAGGCCTCGATCGCCTGGAGAGACGAGCGCCTGCCCATGTGGGAGAGATCGACGACCATGCCAAGGTGCTTCATGTCGCGCACGACCTCGCGTCCGAAGGCTGTCAGGCCGCAGTCGTCGTCGTGGCAGCCACCGGCGGCGAGGGTGTTGAGGTTATAGGCAAGCAGCATCTGGCGCACGCCGAGGTCGTGGTAGTGCGAAACCATCGCGAGGTCGCCGTTGAGTGCATTGGCACCTTCGATGTCGAAGCCGACGGCGATCTTGCCGCTTGCTTGGGCAGCGCGGACATCCTCGAGCGTCCGCGCCAGCACGGCGGTGTCGGGCATCTCCTCAAGCTGGCGCGCGTAGGAGCGCGCCGTAGCGACGCAATCGTGCCAGCCCATCGTATCGAAGCCGATGTTGAGCGAGATGAAGTCTACACCGCACGCGCGCCAGCCCGACAGGCAGGAGGAGAGCGCGACATCTGGATGGGGGGCGATTCCCGCGTGGCAGTCCCAGATCAGCGTCCGCGCGCAGAAGTCTGCCATGGCTTCCGAGGCTGTCATGGACCAAGCCTAGACCCGCGCCCGGGCACCGGCAAGCCCCTGCCACACCCTCCGGGCCTGCTTCGGCAGGTCAGGTTCCACCATTCCTTGCTTGAGAGGACATCATGCTCCCATTGCGTTCCCTTCCCGATCAGGATGGCCTGATCGAGGCGATCTTTGCGGCCGGCCACATGGTCGCAAGCTTTGGCGGCGTCTGGCATGCCGACGATCCGGAAGCGGTCGAGGCAATCATCCGCGATTTCGTCCCGCCTCTGCCCGAGATCGACCGGCCACGGATGGCGTGGTTTCTGGCCTTTACCGGGCTTGACGAGGCGCGAGACCGGGCAATCGGCGCGCTGCGCGCCACCGACCGGCAGGCACTGGCGATGATCGAGGCCCATCAGATGCAGGAGCGCTTCGGCTTTGAGCAGACGGCGCGGATCGTCGAGCAGTTGCGCCCCTTTGCGGCCGATCCCGGGGCGGAGGCGCTGACCGGGGCGCGCCTGCGCGAGGCCTGGCAGGAGGCCGCGCGGGTCACGCTCTGAGCGGGCGTTTGCAGGGACGCTGAAAACTGCTAGGATCGCTCCGTCCGAGATTGGCGGAGGATCGGCGATGACGGGTGCGCGCACGAAACTGGCAAGTGTCGATCCGGTCTGGGCTCAGATCCGGTCCGAGGCCGAGGCGGCCGTCGTGGCCGAGCCGCTGCTCGGGGGCCTCATCCATGGCAGCATCTTGCACCATGCGACCATGGAGGGGGCGCTGGCCTATCGCTTCGCGCTGAAGCTTGCCTCGGGCGAGATGAGCGAGCAAATCCTGCGCGAGATCGCCGATGCGGCGTTCAGGGCGGATCCGGGCATCGGGCGGGCGGCGCGGGCCGATCTGGTGGCGGTGTTCGACCGCGATCCGGCCTGCACGCGGATGATCGAGCCCATCCTCTTCTTCAAGGGCTATCAGGCGGTGCAGGCGCATCGGATCGCGCATTGGCTGTGGCGGGCGGGGCGGCGCGACATGGCCTTCTTCATCCAGATGCGGATGTCGGAGATCTTCTCGGTCGACATCCACCCCGCGGCGCGGATCGGGCAGGGCCTCATGATCGACCATGCCCATGCGATCGTGATCGGCGAGACGGCGGTCGTGGGCGACAATGTCTCGATGCTCCACTCCGTGACGCTCGGCGGGACCGGCAAGCACGACGGCGACCGCCACCCCAAGATCGGGAATGGCGTGCTGATCGGGGCGGGGGCGAAGGTGCTCGGCAACATCCGCGTCGGCAATTGCGCGCGCATCGCGGCGGGGTCGGTCGTGCTGTCGGATGTGCCGGCGTGCAAGACGGTCGCGGGGGTTCCGGCGCGTGTCGTGGGCGAGGCGGGGTGCGACCAGCCAGCCGTGACGATGGACCATCTCCTCGGCAGCGCGGGCTGACACGGCGTCATGGCCGCTGCCCTGCGGCGTCTTGCCGGACTGCTCGGGCTGATGGCGGCGGCGTTTCTGGCCGTCTTTCTGCTCGTGCGGGTGCTGCCCGGAGATCCGGTGGCGCGGCTGGCTGTCCAACCGGGGGTGGGGGCGGCGGAACTCGCGCAGATCCGGGCGGATCTCGGCCTCGACCGGCCGGTGGCGGTGCAGCTTGCGGCCTATCTGGGCGGGATGGTCCGGGGCGATCTGGGCCGCTCGCTCGTGACGGGGCAGCCGGTCGCGGCCGAGATCGCGGCGCGGCTGCCGGCGACGCTGGCGCTCGCGGGGGCGGCGTTCGGGCTCGCGCTGGTGCTCGGGGTGGGTGGCGGGGCGGCGGCGGCGCTGTCGGGCGGGCAGGTCGCGGCGGCGGCAGGGACGGTCGCGGCGGTCTGCGGGGCGGTGCCGACCTTTGCCAGCGGGCTTTTCCTCATCCACATCTTCTATGACCGGCTCGGGATCGCGCCGGCGCCCTTCGGGGCGGGGGCGGGGCAGATCGTGCTGCCGGCGCTCGCCATGGCGCTCTTTGCCTTCGGGCCGATCCTGCGCATCACGCTCGGGGCGCTGCGCGAGGCGCTCGGGTCGGGCGCGATCGAGGGGGGGCGGGCGCTCGGGCTCTCGGCGGGGCAGAACGCGGCGAACGCGCTGCGGCTGGTGGCGGGGCCCGTCGCTGCGGTGGCCGCGCCGACGCTGGCCTATCTGATCGGGGCGGGGGTGGTGATCGAGCGGGTCTTTGCCTGGCCCGGGGTCGGGGGCTATGCGCTCGAGGCGGCGCTCGCGGCCGATCATGCGCCGGTGCAGGGCGTGGTGCTGGTGCTCGCGGGGTGCATCGCGATCCTCGGCGGCGCGGCGGGTTGGATCGCGCGGCGCCTCGACCCGAGGCTTGGCGATGGCTGAGCGGGCGGGGCCGGTGCTGCTTGGCCTGATCGCGGCGCTTGCGCTCGGGGGCGCGTTCCTCGGCCTCGATCCGCTGACGACCGATGTCGGCCATGCGCTGGCCGCGCCGTCGCCCGCCCATCCGATGGGGACGGACCATCTGGGGCGCGACGTGCTGGCGCGCGTGATCGCCGCGGCGCGGCTCGATCTGGGGATCGCGGCGGCGGCGAGCGTGGCGGCCGCGCTTGGCGGGACGCTGGCCGGGGCGCTGGCGGGGCTGGCGGGCGGCCGGGCGGGGCGGCTCGCGGCGCGGGGCGCGGACCTCATCCTCGTGTTTCCGGTCTATCTGCTCGCGCTCGTGATCGTGCTTGCGATGGGCAATGGCGTGGGCGCGGTGATCGTCGCGACGGCGGTCGTGAACCTGCCCTATTTCCTGCGCATCGCGGCGGCGGTGGCGGCGGCGGGGCGCGCGGGGCCGCGCGTCGATGCCGCGCGCATGGCCGGGATGGGGCGGGCCGAGATCGTGCGGCGCGTCGTCTGGCCCGACCTCTGGCCGCTCATCCTCACGCAAGGGGCGGTGACGATGGGGTGGGCGATGCTCAATGCCGCGGGGCTGTCGTTCATCGGGATCGGGGTGGCGCCACCCGCGGCCGAATGGGGCATCATGCTGGCCGAGGGCGCCCGGCACGCGGCCGCCGGGGCGTGGTGGGTGGCGGCGGCCCCGCTGGGGGCGCTGGTGGCGACGGCCTGGGCCTGCCACGCGACGGCCGAGGCCATCCGCGCCCGCATGGTGCGCGCATGACGCTCCTGATGGCCGAGGCGTTCGATCTGCACCTGCCGGGGCGGCCGGGGGCGGTGCTCGACCGCGCGACGCTGGCGGTCGGGGCGGGCGAGATCGTGGCGCTGATCGGCGAGAGCGGCTCGGGCAAGAGCCTGCTCGCGCGCGCCGCCAGCGGGTTCCTGCCGCAAGGCGCGCGGATCGGCGGCGCGCTGCGGGTCTGCGGGGTGGCGATTCCGGACGCGGGGCCGGCGCGGGGCTGGGCGACGCTCAGGGGACGCATGGTCGCGCATCTCTTTCAGGACGCGCGGCAGCATCTGCACCCGGCGCTGACGATCGCGCGGCAGATCGCGCAGGTCGCGGCGCGCCACGGCACGCGGGCCGACCTGCCCGAGGCCGCGATCGCCGCCGCCCTGCCCGGCGCCCTCTCGGCGGGGCAATGCCAGATCGCGGCGCTTGCCCTCGCGCTTGCGACGCCTGCCCGCCTGATCCTTGCCGACGAGCCGACCGCGCACCTCGATCCGCCGGCGGCGGCGGCGGTGCTGGCGCGGCTGCGCGCACGGGCGGCGCAGGGGGCGGGGGTCCTTCTCATCACCCATGATCTGGCGCTGGGGCTTGGCGCCGCGGACCGGGTCGCCGTCCTCCACGCGGGCCAGATCGTCGAGACGGCGCCGGCCGCGGGCTGGCGGCCGCGCCACCCCTATGCGGCGGCGCTGATGCGCGCGATGCCGGCGCTTGCGCCCGACCTGGGCGCGCTCCGGCCGGTGCCGGGGCGGATGCCGGTGCCGGGCGATGCCGGCCTGCCCGCCTGCCGCTTTGCGCCGCGCTGTCCGCGCGCGGCCGCCCTCTGTCAGGCGACGCGGCCCAGCCCGCGCGGGGCGGGGCCGGATGGAACAGTCGCCTGCCACGATTCCGTGGTCGAGGGATGAACGTGCTGCTCGAACTGCGCGGCGTGGCTGCTAGCGATCCGGCGCGGCTCTCGGGCGTCGACCTCGATCTCGGCCCCGGCGAGGTGCTGGGGCTGGCCGGACGGCACGGGGCAGGCAAGACGACACTCGGACGGCTGATCGCGCGGCTCGATCCTGCGGGGGCGGGGCGGATGGTGCTCTCGGGTGCCGAGATCGGCACGATCCCGCCTGCCGCCTTCGCGCGGCACCGGCTGCGCCGGTCGGTGCAGATGGTCCTGTCGGATGCCGCCACAAGCCTGCCGCCCGGCGAGAGCATCGCGCGCACGCTTCATGAGACGCGCGCGCGCCTCTGCGGCCCGGCAGGGGCCGAGGCCGCAACCGAGGCCGCCATGACGCGCGCGGCCTTCGATCCGGCTCTGGCCGGGCGGCGGCCCGGCGCGCTGTCGCAGGGGCAGGCCGTGCGGGCGGCGCTGGCGCGCGCGCTCATCGCCGAGCCTCGGCTCCTGATCCTCGATGAGTGCTTCGGCGCCCTCGATGCCTCTGCCCGGGCCGAGGCCCTCATCGCGCTCGTGCGCTGGCAGCGCGACACCGGCGCGGCCCTCATCCTCATCGGGCATGACATCGATCTGATGCGGCTAGCCTGTGCGCGGATCGCGATCCTCGATCGAGGCCGGATCGTCGAGACGGGCGAGACCCTGCGCCTCCTTGCCGATCCCCGTCACCCGGCGACGCGCGCGCTCTGCGGCACCTGACCGCTCAACCCCGGCGGAGTGGCCGCAGATCGAGCATGCGGTGCACCGCCAGCCGATAGCCCGCCACATCCGCGCGCAGCGCCACGTCGAGAAAGGGCTTCCAGAGCAAGATCACCGGCACGTCGCGCTTGACCATCCCGATCATCGCCGCGACATCGGCCGCATAGCGGTCCGGGTCGGCCTCGAAGCGCGCGCGGGCGCCGAGCGCCTCGAACTCGGGGTTGGCATAGGCGCCGAAGTTCCACCGCGTCGGCCCGGTGAAAAAGACGCGCAGGAAATAGTCGGGATCGGACAAAAGCGCGGTCGACCCCTCGAAATAGAAGGGCAGGGCGCGCTCCTGCAAAAGGCCGCCGATCTGGCCTGCCGGGATGCGGTCGATCGCGACGCGGATCCCCACCCGTCCCAGCGCCTCGGCCAGCAGCACCGCCAGCGGCTCGGCCACCGCCGCCTGCGCCATGTCGAAGGCAAAGCGCGTCTCGAACCCCGCCCCGTGCCCCGCCTCGGCCAAGAGCCGCCGCGCCAGATCGGGGTCGGTGCGATAGCCCATCGGCTGGGGAAATGCCGTCCCCTCCGCCGCATCCGACCCGCCCCAGAGCGGCAGCCCCCGCCGCTGCAGCGCGGCCTCGAACATCGCCTCGTAGGGCAGCGCCGCCGCCACCGCCCGGCGCACGCGCGGATCGTCGAAGGGCGCCATCGCCCCGTTCATCCCGATGAGGTGGAATGACCCCGTGGGCAGCCCCGCCACGCGCAACCCCGCCTCGGCCGCGACGCGGGCCACATCGCGCGGCGCAAGATCCTGCACCACGTCGCAATCCCCCCGCCGCAGCGCCGCGAGCCGCGTCTCCGCCTCCGGAACGCGCCGCCATTCGACCGCCTCGAACCCCGGCCGCGGCCCCGACCGCCACGCCTCGAAGCGCGCGAACCGCACCGCGACGCCCGCCTCCCAGCCCTCCAGCCGATAGGCCCCGCCCCCCGCCACGTTCAGCCGCAGCCACTCGGCCGCGAAGGGGTCGTCGGCGGTGGCATGCGCCCGCGCCGCCTCGGCATCGACGATGATCGGATAGGTGAGCGCGAGGTTGGGC
>JBIKVM010000137.1:0-7943 GCA_044356825.1 Limisphaerales bacterium
CGAGGCGGTGCGCGCGCTCATGCGCCAGCACCGGCCCCTGATCGTGATGGGGTCGATCAACGAGAAGATGTATCTGGCCGAGATGAAGGGCGGGCACGGGCCCGCGCCCGCCTTCATCGCGGCATCCTTTCCGGGGGCGGCGATCCGGCGGGCGACGGGGACGCCCTTCATGGGTTATGCGGGCGCGGTCTGGCTCGTGCAGGAGATCTGCAACGGGCTGTTCGACGCGCTCTTTCACATCCTGCCGCTCGGCTCGGAGATGGACGCGGTGCGGGCGACGCCCGCGGTGCTGCGGCGCGATCTGCCGTGGGATCCCGATGCGCAGGCGGCGCTCGAGCGGATCGTGGCGGAGCATCCGATCCTGACGCGGATCAGTGCCGCGCGCGCGCTGCGCGACGCGGCGGAGAAGGCGGCCCTCGATGCGGGGGCCGAACGGGTCGAACGGGCGCTGGTCGAGGGGTTGAGGGACCCCGGGACCGGCCCATCACGGGGAGAGGCGGCATGACCGACCAGAGCGTCATCACGACCTCGCACCATCGCGGCCAGCGGGCGCGGCGGGGCGAATACGCCATCTATTTCACGGTGATCCTGATCGTGGCGCTGCCCTTCGCGGCGCTCGGCTGGACGGTTCACCTGATGCGGCACCGCCGCCTGCCGGAGCGGGGGCCGATCGCGCGCGCCATCGCCGAGGCGCGCGCGATCACGCCGCAGATCTTCCTCGCCTGAGGGCGGGTCATCGGAATTCGCCGGCCCCGCGAGGGGGCGGCGGATCGTCGGAAGGGCAGTCCGCCCGACCGTTTACCCGGCCGCGGGGCGCGCGGCGTCAGTCTGACGATCCGGAGGATAACATGGCTGATAAATCCGACCTGTCGTTCACAGGTCTTACGGACCAGCAGGCGCAGGAACTGCATTCGGTCTACATGAGCGGGCTTTGGACCTTCGTGACCATCGCCGTCGTCGCTCATCTGGCCGTCTTCATCTGGCAGCCTTGGTTCTGAGGGGGAACGAAGCATGAGCAAGTTCTACAAGATCTGGCTGATCTTCGATCCGCGCCGCGTGTTCGTGGCGCAGGGGGTGTTCCTCTTTCTGCTGGCAGCGATGATCCATCTCGTCCTGCTCAGCACGCCCAGCTACAACTGGTTCCAGATCGCCGCCGAGAAATACGCGCGGCCGATCGCGGAATAATGCTGGCACTGCCTGAAGTTGCGGGCGGCGCCATGCCGCCCGCGACAATCCATGATCGATCTGGGGGCTCTCGCGTCGCACGGCGGCGGGGCGCCGCAAGCGGAGGGGAAGCATGGCACTGCTGAGCTTCGAACGGAAATACCGCGTGCCGGGTGGCACGCTCGTCGGGGGGAGCCTGTTCGACTTCTGGGTCGGGCCCTTCTATGTCGGCTTCTTCGGCGTCACGACGGTGTTCTTTGCAGCCCTGGGAACGCTCCTCATCCTGTGGGGGGCGGTGCTGCAGGGGGTGTGGAACCCCTGGCTCATCTCCATCAATCCGCCGGCGCTTTCCTACGGGCTCGGGGCGGCGCCGCTCGCCGAGGGCGGGCTTTGGCAGGTGATCACCATCTGCGCGCACGGAGCCTTCATCAGCTGGGCGCTGCGCGAGGTCGAGATCTGCCGCAAGCTCGGGATCGGCTATCATGTCCCCTTCGCCTTCGGGGTCGCGATCTTCGCCTACACGACGCTCGTCGTGATCCGCCCCGTTCTGATGGGGGCCTGGGGCTATGCCTTCCCCTACGGCATCTGGACCCACCTCGACTGGGTGTCGAACACGGGCTACACCTATGGCAACTTCCACTACAACCCTGCCCACATGATCGCGGTGAGCCTCTTTTTCACCACGACGCTGGCGCTTGCGCTGCATGGCGCGCTGATCCTGTCGGCGGCGAACCCCGGCAACGGGCGGGTGATGAAGACGCCCGACCACGAGGACACCTTCTTTCGCGACTTCATCGGCTATTCGATCGGGCCTCTCGGCATCCACCGGCTCGGGCTTCTGCTCGCCCTCAACGCCGGGTTCTGGAGCGCGGTCTGCATCGTGATCTCGGGAACGATCTGGTTCGAGGCCTGGGTCGACTGGTGGGACTGGTGGCTGCAGCTGCCCTGGTGGGCCGACATCGCAGGAGGCGTCAATGGCTGAGTATCAGAACATCTTCAACCAGTTGCAGGTGCGTGCCGCGCCCGAGATGGGCATGGTCGAGCAGGTTCCCCTGCACGAGCGCGGCCGTCTGGCGGGGTTCTCGAGCCTTGCGGGGTGGCTCGGCAACGCCCAGCTCGGCCCCTTCTACCTCGGCACCATGGGGGTGATCTCGCTCATGAGCGGGCTCATCTGGTTCACGATGGTGGGGGGGTGGTTTTGGTATCAGGCGGGCTTCAACCCGGCCGTCTTCGTGCGCGACCTCTTCTGGCTCTCGCTCGACCCGCCGGCACCGGAATACGGCCTGTCGATGCCGCCGCTGGCCGAGGGGGGCTATTACCTCATCGCGTCCTTCTTCCTCCTGGTCGCGGTGATGGCGTGGTGGCTGCGCTCGTGGATGCTCGCCGACCAGCTCGGGATGGGCAAGCATGTGGCCTGGGCCTTTGCCTCGGCGATCTGGCTCTTCCTCGTGCTCGGCCTCATCCGGCCCCTGCTGATGGGCAGCTGGTCCGAGGCGGTGCCCTACGGGATCTTCACCCATCTCGACTGGACGAACCTCTTCTCGCTCACCTACGGCAACCTCTTCTACAACCCCTTCCACGCGCTCTCGATCGTGTTCCTTTACGGCTCCACGCTCCTCTTCGCGATGCACGGGGCGACGATCCTTGCGGTCACGCGCCTCGGCGGGGACCGCGAGCTCGAGCAGATCGTGGATCGCGGGGCGGCCTCGGAGCGCGCCGCCCTCTTCTGGCGCTGGACGATGGGCTTCAACGCCACGATGGAGGGGATCCACCGCTGGGCCTGGTGGTTCGCCGTGCTCTGCACCCTGACCGGCGGGATCGGCATCCTGCTGAGCGGGACGGTCGTCGACAACTGGTATGTCTGGGCGCAGGAACGCGGCTACGGGCCGAGCTACTGAGCGGGAGGAAAGCATGACGCAGAAAGCCTACTATCTTCCCGAAGGCCGGCCGCGCGACGCGATCCGCACCTTCGTCTTCACCGAGATGCTGCGCGGGGCCATGTATGGCGCGGCGGTGTTCTTCGGTGCGATCCTGCTCATCACGGCAATCTGGCTTGTAGGCGAACTCCTACCCGAGGAGAGCAAGCAGGCCCCGGGGCCCATGCCCTTCAGCGCGCTCGGCCTGCCGCCGGGCCCATGGCTGGGCTAGGTTCAAGAACAGGGGGCGTGGGCGGCGCGATGCCGCCCCCTTGCCCCGACGACGTTCGGGCCATTGCGCCGGTCCGGACCCTGGGCGTTTCGGCGGCCCGGTTCCCTTCCTGTTGGCGACAGGGACCTGGTGCCGTGTGGGATCACACGGCACCTTTTTTCACCCGAGGGCCCGACGATGCACCCAGATGACCCGACCCCGCTGCTTGACCGCATCGCCTGTCCGGCCGACCTGCGCGCGCTGTCGGACCCCGACCTCGGGCGGCTCGCGCGCGAGTTGCGCGCCGAGGTCGTCCGCACGGTTGCCCGCACGGGCGGGCATCTGGGATCCTCGCTCGGGGTGATCGAGCTCAGCATCGCGATCCACGCGGTCTTCAACACCCCCGCCGACAAGCTGATCTGGGACGTGGGCCACCAGTGCTATCCGCACAAGATCCTGACCGGGCGGCGCGCGGCGATGGCTGAACTGCGCAAGGAGGGGGGGCCGTCGGGCTTCACCAAGCGCTCCGAGAGCATCCACGACCCCTTCGGCGCGGCGCATTCCTCGACCTCGATCTCGGCCGCGCTCGGGTTTGCGGTCGGGCGCGACATGGGCCAGCCCACGGGCGATGCGATCGCGGTGATCGGCGATGGCGCCATGACGGCCGGCATGGCGTGGGAGGCGATCAACCACGCGGGCGCGCTCGGCCGGCGGCTGTTCGTCATCCTCAACGACAACGACATGTCGATCGCGCCGCCCGCGGGCGCGCTCGCCGACTATCTGCGCCGCCTGCGCCGGGGCGATCCGCTGGCGCCGCTGCGCGACATGGCCGAGGGGTTCGAGGCGGTGCTGCCCGGCCCCCTGCGCGAGGGCGCGCGGCGGGCGCGCGCGCTCGTCACCGGCGCCGAGGCGCGCGGAAACCTCTTCGAGGACATGGGCTTTGCCTATGTCGGCCCGGTCGACGGCCACGACCTGCCCGCCTTGCTCGCAACCCTCCGCGCCGCGCGTGCGCGGTCGAGCGGGCCGGTCCTCATCCATGCGCTGACGGTCAAGGGCAAGGGCTACGGCCCCGCCGAAGCCGCCGCCGACCGGATGCACGGCGTCGTGCCCTTCGATGTCGCGACCGGCCGGCAGGACAAGCCGCGCGCCAACGCCCCGGCCTATACGGCCGTCTTCGGCCGCGCCCTGACCGAGGCCGCGGCGCGCGACGGTCGGATCGTGGCGGTGACGGCGGCGATGCCGTCGGGCACGGGCCTCGACATCATGGCGGCGCGCTTCGCGGGGCGGGTCTTCGACGTGGGCATCGCCGAGCAGCATGCCGTCACCTTTGCCGCCGGGATGGCCGCGGCCGGGCTGCGCCCCTTCTGCGCGATCTATTCGACCTTTCTGCAACGCGCCTATGACCAGATCGTGCATGACGTGGCGCTGCAGGGCCTGCCGGTGCGGTTCGCCATCGACCGCGCGGGCCTCGTGGGGGCGGATGGCGCGACCCATGCGGGGGCCTTCGACATCGGCTATCTTGCGAACCTGCCCGGCATGACGGTGATGGCCGCCGCCGACGAGGCCGAGCTCGTGCGCATGGTCGAGACGGCCGTCGCCCATGACGAGGGGCCGATCGCGCTGCGCTATCCGCGCGGCAACGGCACCGGGGTGGAACTGCCCGAGCGGCCCGAGCCGCTCCAGATCGGGCGCGGGCGGGTGGTGCGGCAGGGCAGCGATGTCGCGATCCTGTCCTATGGCGCGCACCTCACCGAGGCGCTGGCGGCGGCGACGCTGCTCGAGGCCGAGGGGATCTCGGCCACGGTCGCGGATGCGCGCTTTGCCAAGCCGCTCGATACCGCGCTGATCGGCCAGCTCGCGCGCCATCACGGGGTGCTCGTGACGCTCGAACAGGGCGCGACGGGGGGCTTCGGGGCGCTGGTGCTCCATCATCTGGCGAATGCGGGGATGCTCGACCGCGGCCTCGCGGTGCGGACGATGACGCTGCCCGACCGCTTCATCGACCATGCCGAGCCCGCGGCGATGTATGCCGCGGCCGGGCTCTCCGCCGCCGACATCGCCCGCGTCGCGGCCGAGGCGCGCGCCGGGCGCGGATCGGTACCGGCATCGGGGGCTGTGCTGCGCCTCGTCTGAAGGTTCAGCCGGTCCGGCCGGCGACGATCCGCAGATGTCCGGGCCGCCCCTGCGGCGGCCCCCCATCTTCGGGCGAGACGGGTGACAGACACACCGCCTCGGGCAGGAAGCGGCGTGGCACGCGCCCGACTGCCCCTTGCAACTCGAGGCAGCAGATCGCCCGGTCCACCTCCCCCCCATCCCCGGTCAGCGGCAGGATCAGCAATTGTCCCTGCAGTGCGGGCTGCCCGATCCCGCTTTCGGCCTCGAGCACGACCGTGGCCTTTCGCGGGCCGGCAAAGACCGCTTCCAGCCGATCGGCGAAATGCGCCCGGCCGGACGGTGCGATCAGCGCCGCGATGGGCATTCCCCGCAGGTCCATGCCAAGGATATCCGCCAGCGCCGTCCCCGCGACGCGGACGCGCGCGGCCCCCTCGCTCGTCCGTTCGATCAGCATCGTCCGGTCGAGGATCGCGGCGATGGCGCGCGGGTCGATGTCGGCGCGCCGGGGCAGGGCCGCGCCGCGCCGCAGCCTCTGCCAATATGTGTCGAGTTCGGCAAACGCCGAGGGACCCGTACGCCCCCCGAGAGGTGTGCCGCCCTGGACGACACGCCAGCCATGCCCCGCCCCCTGTTTGCGTCCGCCGTCCCTGTCCATCCGCGCCCGCTCCCAGCCCGAGGCGCGATGCTATGTGCCCGCCGCCCGCCCGGCAACGCCGCGCCGGCATTTGTGAAAAATGCGCGTGATTTTCCGCGACCCCGGCGCTGACGCCCGCCCCCCCGTTCGGGCTTGACCTCGGAAACCGGATCGCCCAGACGGAAGAGACGCAATCCGGGGCAGCCGATGCAGCGCCGTGGCCTTCTTCTGATCCTCGCCTCGCCTTCGGGGGCGGGAAAATCGACCCTCTCGCGCCGCCTTCTGGCTTGGGACGGCGCGATCCGCTTTTCGGTCTCGGCCACGACCCGCCCCCCCCGCCCCGGCGAGGTGGACGGGCGCGAATACCACTTCCGCACGCGCGCGGAGTTCCTGACGATGGTCGCGGCGGGCGAGATGCTCGAACACGCCGAGGTGTTCGGCAACCTCTACGGCTCGCCCCGCGGCCCGGTCGCGGCGGCGCTGGCCGAGGGGCGCGACACGCTCTTTGACGTGGACTGGCAGGGCGGCCAGCAGATCCGCAACTCGGCGCTCGGGGCCGATGTGGTGTCGGTCTTCATCCTGCCGCCCTCGATCGCGGCGCTCGAGGCGCGCCTCAATGGGCGCGGGCAGGACAGCGCCGAGGTCATCGCCGGCCGCATGGCGCGTGCCCGCGACGAGATCAGCCACTGGGGCGAGTTCGACTATGTCCTCGTCAACGACGATATCGACCGCACCGAGGCCGAGTTGCGCACGATTGTCGCGGCCGAGCGGTTGCGTCGCATGCGCCAACCCGCGCTGACGGAATTCGTCCGCGGTCTCGACCGCGAATTCGCAGGACGCGTCGCATGATCCTCAGCTTCGAAGGCATCACCCCCGACATCGCCCCCGACGCATTCATCGCGCCCGATGCGAACCTGCTTGGCCGTGTCAGCATCGGGCCCGAGGCTTCGGTCTGGTTCGGCACCACGATCCGGGGCGATAATGAACGTATCACGCTCGGTCGCGGCTCCAACGTGCAGGAGTTGTGCGTGCTGCACAGTGACATGGGCTATCCGCTGACGATCGGCGCCGATTGCACCATCGGCCACCGCGCCATCCTGCACGGCTGCACCATCGGCGATGGCAGCCTGATCGGGATGGGCGCCATCGTGATGAACGGTGTCCGGATCGGTCGGGGATGCCTGATCGGGGCGGGTGCGCTCGTGCCCGAGGGACGCGAGATCCCGGACGGCAGCCTCGTCATGGGTATGCCCGCCAAGATCGTGCGCGCGCTCGACCCCGAGGCGATCGCCCAGCTCGTCCAAAGCGCCGCAGGCTACCGCGCGAGGGCGCGCGCATTCAGAACCGCAATCCAAGGAGAGACGCGATGATCACCCGCCTTCACACCGGCCCGCGCATGAGCCAGGCCGTCATCCACAACGATACCGTCTATGTCGCGGGTCAAGTCGGCGAGGGTGCGACCGTGGCCGAGCAGACGCGCAACGTGCTCGCACAGATCGACAAGTTGCTGATCGAGTCGGGCTCCTCGCGCGAGCGCATCCTGCAGGCCATCATCTGGCTGGCCGACATGGCCGACTTTGCCGAGATGAACGCCGTGTGGGATGGCTGGATCCCGGCCGGCCACACGCCGGCCCGTGCCACCGGCGAGGCCAAGCTCGCCGCGCCGACATACCGGGTCGAGATCATCGTCACCGCCGCCCGAAACGGCTGAGGCGGCAAGGCGCGAGGCGGGCGCTTCAGCCCGCCTCGCCGTCGTCGCGGCCGTGGCGGCGCAAAAGCCCCGCCTGCGCGATGAAGAAGCCAAACAGCGCCGCCGTCAGCCCGAAGGTCTTGAACCACACCCAGGCCTCGGTCGACATCAGCCGCCAGACGGCCTCGTTCGCGACCGCGAGGGCCGCGAAGA
>JBIKVM010000138.1:0-7940 GCA_044356825.1 Limisphaerales bacterium
GAGGGTAAGCCCCACCATGCTCGCGATGGCCGCAGCAAGGACGAAGAGCTGCATGACCCCGATATAGACCGTGTCGAAGAGCACGACCGGCGGCATCTGGCGCAGTGCGAATTGCGGAAAGCGCAGCTCTTCCGCCCCCCAGACGCTCTGGGCCAGCGATTGCAGCAGGACCGACACGGCAATCGCCGCGATGAGGGGGGCAAGCCGTGGCGCGGTCCGCAGGGGCCGGTAGGCGATCCGTTCCACCGCCGCCCCGATCAGGGCGACGCCCGCGATCGCCAGCGGAAGGGCTGCAAGAAACGGCAGGCCCGGCATGGGGACGGCCTGGCCGAACAGGCGCACCTCCGGCAGCATCAGGCTGACACAGAGAAAGGCGCCGAGCATGAAGAGTTCGCCAAAGGCGAAGTTCACCAGCTGCACGACACCGTAGACCAGCGTGAAGGCGACCGCGCAGAGCGCATAGATCGACCCGAGCATGATCGCGTTGACCACAAGCTGTCCGAGTATGTCCATGGTCGCGGCTGATCTTTCGTCCCGGAGGTGGCGCGGGATGGGGGCCCGGACGCGGGCCGACGAGGCAGAAAAGACGGGCCGCCGGCCGGAACCGGCGGCCCGGGCGACGGTTACTGCGCGAGGGTGAAGGCCCCGTCCTGCACCTTGAGGAAATAGAGCGCCCCGGCACGGTCGCCCTTCTCGTCGAAGGTGGTCGGGCCGGTGACACCCGGCAGCGCGTCGATGCGCCCATAGGCATCGTTGACCGCCGTGCGCGTCACCCCGCCCGCCTCGCCCGCAAGGCGCAGCGCCTCGGCGGTCGCCATCATCGCGTCGTAGCCGAGCGCCGAGAAGGCGTTGGGAGCCATCTGGAACTTCGCTTCGTAGGCCGAGATGAAGGCCGACGTCGTGTCGGTCGCGATCGAGGGGTCGAACATGCCATAGACGATCATCCCCTCGACGGCAGCGCCGCCGAGCGTGATCAATTCGGGGTTGAGCGCACCGTCCGTCCCGAGGATCTGGACATCGATCCCGAGTTGGCGCGCCTGCTCGGCGATCTTGGCCGCCTCGCTGTAGAATCCGCCTATGAAGATCGCGTCGGGCTCCGCCGCGCGGATCTTGGTCAGTTGCGTGGCAAAGTCGCGGGTGCCGAGGACATAGGCCTCGGTCCCGAGCAGCTTGACGCCCGCCGCCTCGGCCGCCGTGCTGAAGGCGTTGGCGACGCCGATCCCGTAATCGTCCTGCTGGTGGATCACGTAGACGCTCGAGAGTTTCAGGCCTTCGGCGGCATAGGAGCCCATCATGCTGCCCTGCACCGCGTCGGTCAGGATGTTGCGGCGGAACCACGGGCTTACCCCCGAGAGGTCGGGACTCGTGACGGCCGAACCGACCACCGACAGGCCACACTGGTCATAGACCGGCACGGCGGCGAGCGCGATCGAGCTGAACGAATAGCCCAGTACTGCCATCACCTCCTCGTCCGAGCAGAAGCGCTGCGCGATCAGCACGCCCTCGCGCGCCTCGCCGCGGTCGTCTGCGATCTCGATGCTGAAGGTCGGGCCACCGGCAGCAGCGATCTCGGCGACCGCCAGTTCGACGCCTCGCAGCATGTTCTCGCCGAAGGCAGCGAAATCGCCGCTGAGTGCGGCCGTGAAGCCGATCGTGTATTGCCCCTCTGCAAGGGCCGGCTGTGCCACCGACGCGGCGAATGCCAGCGCGGCGATCGTTCCGGAAAACCTGTGGCCTCTCATCGAAACTTCCCCCTGATGCCGATGTGATCTTGTTTCCAGACTGCCCGGGGATCGCAGGACGACTGAGGGCCGAAGCGCGGCCACCGCGATGGAGAACCTTGCCATAGATATCATTTATGGCCTGAACCACCATCCGTTCTAGCTGATTTGACCGGACTAACGTCATTCCTATGGCAGCTCTCATTCGAGTCAAGAACTTTTGTTCATGGCCCGCGGGCCGGTTGCGCGCGCCGCGCGTCGCCGTGGTGCGCCGGCCATGCACCGCTTTACCCCCTGCCGTCGTTGAGGTAGTCAGATCCGGGGCAGCGGGGGCGGTCGGGTTGCGGATTCTCATCACCAATGACGACGGCATCAACGCGCCGGGGCTCGATGTGCTGACGGCCATCGCTGCCGAGATCGCGGGCCCAGCGGGCGAGGTCTGGACCGTCGCGCCGGCCTTCGAGCAGTCGGGCGTGGGGCACGCGATCAGCTACACCCACCCGATGATGATCGCCCGCCTCGGGCCGCGGCGCTATGCGGCCGAGGGCAGCCCGGCCGATTGCGTGCTGGCGGCACTATATGACGTCCTCGACGGGGCGCGGCCCGACCTCGTGCTCTCTGGCGTCAACCGCGGCAACAACGCGGCCGAGAACGTGCTCTATTCGGGCACGGTGGGCGGGGCGATGGAGGCGGCGCTGCAGGGGTTGCCGGCGATCGCACTCTCGCAGTTCATGGGGCCCGAGACCGAAGACCTCGACACGCCCTTTGAGGCCGCGCGCGACCATGGGGTCGCGGTGGTGCGCGCGCTGCTCGACCGCGGGCTGTGGGATGCGGGAGATTACCGGCTGTTCTACAACGTCAACTTCCCGCCCGTTTCGGCTGCGCGCGTGCGCGGCATGAAGGTGGCGCCGCAGGGCTATAGGCGCGATACCGCCTTCGGGGTGGTGCCGCATGTCTCGCCCTCGGGGCGGCGCTTCCTGTGGGTCAAGGGCGGGCCGCAGCATTTGCCGAGCGGGCCGGGAACCGACGCGGCGGTGAACCTCGAAGGCTACATCTCGATCACGCCCATGCGCGCCGATCTGACGGCGCATGATGCGCTGGCCGAGGTCACGGCGCGGTTCGGCTGATGGCAGGGCATCCGGGCGGGCCTGAGGACGGATCGGACGGCGACGCCGAACGGCGGATGCGTTTCGTCTATGCCCTGCGCTCCAATGGAGTCACGGACAGCCGGGTGCTTGCCGCTATGGAACGGATCGACCGCGGAGTCTTCGTGGGCGGCACCTTCGCCGATCGCGCCTATGAGGATACGCCGCTTCCCATCGCCTGCGGCCAGACGATCAGCCAGCCCTCGGTCGTTGGGCTGATGACCCAGGCGCTCGAGATCGAGCCGCGCCACAAGGTGCTCGAGGTCGGAACGGGATCGGGATACCAGGCGGCGATCCTCGCCTGCCTTGCGCGGCGCGTCTACACGACCGACCGCCACCGGCGGCTCGTGCGCGATGCCGAGGCGGTCTTTGCAGCCCTCGGGCTTGTCAACATCACCGCGATCACGGCGGATGGCAGCCGCGGCCTGCCCGAACAGGCCCCCTTTGACCGCATCATCGTGACGGCCGCGGCCGAAGACCCGCCCGGCCCCCTCTTGGCGCAACTGGCGATCGGGGGTATCATGATCGTCCCCGTGGGGCAGTCGGACACTGTGCAGCAACTGATCCGGGTCCGGCGTCTCGAAACCGGATTCGATTACGAAGACATGCGCTCTGTCCGCTTCGTGCCTCTGGTCGAGGGGCTCGCGGCGGACTAACTGCAGCAAGATCAGGTGGAGGCAGTCGGAACATGCAGGGACGGGTTGCAGCGGCGCGGGGGATCGGGGTTCTGGCGGTGGCGGGGCTGCTTGTCGGCTGCACGCAGGAGACTGTCGATTGGGATCTGCGCGCCCCTGACCGCGGCATCAGCACGTCGGCCGCGGCACGCAACGCCGCCGCACGACCTGCCGCCGATCCGCGTGGCGTCATCTCGTACCCGGGCTATCAGGTCGCCGTCGCCAACCGCGGCGAGACGGTAGCCGACATCGCCCGGCGCCTCGGCGTCCCGCTGGATGCGCTGGCGCGCGACAATGCGCTCGAACCCGGCACGCGCCTGGCGGGCGGTGAAGTCCTGATCCTGCCTTCGCGGATCGCCGAGATCGCGCCGTCGGCCGATGCGGGCGGCGGTGGCATCACCTCGACGACACTCGCCCCGCCGCAAGGCACGCTCGCGGCACCGGCAACGGCGCGTGCCGCCCCCGTCATGCCCGAGGTCAAGGAACCGGTGCGCCACGTCGTCGGCAGCGGCGAGACCGCCTGGCAGATCGCGCGGCTCTATGACGTGAACGTGCGCGCCCTTGCCGACTGGAACGGGCTTGATGCCGATTACAACTTGCGCGTCGGGCAGACACTGCTGATCCCCCCAGCCGGCACCCTGCCCGGGCGGGTGGGGGGGGCGCCCGCCCCGGCCGCCGATGCGGCCGAGGCACCGGGCCAGGGATCGCAGACCCCGCCGCCGCCCTCGGCGGCAGAGCCTCTGCCGACACAGGAAACCGGGGAGGTGGCGCCTGCGGCCGAAGCCGAACCCGCTGCCGAGGCGGCACCCCCTGCCCCCGAGGCGGCTGCTGCCGTACCCAACCTCGGTGAGGAGCGGACCGAAGCCTCGGCCGCGCTTCTGGCGATGCCCGCCGACGGCCCGGTCGTGCGTCCCTACGAGAAGGGCAAGAACGAAGGAATCGGCATCGGCGCCGCTGCCGGAAGCCCGGTTCGGGCCGCCGCGGACGGTACCGTCGCCGCAATCACGCAAGATACCGATCAGGTTCCGATCATCGTCATCCGCCACGCCGACAACCTGCTGACGGTCTATGCCAACGTGGAGGGCATCTCGGTGGCGAAGGACGCGACCGTGCGGCGCGGCCAGACGATCGCGGCCGTCCGGCCGGGCAATCCGACCTTCCTGCACTTCGAGGTACGCCGCGGGTTCGAGAGCGTCGACCCGATGACGCTCCTGCAATAGCTCAGACGGCGCGGCCCATCCGGCCGGCCAGGTCGCAATAGAACTGCCAGGCCACCCGGCCCGAGCGCGCCCCCCGCGTCGCCTGCCACTCGATCGCCTCGGCGCGCAGTTGCGCGTCGTCGATCTCGATCCCGCCCGCGTCGCAATAGCCCCGCACCATCGCGAGGTAGTCCTCCTGCGCGCAGGGATGAAAGCCGAGCCAGAGCCCGAAGCGGTCCGAGAGCGAGACCTTCTCCTCGACCGCCTCGCCGGGGTTGATGGCGCTCGCGCGTTCGTTCTCGATCATGTCGCGGGGCATGAGGTGGCGGCGGTTCGAGGTGGCGTAGAAGAGCACATTGGCCGGCCGCCCCTCGATCCCGCCATCGAGCACGGCCTTCAGCGCCTTGTATTGCGCGTCATCGTGCGAAAACGACAGATCGTCGCAAAAGAGGATGAACCGCTCGGCCGGCGCCGCGCGCATGAGGTTCAGGAGCCGCCCGACCGAGGCGAGATCGTCGCGGCTCATCTCGATGAGGCGCAGCCTGAGGCCCTCTGCCAGCACCGCGCCATGCACCGCCTTGACGAGCGAGGATTTCCCCATCCCCCGCGCCCCCCAGAGCAGCGCGTTGTTCGCCGCATGGCCGCGCGCGAATTGCAGCGTGTTGGCAAGCAGGATGTCGCGCACCCGGTCGATGCCGACGAGCAGAGCCAGATCCACCCGCGCGACCTCGGGCACGGGGTCGAGCCGGTCGGGGCCGGTGTGCCAGACATAGGCCGCGGCTGCGGCGAAATCGGGCGCCGGGCGCGGCGGTGGGGCGAGGCGTTCGAGCGCCTCGGCGATGCGACGCAGGCTGTCGTCGGTCATAGCTTGGTCGGGGCTTTGGTAGCTGCAGGCTTGGTTTCGCCCTCTTCAGGGTCGGGTTCATCTTCGACCCACAGACCTTCCGCGCGCAACTGGGCCTCGCGCTTCTTCTCGCTGCGGCGCACGAGGAAGATCGACACCTCATAGAGGCTGTAGATCGCGGCAAAGAGAATGAGTTGCGAGACGACATCGGGCGGCGTCACGATCGCCGCGAGTATGAGGATTGCCACGACCGCATACTTGCGCACCGAGGCGAGACCCGCCGCGGACACCAGCCCCGCCTTGCCCATGAGGGTGAGCAGGACGGGAAGCTGGAAGCACACGCCGAAGGCCACGATGAACTTCGTCGTGAGGGCCAGGTATTCCTCGACCGAGCCCTGAAAGACGATCCCCGCCATGTCAGCGGCAGCGTCCGCCGCCACCGCCGGATCGGCCGGCGCTTCGCCTCCGGGCATGAGCGAACCGGGCTGCTGGAAGCCGAGGAAGAAGGCGAAGGCGAAGGGGATCACGATGTAGAAGGCGAAGGCCGCCCCGATGAAGAACATGATCGGCGAGGCAACGATGAAGGGCAGAAAGGCGTTCTTCTCGCTCCGGTAGAGACCGGGGGCGACGAAGCGCCAGAGCTGATAGGCGATGACCGGGAAGGACAGCGCGAAACCGCCGAAGACCGAGATGCGGATGGCGACGAAGAAGCCCTCCTGCACCTTGATGAGGACAAGCCCGCAATCCTGCTGGCGGTCGGCCAGCGCATCGCAGATGGGCTGGGTCAGGAAGTTGAAGATCGGGTTCCAAACCGTGAAGGCAACGACCATCGCCGCCAGAAATGCCAGTACCGACTTGATGAGGCGCGCGCGCAGCTCGGCCAGATGCTCGATGAGCGGCGCGCTGGTGTCGTTGATCTCGTCCTTGGCTGCCATCATGCCGCCCCGTCATCGGCATCGGAGGGTGGAGTGGCCGGCGAGGCCGCGGCGGGTCGGGGCTGGCCGCGTGCGGCGCTGACGGATTCGATGATCTCGGCGCGCCGGGCTGCCTGCTGTTCGGCCAGCGCCTGCGTGGCGGGGCCGCGAACGGTCGCGGGGGCCGGAGCGGCCGGAGTGACCGGAGACGGAGCGGCGGCCGCCGGCTCGGGCGGGTCCGGAATGGCGTCCATGTCCGAGGGGGGGACCGGGCGCGGAACGACGGGCGATGCTGCCGGTTTCGTCGGGGTGACCGGCATCGCGGACGCGGGCTTGACGTCTAGCGACTTGGCCGCGTCGCGCAGCGCATCGAGCCCGAGCTTCTTGGGATCCGTGGCGGCGCGCAGGTCTTTCGCGACATCCTTGACGCCAGCCTCGTTCGCCGCCGACTCCATCGCGCGCTGGAATTCGCGCGCCATCCCGCGCGCCTTCGCCGTGAACTGGCCAAGGGCGCGGAACATCCGCGGCAGATCCTTGGGACCGACAACGATGAGGGCGACGATCCCGATCACCAGAAGCTCGGTCCAGCCGATGTCGAACATCGCCGTTTCCCCTTCAGCCCGGAGTGGTTTCAGCCCTGCGTGGAAAGGCCCGGACTCAGACCTTGTCCTTCTCGGGCTGCGGAGACACGTCGCGCGGTGTTTCCCCAGCCTTTTCGATCTCTTCCGTGCTGTCCTTCACGCCCCGCTTGAAGGCCGTGATTCCCTTGCCGACCTCGCCCATCAGGCTCGAGATCTTGCCGCGCCCGAAGAGCACGAGCACCACGACCGCGATGAGCAGAAGCCCCGGCAATCCGATGTTGTTGAGCATTTCCCTTCCTCCGGCATTGTTGAGCCCGCTGATGTCGAGGTTCTAGCCCCGCGCGAGCGTGCCGCAAAGCCCCCGCACAGGGGTTGCCCTGCACGCTGCTGACAGTATTTTGTCAGTTAGACCGAAAGGGGCCGGAACATGAAGCGCGACCAGCGGCTCTATGATATCGTGCAGATCATGCGCGACGGGCGGGTGCACACGGCCGAGGACCTCGCGCGCGCGCTCGGCGTCTCGGCCCGCACGATCTGGCGCGACATGGACATGCTCGCCGCCACCGGCCTGCCCGTCGCGGGCGAGCGCGGCATGGGCTATATCCTGCGCTCGGTCCTGATCCTGCCGCCGCTTACGCTGACGCCCGACGAGGCCGAAGCGCTGGCGGAGGGGTTGCGCCGTGTCGCGGGGGACGAGGCGCATCCGGTGTCGAGGGCTGCACGAGCGCTGCTCTATCGCATCGCGACGCTTCTGCCGCAGGCCGGGATCGAGCCCGGCCCGCGGAGTTAGCCACGCTCAGATCGTGGCGTTGACCGCGCCACCATCGAGCAGGATGTTCTGTCCCACGATGAAGCCCGCATG
>JBIKVM010000140.1:0-7884 GCA_044356825.1 Limisphaerales bacterium
CGTATCTGGTCTTTCTCTACGCGCCGATCACGCTGTTGCCGATCTTCGCGTTCAACGACAGCGTCGTCATCGCCTTTCCGCTCAGCGGCTTCACCACCTCGTGGTTTCAGGCGATGTGGAACGACAACTCGATGTGGCAGGCGCTGCGCAATTCGCTGATCGTCTCGGGCTCGACCGCGATCCTTGCGACCGTGCTCGGCCTTTTCGCCGCGCGCGCCTCGACGCGGCATATCTTCCCGGCCAAGACCGGGATCATGGGCCTCATCATGCTGCCGCTCGTGCTGCCCGAGATGATCGTGGCGATGTCGCTTCTGGTCGCGCTGCTGGCCGTCGGGATCGACCTGTCGCTCTGGACGGTGATTCTGGGGCATGTGCTGCTCTGCACGCCCTTCGCGGTTGCGATCCTGACCTCGGCGTTCCAGTCGCTCGACCGCTCGCTCGAGGAGGCGGCGCTCGATCTGGGCGAGACGCCGGTCTCGACCTTCCGCCTCGTCATCCTGCCGCTGGTGGCGCCGGGGATCGTGGCGTCGCTCCTGATCTGCTTCACCGTCTCGCTCGATGAGTTCATCCTCGCCTATTTCCTCGCGGGAACCGAGCCGCTCCTGTCGGTCTACATCTACGGCCAGTTCCGCTTTCCCTCGAACGTGCCCGCCGTGCTCGCGCTCGGCACGGTGCTTGTCGCCGTCTCGGTCCTGCTCTTGGCCGTGGCGGAGTATTTCAGACGCCGGGGCATCGCGCGCACCGGCGGCACACCCGGCGGAGGCTTCGTGTGACCGACACCCCGATGATCGACCTCAGTGACGTGCAGAAATACTACGGCGATTACCACGCCCTGCGCGGCATCACCGCGACGATCCGGCCGGGTGAGTTCTTCTCGCTCCTCGGCCCCTCGGGCTGCGGCAAGACCACGCTCTTGCGCACCATCGCGGGGTTCGAGGAGATCTCCTCGGGCACGATCCGCATCGACGGGCGCGACATGGCAGGCGTCCCCGCGAACCGGCGGCCGACCAACATGGTCTTTCAGTCCTACGCGATCTTTCCCCATCTGACGGTGGCCGAGAACGTGGGCTTCGGCCTGCGCCGCCTCGGCCTCGATGCGGCGGAAAAGACGCGGCGGATCGGCGAGGCGCTCGAGATGGTGGGGCTTGCGGGCTATGGCGGTCGGGCGGCGCATGCCCTCTCGGGCGGGCAGCGCCAGCGCGTGGCGCTTGCGCGCGCGCTTATCCTCAAGCCCAAGGTGCTCCTGCTCGACGAGCCGCTCTCGGCGCTCGACAAGAAGATGCGCGAGCAAATGCAGGTCGAACTCATCAAGCTCCAGCGGCAGGTGGGCATCACCTTCATCCTCGTCACCCACGACCAGGAAGAGGCGCTGGTGATGTCGGACCGCATCGCGGTCATGTTCGAGGGCGAGATCGCCCAGCTTGCCGACCCCGAGACGCTCTATCGCCGCCCGACCTCGCGCCGGGTAGCCGAATTCATCGGGGTGATGAACTTCCTGCCCGCGACTATCGTCTCGGAAGGCGCCGGGCGCGCGACGCTCGAGGTAATGGGCCTCGGGCGGTGCGAAGTTGACGCCCCCGCGGGCGGTGTTGCCGCGAACGGCGGCACGACGGTCGGGATGCGGCCCGAGACGCTGACGATCCTCTATGACGGGCAGGCGCCCACCGACCGCAGCGCCGACGGCACGGTGGACGAGGTCGTCTATTACGGCGACATGACCTATTACGACGTCCGCCTCGACGGCACCGACCGGCCGGTGCGGATCTCGATGCGCAACGTCTTCGGGCGCCCCGTCCTCAACATCAAGGCGCGGGTGCGGGTGGGCTGGTCGCCGGGCGCGCTCGTCCTCTTCCGCTAGGGCCGGGCGCTGACCATCAGCCGCTCGAGCCCGTGGAAGTGGTAGATGTCGGCATAGCGCGGCCGGTCCGCGAGCCGCAGCCCCGGCAGCCGCGACCACAGGACCGGCAGCGCCACCTGCAACTCGAGCCGCGCGAGCGGCGCGCCGATGCAGAAATGCAACCCCGCCCCGAAGGAGACATGCGCAGGCCCCGCCCGGTCGGGATCGAAGCGGTGGGGCGCATCGAAGGCGCGCGGGTCGCGGTTGGCCGCGCCAAGCAGGCAGGCGACGCGGCTGCCCGCGGGCAGGACATGGCCCATCACCTCGACATCCTCATAGACGAAGCGGGTGAAGAGGTGGAGGGGCGCATCGAAGCGCAGCACCTCCTCGACCGTGCGTTCGATCCGCTCGGGCGCGAGGGCCGCGGGCGGGATGCGGGCCTCGATCATCGCCTTGATGCCGTTGCCGAGCGTGTGCACCGTCGCCTCGTGGCCCGCGTTCAGAAGCAGGATGCAGGTCGCGATCATCTCGTCGGGCGACAGGCGCGCGCCGTCCTCCTCGGCGGCGATGAGGTGGGTCAGGAGATCGTCGGCCGGTCGGCTGCGGCGGGCCTCGATATGGGCGCGCAGGAAATCGGCGAACTCGGCCGCGGCGGCGGCGGCGCGATCCTCGTCCGCGCGGCTGCGGCCCGCCTGATACATCCCCACCATCGCATGCGACCAGCCGAGCAGCGCATCCGCCATCGCCTCGGGCACGCCCAGAAGCCGCGCGATGATGATGACGGGCAGGCGGCTCGCAAACCCCGGCAAGAGGTCGAACGCGCCCTCGCCCGGCAGCCCGTCGATGAGGGCGTGGGCGAGCCCCGCGATCTCGGGCGCGAGCGCCGCGATCCGCCGTTGCGTGAAGGCCCGCAGCACGAGGCCGCGCAGCCGGGTGTGGCGCGGCGGCTCGAGCTCGAGCATCGAATGGGCCTCGATGGCGTAGAAGGGCGCGAGGTGGTCGGGCACCGAGGCCGGGTTCGGATCGGCCCGGCCCATGCGCCGGTCGCGCAGGATCGCGTTCACCGCGGCATGCGACACCGCCGCCGGCATCCCGTATTCCGCCCAGTGAAAGATCGGCCCCGCCGCCCGGGCGCGGTCGTAGAAGGGATAGGGATCCTGCACGAAGGCGGGATCGGTCGGGGATTGGGCGAGCGCCTGCATGGGGCCAGATTGCGCGCCCCCCGCCCCGCCCGCAAGGGGGCGCGCGGCGCTTGACCGGCCGCGCGCGGCGCGGTATTTATTGAACGTCCGTTCAATAAACCGGGGGCGCCCATGTTCACCGCCTCGATGCGCTTCGACCTCGGCGAGGATGTCGCCGCACTCCGCGAGAGCGTCCAGCGCTGGGCGCAGGAGCGGCTGAAGCCGATGGCGGCCGCGATCGACCGCGACAACCTCTTTCCCGCGGCACTCTGGCCAGAGATGGGCGCGCTCGGGCTTCTGGGCATCACGATCGAGCCCGAATATGGCGGGGCGGGGATGGGCTATCTCGCGCATGCCGTCGCGATCGAGGAGATCGCGCGCGCCTCGGCCTCGGTCGCGCTGTCCTATGGCGCGCATTCGAACCTCTGCGCCAACCAGATCCGCCTGAACGGCACGCCCGCGCAGAAGGCCCGCCACCTGCCCGGCCTTGTCGCGGGCACGAAGGTCGGCGCGCTCGCCATGTCCGAGGCGGGTGCGGGCTCGGATGTCGTGGGCATGAAGCTGCGGGCCGAGCGTCGTGGGGAGGGCTACATCCTCAACGGCACGAAATACTGGATCACGAACGGCCCCGACGCCGATGTGCTGGTCGTCTATGCCAAGACCGACCCCGAGGCCGGATCGAAGGGCATCACCGCCTTCCTGATCGAGCGCGGGATGGCGGGGTTCTCGACCTCGCTCCATTTCGACAAGCTCGGGATGCGCGGCTCGAACACGGGCGAGCTCGTCTTCGAGAACTGCGCCGTGCCGGCGGCCAACGTGCTCGGGGCCGAGGGGGCGGGGGTGCGCGTGCTGATGTCGGGGCTCGACTATGAGCGCGTCGTGCTCTCGGGCATCGGGACGGGGATCATGGCGGCCTGCCTTGATGAGGTGATGCCCTATCTGCGCGAGCGCCGCCAGTTCGGCCGCCCGATCGGCGAGTTCCAGCTGATGCAGGGCAAGATCGCCGACATGTATACCGCCACGAACACCGCGCGCGCCTATCTCTACGAGGTCGCGCGCGCCTGCGACCGGGGCGAGGTCACGCGGCAGGATGCGGCGGCCTGCGTGCTCTATTGTTCGGAACAGGCGATGGTGCAGGCCCATCAGGCGGTGCAGGCGCTCGGCGGCGCGGGGTTTCTGGCCGATGCGACGGTGGCGCGGCTTTTCCGCGACGCGAAGCTGATGGAGATCGGCGCGGGCACCTCCGAGATCCGCCGGATGCTGATCGGGCGCGAACTCATGGCGGCGGGGGCCTGAGGTGCTGACGCCGGCGCGCGACTTCGACGCGCTCCGCGCGGGCTTTCGCTGGGAGATCCCGCCGCAGCTCAACATGGCGCGGCAGGTCTGCGACGGCTGGGCCGAGGCCGATCCCGACCGGCTCGCGATCCTCGATCTGTCGGAGGGCGGGCGGGTGGAACTCAGCTATGGTGCGCTGCGCGCCATGGCCGACGGGCTCGCGCGCCACCTCGCGGGCCTCGGCGTCGGCCGGGGCGACCGGGTGGGCGTGCTGCGCGGCCAGGGCGGCTGGACAGCCGCCGCCCATGTCGCGATCTGGAAACTCGGCGCGATCTCGATCCCGCTCTTCCGCCTCTTTGGCACCGATGCGCTGCGCATGCGGCTCGATGATGCGGGCGCGCGCGTGGTCGTGACGGAACCCGCCGGCCACCCCGGCCTGCCCGCCTGGCAGGCGGCGGGCGGCCACGCCGTCATCCCCGAAACCCTCGCCCCCGACCCGCGCCCCTTTACGGCCGCCGATACGGGCTGCGAGGATCCGGCGGTGCTGATCTACACCTCGGGCACGACGGGCGCGCCCAAGGGCGCGCTGCACGCCCACCGGGTGCTGACGGGCCATCTGCCGGGGGTGGAGATCAGCCACGACTTCCTCGGCAGCGATCCGGCCGACCGGATCTGGACGCCCGCCGACTGGGCCTGGATCGGCGGGCTCTTCGATGTGCTGATGCCGGGCCTCGCGCTGGGCGTCCCCGTCATCGCGGCGCGGGCCGAGCGTTTCTCGCCCGAGTTCGCGGCCGATACTGTCGCGCGCGGCGCGGTGCGCAACGTCTTCTTCCCCCCGACCGCGCTGCGCATGCTCAAGGCCGCCGACCGCGCCATCCCCGGCCTGCGCTCGGTCGCCTCGGGGGGCGAGCCGCTCGGGGCCGAGATGCTCGACTGGGGCCGGCGTGCCTTCGGGCTCGCGATCAACGAATTCTACGGCCAGACCGAATGCAACATGGTCGCCTCCTCCTGCGGGGCGATGTTCGCGGCGCGTCCGGGCTGCATCGGCCGCGCCGTCCCCGGCCACGATCTCGCCGTCCTCGACCCCGCGGGCAACCCGACCGCGGCCGAGGGCGAGATCGCGGTGCGCCGCGGCTCGGCCGCGATGATGCTCGGCTACTGGAACCGCCCCGACGAGACGGCGGCGAAATTCGCGGGCGCGTGGATGCTGACGGGCGACCGCGGCATCTGGGAGGGGCCGGCGCTGCGCTTCGTCGGGCGGGCGGACGATGTCATCACCTCGGCGGGCTACCGCATCGGCCCGGGCGAGATCGAGGACTGCCTGCTCACCCACCCCGCGGTGGCGACGGCGGGCGTGGTGGGCAAGCCCGACGCGCTCCGCACCGAGATCGTCAAGGCCTATGTCGTGCTGCGCCCGGGCTTCGCCCCCTCGGCGGCGCTCGCCGCCGACCTCCAGCATCACGTCCGCACCCGCAGCGCCGCGCACGCCTACCCGCGCGAGGTGGCCTTCCTCGACGCCCTCCCCATGACCGTGACGGGCAAGGTCGTGCGGCGCGAGTTGCGCGCGATGGCGCGCGCCGAAACCGGCGCCATCCCCCCGACCGGAGCCCCCGCATGAAGCTCGCCTCCGCCCTCGATCCGCGCAGCGCCGAATTCCGCGCGAACCGCGACCACGCGCTTGCGCTCCTGGCCGAGGTCGAGGCCGCCGCCGCGCTCGCGGCCGCCGGCGGGGGCGCGGCCGCCACCGCCCGCCACACCGCGCGCGGCAAGATGGCGCCCCGCGCCCGTGTCGCGAACCTCCTCGATCCGGGCTCGCCCTTCCTCGAGATCGGCGCCACCGCCGCGCATGACCTCTACGACGGCGCCGCCCCCGGCGCCGGCCTCATCACCGGCATCGGCCGCGTCATGGGCCGCGCGGTGATGGTGATCGCCAACGACGCCACCGTGAAGGGCGGCACCTACTATCCGATGACGGTCAAGAAGCACCTGCGCGCGCAGGAGATCGCGGCCGAGAACCGCCTTCCCTGCATCGCGCTCGTCGACAGCGGCGGCGCGAACCTGCCCAACCAGGATGAGGTCTTCCCCGACCGCGACCATTTCGGCCGCATCTTCTACAACCAGGCCCGGATGAGTGCGGCAGGCATCGCCCAGATCGCCGTCGTGATGGGCTCGTGCACGGCGGGCGGCGCCTATGTGCCCGCGATGTCCGATGTGGCGATCATCGTGCGCGAACAGGGCACGATCTTCCTCGCCGGCCCCCCCCTCGTGCGCGCCGCGACCGGCGAGGTCGTCTCGGCCGAGGATCTGGGCGGGGGCGATGTCCACACCCGCCTCTCGGGCGTGGCCGACATGCTGGCCGAGGATGACGCCCACGCCCTCGCGCTTGCCCGCCAGGCGGTGGCATCGCTGAACCGCGCCCCCGCCCGGGGCCCGGTCGGGGGCCCCGCCCGCATCGCCCCCGAACCGCCCGCGCACGACCCCGAGGAACTCCTCGGCCTCATCCCCTCCGATCCCCGCACGCCGTGGGAGGTGCGAGAGCTCGTCGCCCGCCTCGTCGACGGCTCGCGGCTCGACGAATTCAAGCCCCGCTTCGGCGAAACCCTCGTCACCGGTTTTGCCCATCTCGACGGCTGGCCCGTGGGCATCGTCGCCAGCAACGGCGTCCTCTTCTCCGAGGCCGCGATCAAGGGCGCCCATTTCGTCGAACTCTGCAGCCAGCGCCGCATCCCGCTCCTCTTCCTCCAGAACATCACGGGCTTCATGGTCGGGCGGCGCTACGAGGCCGAGGGCATCGCCCGCCACGGCGCCAAGATGGTGACGGCGGTGGCGACGACCGCGGTGCCCAAGATCACCGTCCTCGTCGGCGCAAGCTACGGGGCGGGCAATTACGGCATGGCCGGGCGCGCCTATTCCCCCCGCTTCCTCTGGAGCTGGCCCAACGCCCGCATCGCGGTGATGGGCGGCGAGCAGGCCGCGGGCGTCCTCGCCACCGTCCGGCGCGAGGGGATCGAGCGCGCGGGCGGCAGCTGGTCCCCCGAGGACGAGGCCGCCTTCCGCCGCCCCACCATCGCCCAGTTCGACCGCCAGTCGCGCCCGCTCCACGCCTCGGCCCGGCTCTGGGACGACGGCATCATCGACCCCCGCCGCACCCGCGCCGTCCTCGCCCTCTCCCTCGCCGCCGCCCTCGAGGCCCCCATCGAGGAAACACGCTTCGGCGTGTTCCGCATGTGATGGACCGTCCCACCGCCCGCGCCGAGGCCTGGATCGCCGCCTGGAATGCCCGCGACCTCGACGCCGTGATCGACCGCCTCGGCCGCCCCGACGGCACCCTGCGGGGCAAGCCGGAACTGCGTGCCTGTTTCGCCCGCGGCATGGCCAACCCGGCGCTGCACTTCACGCTCGATGACGTCCGCCTCGGGGTGAACGCGCTCTGCATCCTCTATACCCGCGAAGGCGGCAAGCGCTGCGCCGACACCATGCAACTCGACGCGCAGGGCCACTGCCGACGCATGATCGCCTGTTACGCGCCATGACCCCCCGCGCCGGGCCCCCGCCCAGATCGCCCGAGCCGCCCCCCGCCCCCGCGTGGGG
>JBIKVM010000139.1:0-7884 GCA_044356825.1 Limisphaerales bacterium
CGCACAAAGGCCGCGAGCACCGCCCCATCGGCCCGCCCCACGGCGGCGAGCGCGCCCCCCTCATCCCGGGCAAGACCGCGGCGGGCGCGCAGCAGATCGTCGATCGGGGCGTTGGCGGGGCCGGTGTCGAAGGCGAGGATCGCCCCCGCCGCCTCGGGTCCGGGCGCCGCAGGTTCGGCCCAGGTGAGGTTGCCCACCCCCCCAAGGTTCAGGAACGCGACCGGCCCCCCGCCCAACCGGCGGGCGAGCGCAAAGTGGAAGAAGGGCACGAGCGGCGCGCCCTGCCCGCCCGCCGCCACGTCGGCGCTGCGGAAATCCCAGGCGACCGGCCGCCCGATCCGGGCCGCGAGCCGCTCGCCCGAGCCCGCCTGATGCGTCCCCCGCCCGCCCGGATCATGGGCGAGCGTCTGGCCGTGAAAGGCGACAAGCTCGGCTTCGGGAAAGCCGGCCGCGACCTCGGCATGGGCGTCCTCGACGATGCGCGCGGCGTGGGCCACCCCCGCCTCGCCCGGCCAGCGGCCAAGCGCGGCGCGCAGCACCTCCCGCTCGGGGGGCGAATAGGGGCGATAGGCCGTCCGCCCCGCCTCCCCCGCCGCCTCTCCATCCGTGCGCAGAAGGGCCGCATCCACCCCGTCGAGCGAGGTGCCCGACATCATCCCCAGAACCCAAGGCCCCGCCATGCCCTTTTCCTCCGCCCGCCCGGCGGCTATAGCACGCGCCTGATCCCTCTTCACCCCGGTTCCCGCGATGCCCAAGGCCCCGAAATCCGACTTCCTCGGCGTGATGATCGCGCGCGGCTTCATGGACGACTGCACCGACCTCGAGGGCCTCGATGCCGCGATGGTGGCGGGCGTCGTGCCGACCTACATCGGTTATGACGCGACGGCGCCCTCGCTCCATGTCGGGCATCTCCTGAACATCATGATGCTGCGCTGGCTGCAGCGCACGGGGCACCAGCCGATCACGCTGATGGGCGGGGGCACGACCAAGGTCGGCGATCCGTCCTTCCGTGCCGAGGAGCGCCCGCTCATGTCCGCGGGCCAGATCGCGACCAACATCGCCAGCATGCAGACGGTCTTCGCCCGCTATCTTTCCTATGGCGGGGGCGCGACGGGCGCGATCATGCTCGACAACGCCGAATGGCTCGACGGGCTCAACTATCTCGAATTCCTGCGCGACATCGGGCGGCATTTCTCGATCAACCGGATGCTCTCGTTCGAGAGCGTCAAGTCGCGGCTCGACCGCGAGCAGTCGCTGTCGTTCCTCGAATTCAACTACATGATCCTGCAGGCCTACGACTTCCTCGAACTCTACCGCCGCCACGGCTGCCGGCTGCAGATGGGGGGGTCGGACCAGTGGGGCAACATCGTCAACGGCATCGACCTCACCCGGCGCGTCGCGGACGGGGCGGTGTTCGGGCTGACGAGCCCGCTCCTGACCACCTCGGACGGCCGCAAGATGGGCAAGTCGGCCGCGGGCGCGGTCTGGCTCGATGCGGCGATGCTGGCGCCTTACGATTTCTGGCAGTTCTGGCGCAACACGACGGATGCCGACGTGGGCCGCTTCCTCAAGCTCTATACCGAACTGCCGGTGGCCGAATGCGCGCGGCTGGGCACGCTCGGGGGGGCGGAGATCAACGCGGCGAAGATCGTGCTCGCGAACGAAGTCACGACGCTGCTGCACGGGGCGGCGGCGGCGGCGGCGGCCGAGGCGACCGCGCGCGCCGTCTTCGAGGAGGGCGCGCTCGGCGCCGCGATGACGACGGTCGTGATCCCCGCCGCCGAGGCCGCGGCGGGGGTGAGCCTCGCGCAGCTTTTCGTGCGCGCGGGGCTTGCGGCCTCGGGCAAGGAGGCGCGGCGCCTGATCGCCGAGGGCGGCGCGCGGCTCGATGACGCGCCGGTGCAGGACGCGGGGCTGATGATCGGCACGGCCGAGCTTTCCCGCCCGCTGAAGCTCAGCGCTGGCCGCAAGCGCCACGCGCAGGTGGTACTGGGCTAGGGCCCCTCGACCCTGTCGCAACATCGGGTGACTGCGCCCCGCCGGTTCTGGCGGCCCGGCGACGGGTGGGCGCTGAGCGTGGTGCATTGCGCGACAGCTAGCCAGCCCGGATGCATCAGCCCAACGCCGCTCCCCCACAAGCACGACGCCGCAGGCATGCCGTGGCCGCAGGGACAGGGCCGCCGCCACGGAGACGTTGACAGAAATGCGGCATATTTGTAAAAAGTTTAGCATCAAAACGATAATACCAAGTCAGTCGAACTGGCGCCGCGACCGCTTCTTTCCCGAACTCCCTTCATCGCGCGACGCACGGAGATCGTCATGACGACCGTACTGACCTATGGCACCTTCGATCTGTTCCACTACGGTCATGTGCGGCTGCTCAGGCGCCTGCGGGATATGGCCGATGTTCTGATCGTCGGCGTCTCGACCGACGGATTCAACGCGGCGAAGGGCAAGTCGTCCTATTTTCCCTACGAGGTCCGGTGCGAGATGCTCATGTCTTGCCGCTATGTCGATACCATCATCCCGGAGGTATCGTGGGACCAGAAGCGCGCCGACATCAAGCGCCATGATGTCGACATCTTCGCGATGGGCAGCGACTGGGCCGGGAAGTTCGACGATCTGAGCGACCTCTGCAGGGTCGTCTATCTGCCCCGGACCGAGGACATCTCGTCGACGATGATCAAGACCAATCTTTTCCGGGAGAGGGCATTCCAACCCGGCGCGGCGCGCATGGCGTGACACGAACGGTCCTGCGCGCGGAGGCGGCCGTCATGGCGCATGATCCCGACTTGCCGGCGATCCAGTATCGCGGTCTGTTTCTCAATCTCGCGCGCCTCGGTCAGGCGATGGTGCTCGACAAGGGCAGCCCCCGATTTCTCTCCTACCTCAAGCGTAGGTCGCTGCGGCTCGATGCGTTCTTGCTGTTCCTCTATACTGCGGACGATCGGGTCTCGGTCAGGATAGCGCGCGACGGCCACGAGACCTCGGCCCGCAGGGTCTATGTGTCGGGCAGATTTCCCTTCCTGCACAGGCAGAAGCGCAAGGACACCTACAAGACGCTGTTCTACGACGTCCGTCTGGGCCTTGAGGGTGGCCCCGACGACAGCAGGATCGGCTTCGAGATTTCGCGACGCGATGCGCGGCATCGCATTCTGACCGTTCATGGCGCGGTCGTGCGCGCCGAAGAGCCGCGCGAAGACACCGACCCGATCCTGCGGGAGCCCGATCGCGACGCAGCCAACGATCGCGCGTTCGCCCTTGCCGACCGCGCGCTCTGGTCTGCGGTACGATCCGACCGGTCTGTGCGAACCCTGTTCGAGATCATCAGGCTCTATTGCGCACGTCGGGTCAATCATCGCGAGGTCTTCAAGCTGATGAAGCGGTCGGGCCTCGACCGTCTGGTCAAGGCCCGCGATCCGGAGGCACTGTCCCTTGTCGCCGATATCGAGGCTTCGCTCGCACCGCTGCAAGTGGGCAGGCACGGCTACAGGCTCGCGCTGAAATACGCCGACCTCAAGGTTCTCGAAGACGAGATCGCCGCGTTTTGCCGTGACGCCACGGCACGCAGCGCCGAGCCCCTGCTCAACAGCGGGACATTGCTGGGCTATGTCCGCGATGGCGGGCCGATCCCGCATGACGATGATCTGGATCTGGCCGTCGTTCTCAGGGGCGATACACCGCAAGAGGCCGCTGCGGCCTGGAGAGACTTCGCGACTGGAATCGCGCGCAGCTATCCCGTCACGCGCAAGGGCGCCTTCTTTTCGGTCCATCTGCGCTGCGGCTACGAGATCGACGTCTTTCCTGCATGGATCGACGGGTCGCGTCTGCATGTCTATCCCTATTGCTGGGGGGCGGTCGCGGCCCGCGACGTCGTGCCCATGCAATGGCGGGCCGTCCACGGCGCGGAACTTCCCTTTCCGATCCATCCCGAACGCCTGCTCGAGGTGAATTACGGCCCGAACTGGAAGACCCCCGACCCCTACTGGAGGTTCGACTACCGGACGGCGCGCAAGCAGTTCGGTGGGGTCCTGCCGATGTTCCTGATCCCCGCAGAGACAGATCCCGATCCGGCCGCCCCCCCTGCCCACGCGCCGCGCTGATGGCCGCGGGGCGGCTCAGTCCACCCGGGCGAGGGCGGTCTTGACGCGGCGCAGGGGGATCGAGGATTCGATCGCCGCAACACCCGAAACCCGCGTCAGCCGCGTCGCGAGGAAGCGTTCGTAATCGCGAAGGCCCTCGGTCGCGACCCGCAGCAGATAGTCGCGGCTGCCCGTCATCAGCCAGCACTCGACCACTTCGGGAAAGCGCGCGACCGCGCGCTCGAAGGTCTCGAGCACGTCATCGACCTGGCGATCGAGCTTGACCGAAACGAAGACCGACACCCCAAAGCCCATCCGCTCCTCGTCGATGAGGGCGGCATAGCCCGTGATGATCCCCTCTTCCTCGAGCTTGCGCACCCGGCGCGCCACCGGCGTGGGGCTCAGCCCGACGCGCGCGGCGAGGTCGAGAATCGGGATCCTGCCCTCGGCGCTCAGGATCTGAAGGATTCGCCTGTCTACCCCATCGATCATGTACTTTATCACCTAATTATCGGCATACGACGCCTGATTTCGCCAATATGGTCGCATGGTTTGGCTGATTTCGCAACAATTCGATCCGCAACCCGGCCTAGGCTTCGCCCGGCACCCTTGCGGAGGACGGCATGTCGAAGGCGCATCTGAAGACGATCGAGCAGCGGCTTTTGTGGCTGTCGCACTGGATGGTCCACCACGCCAACCACATTCGCCCCAAGGTCGACGGCATCAAGGTGGGGGGGCATCAGGCATCTTCGGCGTCGATGGTCTCGATCATGACCGCGCTCTACTTCAGCGCGCTGCGGCCCGAGGACCGTGTCGCCGTCAAGCCCCATGCGGCGCCGGTCTTTCACGCGATGCACTATCTCATGGGGCGGATCGGGCGCGACCGGCTCGAGGGGTTCCGCGGGCTCGGCGGGGCGCAATCCTATCCGAGCCGCACCAAGGATATCGATGATGTCGATTTCTCGACCGGCTCGGTCGGGCTTGGGGTCGCGATCACGGCCTTCGCGTCGATGGTGCAAGATTACGTCACCGCCAAGGCCTGGGGCCGGGGGATCGCCCCCGGGCGGATGATCGCGCTCATGGGGGATGCCGAGCTTGACGAGGGCAACGTCTACGAATGCCTGCAGGAGGGGTGGAAGAACGACCTGCGCAACTGCTGGTGGGTGATCGACTACAACCGCCAGTCTCTGGACGGGGTGGTGCGCGAGGGCCTCTGGCAGCGCGCCGAGAAGATCTTCGAGGCCTTCGGCTGGGATGTCGTGCGCCTCAAGCATGGCGTGCTGCAGCGCGCGGCCTTCGCCGAGCCCGGCGGCGAGGCGCTGCGCCGCTGGATCGATGGCTGTCCCAACCAGCTCTATGCCGCGCTCACCTTCATGGGCGGGGCGGTCTGGCGCAAGCGCCTGATGGAGGATCTGGGCGATCAGGGCGAGGTCTCGGCCCTGATCGACCGGCGCAGCGATGCCGAACTGGCCGCGCTGATGGAAAACCTCGGGGGCAACTGCGTCGAGACGATGGCCGATGCCTTTGCCCGGGTCGACCACGACCGCCCGACCTGTTTTCTGGCCTACACGATCAAGGGCTGGGGCACCCCGATCGCCGGCCACAAGGACAACCATGGCGGGCTCATGACCAAGGCGCAGATGGCCGACTGGCAGCGCCACATGGGTGTGCCCGAGGGGCAGGAGTGGGAGCCGCTGGCGGGCGTGCCGGATCCGGCGGGATTGCGCACCTTCCTCGACCGGGTGCCCTTCTTCGCGGCCGGCCCGCGCCGCCATGCCGATGTCCGCCTGCCCGTGCCCGCCCTCGATGCGACCGTCGAGCGTGACACCTCGACCCAAGCCGCATTCGGCCGGATCCTCGATGCGCTCGCACGCTCGGACACGCCGCTCGCGGCGCGGATCGTCACCACTTCGCCCGACGTGACCGGGACGACGAGCCTCGGCGCATGGGTCAACCGGCGCGGCCTCTTTGCGCGTACGCCCCTTCCCGACACCTTCCGGGCCGAGAACATCCCCTCGACCCAGCGCTGGGAGTTCTCACCCGAGGGTCAGCACATCGAACTCGGCATCGCCGAGATGAACCTCATGCTGCTGCTCGGGGCGGCGGGGCTGTCGCATTCCCTCTTCGGACGCCGCCTGATTCCGATCGGCACGGTCTATGACCCCTTCGTTGCGCGCGGTCTCGATGCGCTCAACTATGCCTGCTATCAGGATGCCCGCTTCATCCTCGTGGGCACGCCCTCGGGCGTCACCCTTGCGCCCGAGGGCGGGGCGCATCAGTCGGTGGCGACCCCCCTCATCGGGATGGCGCAGGACGGGCTCGCGGCGTTTGAGCCCGCCTTTGCCGACGAACTGGCGGTGATCCTCGAATGGGCCTTCGACTATCTGCAGCGCGACGGTGCGGACCCTGAGGCCGGGCGGGCCTGGCTGCGGGAGGAGACCGGCGGGTCGGTCTATCTGCGCCTGTCGACAAATCCGCTCGAACAGCCCATGCGTGCGCTTGATCCCGCCCTCCGGGCCGACATCGTCGCGGGCGCCTATTGGCTGCGCCCACCCGGTCCCAACTGCGAACTCGTGATCGCCTATCAGGGCGTTGTCGCCCCCGAGGCCATCCGCGCCGCGGGCCTCGCCGCAGAGCGCTGGCGCGATGTCGGGGTGCTCGCGGTCACCTCGGCCGACCGGCTCAATGCCGGCTGGACGGCTGCGCAGCGCAGCCGCGCGCGCGGCAACCCCGGGGCCGAGGCCCATGTCGAGCGTCTCTTTGCCGCGCTGCCCCCGCATTGCCGGATCGTCAGCCTGATCGATGGCCACCCCGCGACGCTTGCGTGGCTCGGCTCGGTGCGCGGCCACGCGATGCAGGCGCACGGCGTCGAGCATTTCGGCGAGACGGGCACGATCGGCGATCTCTACCGCAAGCACGGGCTCGATGCCGCCGCGATCCTCGCGGGCCTCGGGGCGGCGCGCGGCCCGCGTCCGCTCAGCCCCCGATGACCGCGGGCAGCGGACCGAGGACATGGCCGGCCGAAACAAGCGCCTCGCGCACGGCGCGGGCTGTGCGCACGGCCTCGGCGCCATCCCCATGGACGCAGACGCTGTGAAAGGCGGTCGGGATGCGCGTGCCGTCGCGGGCGATCAGGCCGCCCGCCTCGATCATCGCCATCACATGCGCGCTCGCGCTCTGCGCATCGTGCAGCACCGAACCGGGAACGCTGCGCGGAGTCAGTTGCCCGTCGGGTTGATAGGTGCGGTCGGCGAAGATCTCGAGCGCGACGCGCAGCCCCGCCTCGGCCCCTGCCGCAGCAAGTTCTGACAGGACCGGGGCAAGCAGGATCAGCGTCGGATCGAAGCGGGCGACGGCTTGGGCGATGGTGCGGGCCATGGCGCGATCGGCGCAGGCCTGATTGTTCATCGCACCATGGGGTTTGACATGGGTGATCGGCCAGCCCTCGGCGTGCGCGATGGCCGCAAGGGCACCAAGCTGATAGAGCACGAGCGCCGAGAGATCTTCGGGCGGCAGTACCATCGGTCGGCGGCCGAAGCCCATCAGATCGGCATGCCCCGGATGGGCGCCGATGCTGACACCCCGGGCGCGGGCGCGCAGCACGGTTTCGCGCATGACGCGCGGGTCGCCCGCGTGCATCCCGCAGGCAAGGTTGGCGCTGTCGACGATGCTGAGAAGCGCCGCATCGTCGCCCATGACGAAGGCACCCCAGCTTTCTCCGAGGTCGGAATTGAGGTTGAGGAGCATGGCCTGTCCTTTCGGGTGTTCAGCCGAGATGGCCGGGGAAGTGGTCGGGGCGCGC
>JBIKVM010000141.1:0-7791 GCA_044356825.1 Limisphaerales bacterium
CGGGCAGGGCAAAGACGATCTCTCCCTCGGCGGCTGGAAAGGCATGCAGATCGACCCAGAGATCGGGCGCTGCGTCGATCTGGAGGCAGGCCCGCCCGCGCCCGCACTCAGGCGGAAAGAGAACGGGCAGCGGCCATGCGAGGGCGGCATCGTCGCCCATCTTGCGCGCCACGAGTTCGGCATAGGCTGCGTTCGCCCACAGCACCATCCCCCCCGCCCCGGTGCGCCAGATCGGCAGCGGCGCGCTGTCGGCGATGGCGCGCAGCGCGGCCAGTTCCTCATCCTGCGCGCGCTGCGAGAGGGTGTCGAGCGCAAGCACCCGTCCCTCGCTGTGCGGATCGCACAGCGTGATGCGTGTGAGGCCTCCGCGCCATTCAGCCAGAAGCGCCACCGGGTTTCCCGTCGCGCTGTCGAGCCTGATCCGGCCAGCCGACGGCAAGGCACGCAGCGCCGCTTCAAAGCCCGGGAATAGCGGCGCGAGATAGGATTGCAGCCGCGCCCATGCCGACCCGCGCACGGCAACCGCCCCCAAAAGGGCCCGCCCCGCCTCGGTCGCATCGACCAGTGTGGGCCCATCGAAAAGAAAGACAGTGCCACCGTCGCGGTCGTCGAACACCGATCCCTCGGCAAGCCCCGAGCGCCGTTGCATGATTGCGGCAACCGTGAGCGCTGCAAGCGCCCCGCCAAGCGCGATCGCGAACATCGCAAGCAGCGTAGCCAGACCCAATTCACCCTCCGGACGCGAAACGACGCGCGCAGGATTCAACCTGTGCGATATATCGTTAAGCAACACTTAACCAGAGCGTGTTTTCTGAACCCCTCGCGTCGGCGGAGGAATGCCCTCAGGCCCCGCCATGCTTCCAGCGCCGGGCCGCGGCCCGCGCGCCGGTGGTCAGGATCGCGCAATCGATGTCGACGGCGGTGAAGGTCGTGCCAGCCGCGATCGAGGCCTCGATGATGGATGCATCGCGCGAGAGGATCCCGGCCGGCTTGCCGGCAGCCCGTATCCTGCCGACTGCGTCGAGGATCGCGGCGCGCACCTCGGGGTGGCTGCTCTGGCCCGGATGGCCCATCGAGGCTGCCAGATCGGCAGGCCCGACGAAGATGCCATCGACCCCCTCGACGGCGGCGATCTCCTCGATCCGGCCGAGCGCCTCGGTGGTCTCGACCTGCACGATCAGGCAGATCTCTGAATTGGCGCGGGCGACATAATCGGCAATGGCGCCGTAGCGGTTCGCGCGCACATGGCCCGCCACGCCGCGCACGCCCTGCGGCGGATAGCGCACGGCGGCGGCGGCCTGCGCGGCCTCGGCCGCGCTCTGCACATAGGGCACGAGGATCGTCTGCGCCCCGACATCAAGCAGACGCTTGATTTCCACCGCATCGTTCCAGCCCGGGCGCACGATGGGGCTGACGGGCCAAGGCGCAATGGCCTGAAGCATCGCCTGCACGGTGGCAAGGTCGATGATGCTGTGCTCGGTGTCGATCACCATCCAGTCGAAGCCGCAACTCGCCAGGGCCTCGGCGTGGCCCGAACCCGGGATCGTGCACCACACCCCGATCTGCTGGCGAAAGTCGCGCAGCGCGGCCTTGAACGTGTTCACCGGCAGATCCATGGCATCCCCCCCTTGCGCAGCATTCCGACCCATGCGTTGCAGACTAGACGGTCGCCTTGGGGAATGAAAGCGCGCGGCTGGACAAGGGGCCGAAACGGCGGCAAGGTACATCTGCATACCATCTGCGGATATTTCCAGCATGCCGTTTACCGGTTCGATTTGCCGAAGGTCCATTCTGGCCGGGGCCGCCGCTGCGCTCTGCACACCCCGCATAGGGGCGGAGTCGCCGGTCGTCCTGCGCCTCTCCACACCCGCCACCGCCACGGACCAGCGCTCGCGCGCGCTCGCGGAGATCTTCGCGCCGATGGTCGCCCCCTTCGCGCAACTCGAGATACACCACAACGCGACCCTCTTCCGTCAGGGTAGCGAAATCGAGGCGATCGCGCGCGGTAACCTTGAGATGGCGCTTCCCTCGGCACAGGACATCGCGGCCTTCGTGCCCGCGTTCTCGGTGCTGACGGCGGGGTATCTCTATCGCGATGCCGTGCATCAGCGCGCGGTCTTCGCCTCAGACCTCATGGACCCGCTGCGAGAGCGTCTCGCGGCCGCGTTCGGGGTGCGCCTGATCGCGGTCTTCTATCTCGGGCGGCGGCATCTGAACCTGCGCACGACGGCGCCGGTGCAGGTGCCCGCGGATCTCGCCGGTGTCCGCCTGCGGATGCCCGCCGCCGCCGCCTGGCAATTCCTGGGCGCGGCTCTTGGGGCGCTGCCCGTTCCGCTGGCTTTCGGCGAGATCTACACGGCCCTCCAGACTGGTGCCATCGACGGGCAGGACAACCCCCTGCCCACGATCCGCGACAGCCGCTTTGACGAGGTGACGCGCCAGATCGTGCTCACGGGGCATCTGGTCGACATGACCTATCTCGCCGTCTCGGAGCGCGTCTGGCAGGGCCTCGGACCACCCGAGCGCGCAGCCTTGGCAGTCGCCGCCGAAGCCGCCGCCGACCACGCGCGCATCGCGCAACTGCGGCTTGAGGATGAGCTGGCCGACACCTTCCGCGCCGGGGGCCTCGCGGTCTATGCCCCGGATGTGGCGGCCTTTCGCGCCCGGGTCGAGGCTGCCTATGCCACCGCGCCCTTCGCGGGCGATTGGCCCCCGGGCATGGCCGAGCGCCTGCGCGCCCTCGGCGCCGAGGGCTGAGGATGGCGCGCGCATTCAGGCTGTGCGCCGATCTGGTCGCGGCGGCACTGCTTGCCGCGCTTCTCGGCGTCACGCTCTGGCAAGTCCTGGCGCGTGGCCCGGTCGGAGTGGCGGCGGCCTGGACGGTGGAGCTGTCGCTGACCCTCTGGCTCTGGCTCGTCCTGTGGGGCGCGGGGGTCGTGCTGTCGGGGGCCGGACACATCGGGTTCGACGCGCCCGCCGACCCGCAGGGTCTCCGGCGCTCCATCCGCGTCATGGCCGACGTGGCGGTCGCGGCGGTGCTGGCGGCCTCGCTGCCGGCGGTGATCGACTATCTACTCTTCCTGCGCGCACGGCAGAGCGCGACCCTGCCCCTGAGCGTCGGCGCCATCTATGCGCCGTGGCTCATCCTCGCGCTCGCGATTGTCCTGCGCGCGATGGTCAGGTTCGGTCATGTCCTCCGTTCGGGTACGCGATGACGGACGCCCTCGGGGGCTGTCTTGCGGTCGTCGCGGTGCTGGCGGCAGCCGGTGTGCCGGTGGGGCACGCGCTGCTGGCGGGGGCCACCGTCTATGTCTTCCTCGCCGGGGCGGACCCAGCGCTGGCGGCGGCGCAGATGCTGCAGTCGTTACACGAGGCCTATCTGCTGCTCGCGGTCCCCCTTTTCATCCTGGCCGCAAACCTCATGATCGCGGGAACCCTAGGGGACCGGCTGATGAACCTCGGTGTCGCGCTCTGTGGGCGGCTGCGGGGCGGGTTCGGACATGCCGACATCGCGGTGTCGGTCCTGTTCGCCGGGATGTCGGGGTCTGCCATCGCCGATGCGGCCGGTCCCGGGCGGCTTGGCTTCGATCTGATGACCCGGGGCGGGGGCTATCCGCGGGCCTATGCCGCAGCACTGACGGCGGCGTCGGCAACGGTCGGGCCCATCATTCCCCCCTCCATCCCGATGCTGCTTTATGCACAGGTTTCGGGGCAATCGGTCTGGCATCTCTTTCTGGCCGGGGTGGTGCCGGGCCTTATGGTCGCGGCCGTGATCGCGCTCTTGCATCATCGCCTTGCGGTCCGGCTCGGCCTGTCGACTGCCGCCGCAATGCCGCACCACGACGTGTCGCGCGCCATATGGCGGGGCCTGCCGGTGATCTTGCTGCCAGCTATCCTGCTCGGCGGGATGCTGGACGGGTTGATGACGCCAACCGAGTCCGCCGCAGTCGCGGCATGCGCGGCGCTGATCCTGACCCTCGCGCTTGGCGCGTGGCGGCCGCGCGACATCGCGGCGGCCTTCGTCCTCAGCGCACGGCAGGCCGCGGCGGTAGGCTATGTCGCCGGCAGCGCCTTCATCTTTGCCCATATCCTTGCCGCCGAGGGGGTGGCTGGCAACCTCGCAGGCTGGATCGGCGCCGCAGCACCGGGGCCTGCCGGCTTCCTCATGCTCGCGATCGCCCTCATCCTCTTGCTTGGCTGCGTCCTCGACACGGCGGCGATCATCCTAGTTGTGCTGCCACTTCTTCTGCCCACCGCTGCGGCGGCGGGGGTCGATCCGGTGCATTTCGGCGTGGTGGCCGTCGTGGCCTGCATGACCGGCCTCATCACACCGCCCTACGGGATGGTCGTGTTCGTCACGAGCACGCTGAGCGAAGTGTCCCCGGCCGAGATCTTTCGGGCCGTTGTGCCCTTCGTCGGCGCGCTGATCGCAGCTGTCGCGATCCTCGCGGCGTTTCCGGGCCTTTCGCTGTGGCTGCCGCGGCTCGCGGGCTACGCGGGCTGAGGCGATCAGCCCGGTGTCAGGCCGCGGAGCCGCTCCGAGCGCCTGCGCAAGAGTTCTGTCACCGTGAGCAGCGCGATCGAGACGATGACAAGGATCGTCGCCATCGACAGGATCGCGGGACTGATCGCCTCGCGGATCCCGTTCCACATCTGGCGCGGGATCGTCTGCTGGTTGACGTCGGCAAGAAACAGAACCGCCACCACCTCATCAAAGCTCGTGACGAAAGCGAACAGCGCCCCCGACACCACACCCGGCAGGATGAGCGGCAGGGTGATCTTGAAGAAGCTGCGCGTCGGACTCGCCCCGAGTGAGGCGGCGGCGCGCGTCAGTGAGCGGTCGAAGCCCGAGAGCGTCGCGGTGACGGTGATGATGACGAAGGGGATCCCGAGCGTCGCATGAGCAAGGATCACGCCCACCCAGCCCGTCATCCGCCCGCAGACCGGATCGGCGCCGGGTGGGGTGAAGATCGCGCAGGGGTTCGAGTAGAAGAAGAAAAGCCCGGTTGCGGTGATGATGATCGGCACGATCATGGGCGAGATCAGGATTGCCATGATCGGCCGCCGCCACGGCATCTCGGGCCGCGACAGACCAAGGGCCGCGAGCGTCCCGAGCCCCGTCGCGATCACGGTCGAGAAAAAGCCGATGATGAGCGAGTTCTTGGCCGCCCGGATCCAGGCCGCGTTTTCCCACACATCCGCCCACCAGGTCGAATCGCGCGGCGCCTCGGGCGGCAGCGTCTGCCCGAAGGTCAGCAGCAGGTCGTACCAGCGCAGGCTGTAGCCCTCGGGATCGAAAGCGAGCATCTTGGGAGTAAAGGTGAAATAGGGCTCGGCGTTGAACGACAGCGGAATGACGATCAGGATCGGCGCGATCAGGAAGATGAAGATCAGCACGCAAAGCGCGATATAGACCGCCCGCCAGAGCCGCTCGAGTGGTGTCGCATAGACCGGAAGTGCCATCGCCCTCGCCCTAGCCCAGTTTCAGGTTGTCGATGCCGATCAGGCGGTCATAGAGCCAATAGAGAAGCAGGACCGACATCAGCAGCAGCGACGCCAGCGCTGCCGCCATCGACCAGTTCGAATTCTCGAAATGGAAGGCGATCAGGTTCGAGATGAGCTGCCCCGACGCCCCCCCGACCAGCGCGGGGGTGATGTAGTAGCCGACGGCCAGAATGAACACGAGCAAGCCCCCCGCCGCCACGCCGGGCATCGTCTGGGGCACATAGATGCGCCGGAAGGCCGTCCAGCTCGTCGCCCCGAGCGAGCGCGCCGCGCGGACGTAGGAGGGCGGAATGGGCCGCATCACCGAATAGAGCGGCAGCACCATGAAGGGCAGCAAGATGTGCGTCATCGCGATGATGGTGCCGGCCTGATTGTAGATCATCCGGATCCGGCCATCATCGCCGATCACGCCCAGCCCCACGAGGATGTTGTTGAGCACCCCCTCTCCCTGCAAGAGCACGATCCACGCCGTCGTCCGAACCAGAAGCGATGTCCAGAACGGCAAGAGCACGAGGATCATGAGCAGGTTGGAATAGCGCAGCGGCAGTGTCGCGAGCAGGTGCGCGATCGGATAGCCAAGGACGAGGCAGGTGAACGTGATGAGCGCCGAGAGCAAAAACGTGCGCAGATAGAGCATCTGATAGACGCGCACCTCTTCGGGCGCGCGCTCGATCCCGCCCGTCTCGGAGCGGCGGAGGTCAAGCGATGCGAGGAAGAAGTTCGGGGTGATGGACGACGACGCCTGGCGCATGGATTCCCACAGCCTCGGGTCGTCCCATTCGGTCTTCACCGCAAGGATTGCCTCGCGATAGGGCGGCTCGAACTTGTCGGCGCTGCGCGCGGTCGTGGTGAACAGCGAGCGCGCGCCCGAGACCTCGTAGTTGATCCGCTCACCCATCTGGCCGGCGGTGCGGTTTTCCTTTGCGGCCTTGAGATCGGCGGCAAGGGCGGCATAGGCGCTCTCGTCGATCGGCGTGCCGCGCGGGTTGGCATCGAACCAGGCGGCGAGCGCGGGAGCGTTGCGCGCGAAATCGTCATCTCTGAAGGCGCTGACCAGAAGCTGCCCGATCGGCACCACGAAACTGAAGAGGACAAAGAACAGAAGCGGCGCCACCAGCAGGAAAGCCCGGCGCCGGGCGCGGGATTGCGCGGCCGCAAGCGCCTCGCCCAGCGGCCGGCCGTCTGCCGTCCGGAGCCCTCCGCCCTGAGCTGCGATCGCTTCGGCCATCCCGTGTCTCCTCGGAAAGTGGCGGCGCGGGATGTGTCCCGCGCCGCCGGTCGTCGATCAGTTCGCCGCGAGCCAGGCGTTGAAACGCTCTTCGAGTTCCTTGTTCTTGTCGGCCCAGAACTCGAAGTTCGACCCGAGGGCGTTCTTCATGTTGTCAGGGTTCGTCGGCATGTGCGGCAGCATCTCGGTCTTGCCGTCCTTGAACACGCCGATGAGCGCGCTCGAGGATTTCCGGGCCGGGCCATAGGAGATGTACTTGGCCTGATCGGCAAGGCGCTGCGTGTCGGTCGAGAACTTCACGAACTCCATCGCGGCTTCGAGGTTCGGGGCCCCCTTCGGCACGACCCACAGGTCGTATTCCTGGATCTGCCCGTCCCAGACCACCGTGAACGGCTTGTTCTCGGCGATCGCGGCGTTGAAGATCCGTCCGTTGTAGGCGGTCGTCATCGCGACTTCGCCATCGGCGAGGAGTTGGGGCGCCTGGGCGCCGGCTTCCCACCAGATGATCTCGGACTTGATCGTGTCGAGCTTGGCAAAGGCGCGGTCGACGCCCTCGGGGGTTCCGAGAACGGCATAGACCTCAGCCGCCGGCACGCCATCGGCCATCAGCGCCATTTCGAGGTTGGCGCGCGGACGCTTGCCCATGCCGCGCTTGCCCGGGAACTTCTGAAGGTCGAAGAAGTCCGCGATCGACGTCGGGCCTTCGGGGAAGACCGACGCGTCATAGGCGAAGATCGTCGAGAAGGTGATCGTGGCCACGGCGCAGTCGAGCAGCAGGCCCGGCAGGAAGTCCTCGGTCGCGGGCGTTCCATCGGGGGCGGGCGGCAGCGACGCGTGATCGATCGTCTCGAGCATGCCCTCGTCGCACAGGCGCACGGCGTCGGGATATTCTACGTCGGCGACATCGATCGAGACGTTGCCGGCCTTCACTTGCGTTTCCACGGGAACAGCCGGGTTGTCGGCGTCGACCGACACGACCGTGATGCCGGTCTGGGCGGTGAAGGGCTTGTGATAGGCCTCGATCTGGCTCTCGGCATAGGCGCCGCCCCAGGACATGA
>JBIKVM010000142.1:0-7774 GCA_044356825.1 Limisphaerales bacterium
GCTGGCGGCCCGGTGAAGGGGCCCGCGCGGCCCGCAGCCTCGGCCTGCGTCGCGCCGTCGCCATCGGACTCGAGCCAGGCGTCCGCCGTGAAACCCGCGCCCCGCTCGGCCGACAGCACGCGCCCCTCGGGGCCCATGATGCCGACAAGCCCGCCATCGGCCGAGACAAGCACCCCGGGCCGCTCGGCCATTACCCAGGGCAGAAGGCAGAGCGCCGCCGCCACCGCCCCGACCCAGCGCGCCCGCCCCGGCCAGCCGATGACCCACACCCCCGCAAGCGCGAGCGCGGGCAGGATCCAGCCCGGCGGCTCGGTCACCGTTGTCACCGCCCCCTCGAGCCCTGCCACGAACCGCGCGACCCACAGCACCCAGGCGATGCCCTGCTCCATCACCCACAGCGCCGGCCCCTCGAGGCCAAGCGGCGCCAGCACCGCCGCGACAACGGCCGCGGGCATCACGAAGGTGCCGACGATCGGCACGCTCAGCACATTGGCAAGCAGCCCGTATTCGGCGATCCGGTTGAAATGCGCCGCGGCGACCGGCGCAGTCGCCCATCCCGCCACCGCCGAGGTGAAGAGCGTGACCGCGATGGGCCGCAGCAACCATGGGATGCGCCGCGCCGACATCCGCCCCCGCAGCCCCCCGAACGCCGCAACGAGGGCGGCGGTGGCCGCGAAGGACATCTGGAAGCCCGGATCCACGAGTGCCTCGGGCTGGACGAGCAGGATGATGATCGCCGCGATCGCGACCGAGCGCAGCGAGATCGCCCGCCGGTCGAGCAGCACCGCCCCGAGAAAGACCGATACCATCACGAAGGCGCGCTCGGTCGCGACATTTCCGCCCGAGATGAGCAGGTAGAAGGCGCCGGCTGCAAGCGCCACGGCCGCCGCGACCTTCTTGCCCGGCACGCGCAGCGCGAGCGGCGGCACGCAGGCGATCGCGCCGCGCACCGCGCCGAAGACGAAGGCGGTGATGAGGCCCATGTGCAGGCCAGAGATCGACAAGAGGTGCGAGAGGTTCGAATCGCGCAGCGCCTCGGTTGTCTCCTTGCCGATCCCCGAGCGGTCGCCGGTCGTGAGCGCGGCCGCCACCCCACCTGCGTCGCCCTCGATCGCACCCATGAGGCGCAGCGTGATCGCCTCGCGCAGGCGGTTGATGCGCGCCTCGCCCGGGGCGGGGGGGTCGAGGACCTCGGGCGGGGTGCGGGTATAGCCGAGCGCGCCCAGCCCGCGGAACCATGCCATGCGGCGGAAATCGAAGCCGCCGGGCTCGACCGGCCCCTCGGGCGGGGACAGGTGGGCGACAAGCCGGATGCGGCTGCCCGGTTCGGGCCGCGCGCCCTCGGCCTCGCCGTGAAACGAGACGCGCACCCGCCCGGGCGTGCGCTCGGGCGCGACATCCTCGAGCCGCACCTCGGCCAGCGTGACGCGCAGGCGGTCGGAATAGGAGCGGTCGATGCCGACGACCACCCCCTCGACCGGGCCGTGATAGCGAAAGCCGAGGACGGGCGCCGCGACGCGCTCGGCCCGCAGCCCGCAGGCAAGGATGCCGAGCGCCGCGCAGAGGATCGCGGCCGCCGGCACGCGCCAGCGTTCGGGTCCGCGCGCCATGGCCGCCGCTCCCGCCAGCGCCACGGCGGCGGCGCCGAGATGGAACCACAGTCCCGGCTCCACCGCGAGGCTGAGCCACAGGCCGATCCCTGCCGCGATCGCGACGGGAACGAAGACGAAGAGATGCCCCCGCGCCTCGGCAAGCACGCGCAGGGGATCGATCATCCGCACCACTTGTTGACCGCCCCGGATTGCCCTTAAGAAGTCCGCAACCTGCCCCGCCGGGGGTTAGCGGAAGGTTAATGCCATGTCCCTCGCCCCTGACCATGCCCCCGCGGCTCGCCTCGTCGTGACGCGCTTCGCCCCCTCGCCGACGGGCTATCTGCACATCGGGGGGGCGCGCACCGCGCTCTTCAACTGGCTTTATGCCCGCGGGCGGGGCGGGAAGTTCCTGCTCCGGATCGAGGACACCGACCGCGAACGCTCCACCCCCGAGGCGACCGAGGCGATCCTCAAGGGGCTGACCTGGCTCGGGCTCGACTGGGACGGCGAGGCGATCAGCCAATTCGCCCGCAAGGACCGCCACGCCGAGGTCGCCCACGAGATGGTCGCGCGGGGTGCGGCCTATCGCTGCTTCTCGCCGCCCGAAGAGATCGAGGCCGCGCGCGCGAGCGCGCTGGCCGAGGGGCGCTCGACCCTCTTTCGCAGCCCCTGGCGCGACGCCGACCCCGCGACCCACCCCGACGCGCCCTTCGTCATCCGGATCCGGGCCCCGCGCGAGGGCGAGACGGTGATCGAGGACGCGGTGCAGGGCACGGTGCGCTTCGGCAACGACCAGCTCGACGATATGGTCTGTTTACGTTCGGATGGTACGCCGACCTACATGCTCGCGGTGGTGGTCGACGATCACGACATGGGGGTCACGCATGTCATCCGGGGGGACGATCACCTGAACAACGCCGCCCGCCAGACGATGGTCTATCGCGCCATGGGCTGGGAGGTGCCGGTCTGGGCGCATATCCCGCTGATCCACGGCCCCGACGGCAAGAAGCTCTCGAAGCGGCACGGGGCGGTCGGGCTCGAGCAATATGCGGCGATGGGCTATCCGCCGGCGGCGCTGCGCAACTATCTCGCGCGGCTCGGCTGGTCGCATGGTGATGCCGAGGTCTTCACCGACGCCGAGGCGAGGGCGTGGTTCGACCTGGCCGGGATCGGGCGGGCGCCGGCGCGGCTCGACTTCAAGAAGCTCGAACATCTGAGCGCGCGCCACATCGCCATGATGGACGATGCTGCGCTGCTGCATGACATCGCGGCCTATCGCGCGGCGATCGGGGCCGAACCCTTCTCGGCCGCCGAGGTTGCGGCACTTGGCCGGGCGCTGCATTGTGTCAAGGACAAGGCCCGGACGCTGGGTGAGCTGCTTGAAAAGTCTGGATTTATCCTTGCATCGCGGCCACTTTCGCCAGATTCGGCGGCGCTCGGGGCACTGGACTTGGTATCCCGTGGCATACTGTCAGAATTGACGCCGCAGTTGCAAAATGCTAGCTGGACGAAGGAAACGCTCGATGGGATCGTCGGGGCTGCGGCAGCAGCGCGCGGTCTGGGTCTTGGCAAGGTGGCCGCTCCGTTGCGCGCCGCCCTGTCGGGGCGGACGGTCAGTCCGAGCGTGTTCGACATGATGCTTGTCCTCGGCCGGGACGAGACGATCGCACGGATCAAGGATGCCGTGCACTGGCCCGAAGGGGCCCGCTAGCGCGCCGCCTCGGGCGACACGCCACCACAGGCCGGCCGGGGGCTGGCACGAACAGGGGGTAGAGGGATGTCCGCATCGAAACGCACCGCAACCATCACGCTGGACGGCAAGACGATCGACCTGCCGGTGCAGCACGGCACGACGGGGCCTGATGTCCTCGACATCCGCAAGCTTTACGCCGAGGCCGACGTCTTCACCTTCGATCCGGGCTTCACCTCGACCGCGGCCTGCGAATCGGCCATCACCTACATCGACGGCGACGCGGGCGAGCTGCTCTATCGCGGCTATCCGATCGAGCAGCTGGCCGAGAAGTCATCCCACCTCGAGGTCTGCTATCTGCTCCTTTACGGCGAGCTTCCGACGGCCGCCCAGCTCGCGGACTTCAAGGGCCGCGTCACGCGCCACACCATGGTGCATGAGCAGATGCACTATTTCTTCCGCGGCTTCCGTCGCGACAGCCACCCGATGGCGACGATGGTGGGCGTGGTGGGCGCGATGTCGGCCTTCTATCACGACAGCCTCGACATCAACGATCCCTGGCAGCGCGAGGTCGCGGCCATCCGCATGATCGCGAAACTGCCCACGATCGCCGCGATGGCCTACAAGTATTCGATCGGCCAGCCCTTCGTCTATCCGAAGAACAGCCTCGATTACGCCTCGAACTTCCTGCACATGTGCTTTGCAGTCCCCTGCGAGGAGTATGTGGTCAAGCCCGCGCTCGCCAAGGCCATGGACCGCATCATGATGCTCCATGCCGACCACGAGCAGAACGCCTCGACCTCGACGGTGCGGCTGGCCGGCTCGTCGGGCGCCAACCCCTTTGCCTGCATAGCCGCCGGCATCGCCTGCCTCTGGGGGCCGGCGCATGGCGGGGCGAATCAGGCCTGCCTCGAGATGCTGCGCGAGATCGGGACGGTGGAGCGCATCCCCGAATTCATCCGCCGCGCCAAGGACAAGAACGACAGCTTCCGCCTCATGGGCTTCGGCCACCGCGTCTACAAGAACTTCGACCCGCGCGCGAAGGTGATGAAGGAATCGGCCGACGAGGTGCTGGGCCTGCTCGGGGTCGAGAACAACGAGATCCTGAAGGTCGCCAAGGAGCTTGAGCGGATCGCGCTTGAGGATGAGTATTTCATCTCGAAGAAGCTCTATCCGAACGTCGATTTCTATTCGGGCATCATCCTCGAGGCGATGGGCTTCCCGACCTCGATGTTCACGCCGATCTTCGCGCTCTCGCGCACGGTCGGCTGGATCTCGCAGTGGAAGGAGATGATCGCGGACCCGGCGCAGAAGATCGGGCGTCCGCGCCAGCTCTATGTCGGCCCGACCCGGCGCGACTATGTCGAGGTGGGCGCGCGCTGACCCCGGTCAGAGCGCGTCCATGAGCGCGTCCGACATCTCGAAGTTGGCGGTGACGTTCTGGACGTCATCGTCCTCCTCGAGGGTCTCGATCAGACGCATCAACTTCTGCGCAGCCTCGAGCTCGGCGATCTCGGTCGTCGAGGCGGGCTTCCAGACCAGTTTTGCGCTCTCGGCCTCGCCGAGGGCGACCTCGAGCGCGGCCGCCACCTCGCCGAGATCTGCCGCCGCGCACCAGATCAGGTGGCCGTCCTCGGAACTCTCGACATCCTCGGCCCCGGCCTCGATCGCCGCCTCGAACACCTGCTCGGCGCTGCCTGCCTTCGTGCCATAGCTGATCTGGCCCATGCGGCCGAACATGAAGCTGACCGCGCCCGTCTCGGCCAGATTGCCGCCATTCTTGGTGAAGGTGCTGCGGACGTTCGAGGCGGTGCGGTTGCGGTTGTCCGTCATGGCCTCGACGATGATCGCGACCCCGCCCGGACCGTAGCCTTCATAGCGGATTTCATCGAGCAACTCCGCATCCGCCGAGGATGCCTTGGAGATGGCGCGGTCGATCACGTCGCGGGGCATGGAATTGGCCCTCGCTTCGCGCACCGCAAGGCGCAGGCGGGCGTTCTTGTCGGGGTCGGGATCGCCCATGCGGGCCGCCACCGTGATCTCGCGCGAGAGCTTCGAGAAGAGCCGCGAGCGCGCGGCGTCCTGCTTGCCCTTGCGGTGCTGGATGTTGGCCCATTTGGAATGGCCGGCCATGTCGCGCCCCCGATGCTGTTTTCCTGCGCCCCCTTCGGGCGGACCTCCCATAGCCCAGCCGCGTGCAGCCCTGCAAGACAGGCGCGCGGGTGGGCCTGCTCGGGCGCGGGTTGCAGCCGAGGCGCAGAATTGCGGCTATCATGTTGAGTATTGCGTCGTTGCGCCCCGGTGATCCCGCGGGATATGGATCTCGGGCGCCCGCAGGGTTGGCGCGAGAGAGCGCCGAAGCACCCGATGACGCCGCCCGAGGATCTTGCACGCAGCGCCGTCTGGCGGCACGATCACGACCATCTCCTGCACCCGTGGACGAATTTCGGCCCCTTTGAGGCCGAAGGTTCGCTCGTGATCGAGCGGGGCGAGGGGGTGTGGCTGTGGGACGCGGGGGGGCGGCGCTATCTTGATGCGGTGGGCGGGCTCTGGTGCACCAACATCGGGCTCGGCCGGGCCGAGATGGCGCGCGCCATCGCCGCGCAGGTGGAGCGGCTGGCCTTCACCAACACCTTCGTCGACATGACGAATGCGCCCTCGGCCATGCTCGCAGCCCGGCTTGCCGATCTCGCGCCGGGGGATCTGAACCGGGTGCATTTCACGACCTGCGGCTCGACCGCGGTTGACACGGCGCTGCGGATGGTGGCCTTCGTGCAGCGCTCGCTCGGCCATCCCGACAAGACGGGGATCGTGGCGCGCCGGCTCAGCTATCACGGCTCGACCCATTTCGGCCAGTCGGTCAGCCACCGCCCCGGCGACCGCGTGCCCGAATTCCGCTACGAGACGCGCGGCATCCATCACCTGGGCGCGCCGAACCTCTATCGCGCGCCCGAGGGCATGGACGCGGCCGCCTTCTGCGACCATCTCGTGGCCGAGTTCGAGGCGCTGATTGCGCGCGAGGGCGCCGACAGGATCGGCGCCTTCATCGCCGAGCCGATCCAGGCCTCGGGCGGGGTCATCATCCCGCCGGCGGGCTATCTGCCGCGCATGGCCGAACTGTGCCGCCGGCATGGGATCCTCGTGATCTTCGACGAGGTCGTGACGGCCTTCGGCCGCCTCGGCCAGTGGTTCGCGGCGGGCGACGAGACGGGCGTCGTCCCCGACATCGTCACCGTCGCCAAGGGCCTCACCTCGGGGTATCTGCCGCTCGGGGCGGTGATCTTCTCGGACCGGCTATGGCAGGCGATGGCGGCCGACCCCGAGCGGTGGTTCACCTCGGGCTTCACCTATTCGGGCCACCCCGTCGCCTGCGCGGCCGCGCTGACCAATCTTGATATCATCGAGCGCGAGGGACTGCTTGCGAACGCCGCGCGGATGGGCGCGCGCTTTGCCGAGCGGCTGGGCGCGCTCGGCGACTTGCCGACGGTCGGCGATGTGCGCGCGCGGGGCCTCATGGCCTGCGTCGAGAATGTCGCCGACAAGGCGAGCCGCGCGCTCCTGCCCGATGAGGTCAACATCGGCAAGCGCATCTCGGACGCCTGCGAGGCGCGCGGGCTGCTCGTGCGGCCGATCGCGCATCTCAACGTCATGTCGCCGGCGCTGACCGTCACCGAAGAGACGGTTGACGAAATCGTCGATACGCTGCACGCAGCCATCCGCGAGGTGACGGACACGCTCGTCCGCGAAGGGGTGAGGATCGCCTGATGGGGCTCGAACAATCCGCCGAAGAGGTCGATGGCGCATTCCTGCGCGAGGGGCTGAAGGGCCTGTCGTTCGAGAACGCCTTTGGCGGCGCGACGTCCTTCCTGCGCCGCCGCTACAGCCGCGATCTCAAGGGCGTCGATCTGGCGGTGACGGGGGTGCCCTTCGATCAGGCGGTGACGCACCGCACCGGCACCCGCTTCGGCCCGCGCGCGATCCGCGAGGCCTCGAGCCTCCAGCCCTGCGACCGGCCCTTCGGCTGGGGGTTCTCGCCGCTCGAGGAATTCGCGATCGTCGATTATGGCGATCTCGCCTTCGACTATGCGCGCATCGCGGCCTTTCCCGCAGCGCTGAGCGCGCATGTCGGCACGATCCTCGATGCCGGGGCGGGGACGCTCACGCTCGGGGGGGATCATTACATCACGCTGCCGATCCTGCGCGCCCATGCCGAGCGCTTCGGGCCCGTGGGTGTCATCCAGTTCGATGCCCATTCCGACCTCTGGCCCGATGACGACATGGCCCGCATCGACCACGGCACGATGATGTACAAGGCCGTCCGGGCGGGCTACGTCGACCCCGCGCGCTCGGTCCAGATCGGCATCCGCACCGATTGCGAGGATTACCTCGGCATCCGCGCCATCACCGCCCCCGAGGTGCACGAACGCGGGCCGCGGGCCATCGCGGCCGAGGTGCGCGCGATCGCGGGCGACGGCCCGAGCTATCTGAGCTT
>JBIKVM010000017.1:0-25437 GCA_044356825.1 Limisphaerales bacterium
CGCGGGCCGCTCGCCCATCGCGGCGCGGCCGATCACCACCGACTCGAGCATGAGGCACGCGGCGTCGGGGGCGAGCGCGATCGCGGTCTCGCGCCGCAGATGGGCGCCCTCGAATAGGATCGTCTCCTGCGGCAGCCAGTCGAGCCGCGCCCCCGCCCCGACGGTTGCCCGCACCGAGACCTGCGCGGCCGCGCCCGTGCTGCGATAGGCGCGCTCGGCCGTCTGGGTGGTGCCGACGGCGCGCGCGCCTGCCTCGAGGTCGAGCGCGACCGACAGGCTGTCGCCCCCCGTCAGCCCGCCCGAGGTGTTGAGGAACACGACCTCGACCGGCCCGCCATGCACCCGCGGCAGGAAGGCCCGCGCCGAGCCCGATTGCGCAAGGCCCCTGAGCGCGGCCCGCCCCGCCCCGGGCCCAAGCCGGACGGCGGCCGCGCCCCGGCTGCGCTGGAGTGTCGGCGGCACGGCGATGGGGTCGGCGGCATCCAGCATGGCGACTCGGGAAAGCTGCAGAGATACCGCGCCGTCCATCGCGGCAGAGTGCAATGCACGAAGCCGCGCGACGTGCTTTCGGGCTCAGCTGTCCGAAGTCTGTGCATAATTTGTCGGCGACATGCCTACGAATTAGGCATTTCAGGGTTAGACCGCTGGGGTTTTTGCGCCAGCGCGACTGCTTCACAACCCTCGGTGCGGGCGATAGCATCCAAGGGGTCGACTGGAGGAAGACCATGGACGCATCCGCGCATGACCGCATCCCCGAGACTGCGCTCGGCTGGCACCACGCCGGGCGGGGCGCCGCCATCGCGACCGTGGTCGAGACCTGGGGCTCGGCGCCGCGTCAGGCGGGCAGCCAGCTTGCCATCGCGGGCGACGGGACGATGGCGGGCTCGGTCTCGGGCGGCTGCGTCGAGGGGGCGGTCGTCACCGAGGCGATGGAGGCGCTCGGCGACGGCAAGCCGCGCCTTCTGGATTTCGGCGTCTCGGACGAAAATGCCTTTGCCGTGGGGCTCGCCTGCGGCGGGCGCATCCGCGTGCTGGTCGAACCCGTGGGCGGGCAGATGCCCGAGGCGATGCTGGCCGAGCTGGTCGCCGCGCGCGCCGCGCGCCGGGCAGTGGCCGAGGTCGTGAACCTTGCCGACTGGTCGCGCCGTCTGGTGCCCGCCCCGGCCGAGGGCGCGATCGCGGCGCGCTTTCGCGCCGACCGCTCGGGCGTCGAGGGCGATGAGTTCGTCGCGATCCACAACCCGCCGCTGCGCCTCGTGGTCGTGGGGGCGGTGCATATCGCGCAGCCGCTCCTCATGATGGCGCGCGCGGCGGGGTACGATTGCACGCTGATCGACCCGCGCGGGGCCTTCGGGTCCGAGGCGCGCTTTCCGGGCGAGACGATCCTCGACGACTGGCCCGACGAGGGGGTGATGAAGGCGGGCCTCGATCCGCGCGCGGCCCTCGTGACGCTGACGCATGACCCCAAGCTCGATGATCCGGCGCTGCGCGCGGCACTCGGGTCCGGGGCGTTCTACATCGGCTGCCTCGGCTCGACCCGCACCCATGCCCGGCGGGTGGAGCGGCTATCGGCAGCAGGTTTCGGGCCAGAGGCCATCGCGCGGCTGCACGCGCCCGTCGGCCTCGACATCGGCGCGCGCACGCCGCCCGAGATCGCGATCTCGATCATGGCCGAGATCACCCGGGTGCTGAGGCGCGGCGCATGAGGTTCGGCCCCCTGCCGCTGGCGCAGGCCGCGGGCGCGATCCTCGCCCATTCGCACGACACGCCCGCGGGCGCCCTGCGCAAGGGCCATGTCCTTGCCCCCCCCGACATCGCGGCGCTGGCGCAGGCGGGCGTGGCCGAGGTGACGGTCGCGGCACTCGATCCGGGCGACATCGCCGAGGATGCGGCGGCCGTGCGCCTCGCGCAGGCCCTCGTGCCCGATCCGGCGGCGGCGGGGCTGGAACTGACCCCCCCGGTCAACGGGCGGGTGAACCTGCGCGCGACGCGCTTCGGCATCCTCGGGATCGATGCCGGGCGGGTGCTGGCGCTGAACCGGATCGATCCCGCGCTCACGCTCGCCACCCTGCCGGCGCTGGCGCGCGTCTGGCCCGGCGCGCTGGTGGGCACGGCCAAGATCATCACCTATGCGGTGCCCGAGGCGGCGCTCGCGCAGGCCGAGGCGGCGGGGCGTGGCGCGGTGCGCGTCCATCCCGTCGTCCACCGCGACGCGGCGCTTGTCATGACCTTCGTGCCCGGCCAGGCCGAAAGCCTCGCGGCCAAGGGGCGCCGCTCGACCGCCGGGCGGCTGCGGGGCCTCGGCCTCGGGCTCGCCGAGACGCGCGAGGTCGCCCATGAGGTCGGCGCGCTGGCCGAGGCGCTCGGGCAGGTCGCGGGCGACATCGTGCTGATCCTGACCGGATCGGCGACCTCGGACATGGGCGATGTCGCCCCCGAGGCGGTGCGCCGGGCGGGCGGAGCGGTCGCGCGCTTCGGCATCCCGGTCGATCCGGGGAACCTTCTGTTCCACGGCAGCCTCGGGGGCAGGCCCGTCATCGGCCTGCCGGGCTGCGCGCGCTCGCCCGCGCTCAACGGCGCGGATTGGGTGCTCGAACGCATCGCCTGCGGGCGCACGCCCACGCCCGAGGACATCGCCGCGATGGGGGTGGGGGGGCTCCTCAAGGAAAGCCCGATGCGCGGCCAGCCCCGCGAAGGCTGAGGCCTAGTTCCGGGGCATGCGCAGCGTGATGTTCTGCCCGTCGCGGACATAGCGCAACTCGTCCGTGCCGATGGCGGCCACCTTGCCGCCGTCGAGCCGGTCGCCTACCTTGACCCTCCGGATCCGCCCGTCGACTTCGCGGATCAGCGCAGTGCGGTTGCGCTGGGTGCCCACGACCCCGATCAGGTTGAGCCGCCCCATGTCGAGCCCACGAACAGTCGCCTCGTTCGCGACGACCTTCTCGGTCCCGGAGGGCGTCCGCACCGCAGGCGCATCCGAGACAACCGCCGGCGCACCGGGATCGACGCTGCGCTCGGGCGCCTTGAGCCCTGCCGGACGCTGCGGGGGGGGCGCGACGGGCAGCACGGCGACGACAGGCCGCTCGGGGGCTTTCAGCCCTGCCGGGCGCTCCGGCGGCGCAAACCCAAGGCGCGCCGTGGCGGTTTCGACCGCCGCCACCGGCGCGGTTGCCCCGGGTGCGGCAGTCTCGGCGGCTGCGGCTGCTGCCGAGGGCGGGCGCGCGGGCGGTGCGAAGGGCAGTGGCGCCACCGCGGCCGGGACCTCGGCGGGCGCCGCCGCCGCTGCCGGTGCGCCATCCGCCCCGATCGCCCCAGTTTCCGTCCGGGCCGGTGGGCTCTCGGGCGGTATCGCGACGGTGGCTTCGGGTGGAGCCCCTCGCGCCGGGCGGGGCGGCGGAGCAAAGGGCAGGGGTGCGAGGGCCGCGACGCCCGGCCCCACGCCGGTCGCCACCCCTGCGGAGGGGGCCGCAACCGCAGTCCGGGGTGCTGCTTCGGCTGCCGCGACCGCCGGTGCCGCTTCGGCCGGCGCTGCCGGCGCGGGGCGCGGGAGCGGCGGTGCGATGCGGCGGCGCTCTGCCGCTGCCTGCATCGCGGCCACAACCCGCGGCGGCATTGGCGGTGCCATGAACGGACCCGCGGCCGAAGGCGCGGCCGACTGCTCCGGATCGGCGACCGTTACCGCCCCAGCCGGAGCGGTAGGGCCGGCCGTGGGCTGCGCCACCGCCGCAGGCTGCGCCGCAGGCGCGGTGGCTCCCGGCGCGAACCATCGCGGCAAGGGCGGCACCGGATCGGGCAGGCCCGCAAACAGCCGCGTTCCACCGGGCAGGACGACCCCTTCGGCCGTGGGTTGGATGATGCCCGCCCCGTCGAGGACATAGACCACGCCCGGCGGCGGCGGCGGCATACCGCGCACGACAGCCTCGGCGGGTGTCATCGCGCCGGCGGGTGGGGCCGGGGTTGCGGGCAGTTCGGGTTGCCCGCTCGCGCCGCCCCGACTTGTTCCGCGCGCGGTCGCAGCATCCGCTGCAGGCGCCACGGGGCCACGGGCACCCGTCGGCGCCGGTGCGGCTGCCCCGGCATCCTGCACGACCCGTCGGCCGCTCTCCCCGGCCCTGCCCGTTTGCGGCACCGGCTCGAGCGTCTCTGCGAAGGCCACCTGCATCGGCAGGACGGTTTCGGACGCGGTGGTGGCGGTCGGTTGTTCGGCGACGACGGGGCTGGGCATCGGGCCGGGTGCCTCGGTCCGGCTGGCGGCCGCATATCCGCCGCCGCGCGCGACAAGAGCCGCAAGCGCGATCGCTACGACAATCGCGGCTGCCGTCGCGCCGATTACGGTGCGGTTCCGGCTGCGCCGATCGAACGGCCGAGTTTGGCGGGCGAGGGCGCTCGTGATGCGCGAGACGGCCTCGCGCCGACGCCACGGATCCGAAGCGATGACGGGGATATCCGCGGGTTCATTTCCGACACGGGGCAGTGGTGACGCGGCGAACTGCGGGAGCTGCGCGGGCCGTGCGAACTCGGCCACCCCGGCAAAGCCCGCAAGCCCCCGGCCGACGATGGCGCGCGGCCTCAGCCCGTGGGCGGCGAGGGTCGCCTCGGCAGCGACAAGTGTCTCGCGCGCCACGATCGCGACCTGACGGCGCGGTCCGGGCTGCGCTGCATCGGGGTCGGGCTGCCAGACGAAGACGAGTTCTCCCACCGGATAGGGCGTGAGCCCCTCGAGGGCGGCCGCGATCTGGACGCGCTCGCGCGCCTGACCCGGCCCCGGAGAATCGATTGCGAGCACCCGCACGAAGTCGGGCGGCAGCACGAGGTCGAAGGTCGCGGTGTCCGCAGCCCCTGTCGCGGCAGCAAGGCGCTGGAGGGTCGATGCGATCTCGGCAAGCGCGATGCCCGGATCGTCTTCGGGGTGGGACGTGTCGGCCAGCACATCAGCGCCGTCGGCTGTCGGTCCGCGCAGAACCATCCGGCAATCGCCGACTTCGAGCAGGAGGGGGGAAGATGTGGCCGCGGTCATGTCCGATTCCTATCAGACGCCCGCGCCGGAGGGGAGTCGGCAGCAGTGCCTGCGGGTGGATCCTTGCCGATCACATCGCCGGCACTGCCTGCTCAGAGACGGCGCACCATGTCGCGGTGTACGATGCCTGCGTCGAGGTATTCGGAACCCTCGGCGACGAAGCCGAGACGGGCATAGAAGCCCAGCGCATGCACCTGCGCCCCGAGGCGGACGGCGCCAATCCCGCCCCGGCCGAGGAAATCGGCAACCGCGGCCTCGATCAACGCCTTGCCGATGCCGCGCCCGCGCCAGTCGGGCAGGACGCACACGCGCCCCACCTTGCCCTCCCGCCCCCTGACCAGTAGCCGCGCGCAACCGACCGGATACCCATCCGCGCGCGCGAGCAGATGCACCGCCTCGCCGTCGCGGCCATCGACCTCGTCGGCCTCGCTTACGCCCTGCTCTTCGATGAAGACGCGCCGGCGTAGGGCGAGGCAGGCGGCAAGATCCGCGGTGCGGCCGACCACGGGGGTCATGCGAAGAATGCCTTCAGGATGCGCCCGTAGATCGCCTTGAGCGCGTGGATGTCCGCGACGGCTACCGATTCGTCGACCTTGTGCATGGTCTGGCCGACGATGCCGAATTCGACGACCGGGCAATGGGCACGGATGAAGCGCGCATCCGACGTCCCGCCCGAAGTCGAAAGCCGGGCCGCGATCCCGGTTTCCGCGAGGATCGCCTTCGCGACCAGATCGCTGAGAGTCCCGGGCGGGGTCAGGAACGACTCGCCCGAGATGGTCGTCGCGATGTCGAACTGCGCCCCCGTCGCCGCTGCGACCTCGGCCGCGCGCGCACGCAGCATCGCCTCGAGGCCCGCGCCGGTGTGATGGTCGTTGAAGCGGATATTCAGGGTCGCCGACACCTCGGCCGGGATCACGTTCGAGGCCGGATTGCCAGTGTCGATCGTGGTGATGGCAAGGGTCGAGGGATCGAAATCGGCGCTGCCCGCATCAAGCGGGGCGGCGAGCAACCTGTCGAGATAGGCCACCAGCCCGTGCAGGGGGTTGACCGCGCGCTCGGGATAGGCGGCGTGGCCCTGAACGCCCCTCACCCGGATCTTCGCCGTGATCGACCCGCGCCGGCCGATCTTGATCGTGTCGCCCAGACGTTCGGGGCAGGTCGGTTCGCCCACGATGCACGCATCCATACGCTCGCCCGCGCCGGCCATCCAGTCGAGGATGGCGCGCGTACCGTCGGTTGCGGGCCCTTCCTCGTCGCTCGTCAGCGTCACGACGATCGCGCCCTGCGGCGGATCGACTCGCACCAGATCGATCGCAGCCGCAACGAAGGCCGCGACGCCCGACTTCATGTCGGCTGCCCCCCGACCCCAGAGGTTCCCGTCGCGCACGACCCCGCCGAACGGATCATCGGTCCACAGCGACCGCTCGCCGGGGGGGACGACGTCGACATGGCCGTTGAACCCGATCACCGGCCCCGCCGCCGCCGCACCCCAGCGCGCGAAGAGGTTCGCGACCCCGCCACGGTCCACCCGCGTGCAAGTGAAATCCGCCGCGCGCAGGAGCGCCTCGATCAACTCGAGCGCGCCGGCCGAGGCCGGGGTGACGGAGGGGCAGCGGACGAGTCGCGCCGTCAGATCGACAGGATCGATGGGGGTTCGGGTCATGGCGGCCTCCACGGACTGCGCCGTCTCTAGCGCGCCCCGCCGCGCGATGCCACCCGTGCCGCGCCGGATTGACCCGGCCGGCGCTTGGGCTTAGCCAGCGACGGTCAGGCACGCGCGGAAGGAGGGCAGCCATGTACTCGGGGTCCGGTCGTATGTATCTCGCGATTCCGGGCCCGTCGGTCATGCCCGACCGGGTGCTTGCGGCCATGCATCGTCCCGCCCCGAACATCTACGGCGGCGAACTGGTCGAGATGATGCCCGGGCTGATCGCCGACCTCAAGGCGGTGGCGGGCACCCGCGATCACGTCGCGATCTACATCGGCAACGGCCACGCCGCGTGGGAGGCCGCCAACACCAACATCTTCAGCCCCGGCGACCGCGCCCTCGCTCTTGTCACCGGGCGCTTCGGCGAGGCCTGGGCGGCAACGGCTGCGGCCCTCGGGGTCGAGGTGCAGGCGCTCGATTTCGGGCGAACGGGGCCTGTCGAACCCGCGCAGGTCGAAGCGGCGCTGCGCGCCGATCGCGACCGCTTGATCCGGGTCGTGCTGCTCACCCATGTCGATACGGCCACATCGGTGCGCAACGATGTCGCGGCGGTGCGCGCCGCGATCGATGCCGCGGGCCATCCCGCGCTGCTGGCGGTCGATTGCATTGCCTCGCTTGGCTGCGACGACTTCCGCATGGATGCATGGGGCGTCGATGTCATGGTCGCAGCAAGCCAGAAGGGTTTGATGACCCCCCCGGGGCTGGCCTTCGTCTGGGCGAGCGACAAGGCGCTGAGGGCGGGCGCCACGGCCGCGCGCCGCACCCCCTATTGGGACTGGACGCAGCGTGTCGTCCCGACCGAGTTCTGGCAGTATTTCGGCGGCACCGCGCCCACCCACCACCTCTTTGGCCTGCGCGAGGCGCTGGGCATGATCCTGCGCGACGAGGGGCTCGAGGCCGTACTCGCGCGGCACGCCCTGATCGCGCGCGCTGTTTGGTCGGCAATCGAGGCCTGGGGCGAAGGCGGGACGTTGCGCTGCAACATCGCGCCCCGAGCCCATCGTAGCCACGCGGTGACGGCGCTTCGCATCGCGACGCCAGATGGTGACCGGTTGCGGCAGTGGTGCGAAGCCGAGGCGGGCCTGACGCTCGGGATCGGGCTTGGCATGGCGCCGCCTGGCAGCCCGGAGGCGGGCGGCTTCTTCCGCATCGGCCACATGGGGCATGTGAACGCGGCCATGATCCTCGGCGCGCTCGCCACCATCGAGGCCGGGATGACCGCGCTCGGGATCGCGCACGGGCCGGGCGGGGCGGCTGCGGCGGCACGCGCGATCGCGGCGGGCTGAGCGCGCCTCAGGCGGCGCTGCGCGACAGCGTCACCTGATTTCGCCCGCCCCCCTTCGCATGCAGAAGCGCCCGGTCGGCGCGGTCGATCAGGCACGCGACAGCCGCCTCGTCTGCCTCGCCGGTTCCAGACAGCGCAAGGCCGATCGAGACTGTGACGCCGATCGACCCGGTCCCGCGGGGAAGGGAGACGGGTTCGACCTCGATCGCGCGGCGCAGGCGATCGGCGCAGGCCTCCGCCGAGCGGGCATCGACGTCGGGCAGCGCGATCAGGAATTCCTCTCCGCCGATCCGGGCCACGATCGCCTCAGAGGCGCATTCGCCCGCAAGCCGCCGCGCGACCTCGATCAGAACGTGATCGCCCGTCGCGTGGCCGTGGCTGTCGTTGACCGACTTGAACCGGTCGATGTCGATCAGCATCACCGCGCAGAGCGCGCCCGGACGGCCTTGCCCGAGCATCCGCGCCAGCGCCGGCAGCGCGTGGCGGCGGTTCGACAGCCCGGTGAGCGGGTCCGTGAGCGCCATCTCGAGGCCGCGCCGCAAAGCGGTCCGGCGCCGGTCGGCGGCGAGCTTGCGCCGGATCATGGTGCGCGCCCGCAGCGCTGCCTCGCGCCCATCGAAGGGGCCCCGCAGCACATCGTCCGCCCCGAGGTCGAGCGCACCCACCGCCAGTGCCACATCGTCGGGGTCGATGACGATGCACATGGCCGCGCCCCGCGTCGCGGGCCGGCAGCGCAGATCCGACATCAGGTGCAGCCCAAGCGCCCGCCCGGACTGCGACGGATCGCCATCGGGCGCCGTCGGGTCGGCGGCGATGAAGAAGAGGTCGATCGCGGGCGGGTCGGTCAGTGCAAGGGCTTCCTCGCGGCTCAGGACTTCGATCCGGTCCGGCAGATTGGGGGCGAGGGTTGCCCGCCAGCGGATCGCCGTCTCGGGCCGCGCCGCCACGAGCGCGATTCGCGCCGGAGCGCGATAGTCTGCGCCGGTCTCGGCGAGTTCGGCGATTCCCCTGCCCGGATCGCAAAGGCCGAGGCTGCCGGCCTCGGCGCCCGACCGCAGCAGGCTGCGCACCCGGGCAAGCAGGAGCTGGTCCGGGATGGGCCGCAGCAGGCAGTCGTCCGCGCCGGCCTCGAGTGCCGCAAGCTGGGTTTCGCGCGCACCCGAGGGCGCGAGCATGAGGATCGGCAGCCCTTCGCAGCCCGGCACGCTGCGCAGGGCGCGTGCCGCAGCGACCGGCGCCATGTCGGGCAGGTCGCTCCCGAGGATCACGAGGTCCGGCGCCCCCTGGCGCAGGGCCGCCACCGCCTCGGCGAAGCTGCGCGTCTGGATCGTGTCGAAGAATGCCGAGGCAAGCTTGACCTTCAGCACGATCCGGTTGGTGACCGAATCGTCGACGATCAGGATTTTTCCCTTCATGGACGTGGGCCATCCTCTGCAGTTGCCCCGCCTCCACCCTCCCGGGTTGCACCGGAGCGGAGCGGCGTGGCACTTTACGTTCCGGTGACCATCGGCCGAAGAAGTTAAGAATACCTTTCTCGCGGAGGATCGGATGTCGGGCACGGTTCAGGCAGCAGAGGCGATGGCGCTCACCGCGCTCGGGTGGATTGCGGCGGACGCGGAACAGCTCACGGCCTTCCTTCAGGCGGGCGGTCTCGATCCTGCCGATCTGCGCGCGCGTGCTGCCGACCCCGAAATGCTCGCGGCCGTCCTCGATTTCGTGCTGGCCGAGGATGCGCGCGTGCTGGACTTCGCCGTCCATGTCGGGGTGCGCCCTGACCGCGTCGTGGCCGCGCGCGCCCTGCTGCCGGGAGGTGGCGATCCGCACTGGACCTGAGGGCATTGCCTTTCGGTGGCGGCGCAGGCAGGGTCGCGGGATGCGGCGCAGGGGACGGGGATGATCGCGGCAATCGCCTTCGACAAGGACGGAACCCTCTTCGATTTCGCCGCGACCTGGGCGGGTTGGACAGCAGACCTCGTGGCCCTGCTGGCCGAGGGGCGGCCGGGGCTCGATTCACAACTCTCGCAGGCGATCGGCTTCGATTTGGAGCGGCGTGTCTTTGCTCCGGGCAGTCCTGTCATTTCGGCCACACCGCATGACATCGCGCTTGCGCTTCTGCCGCATCTGCCTGGGTGGCAGGTCGGCACGCTGACCGACCGGATGAACGCCCTTGCCGCCGAGGCGCGGCAGGCCGAGGTGGTGCCGCTTCGCCCCCTGCTCTTGCATCTGAAGGCCGAGGGGGTCGCGATCGGGCTCGTGACCAACGATGCCGAGGCTCCGGCGCGGGTGCATCTTCGGGCGGCGGGGATCATCGATCTGTTCGATTTCATCGCCGGGTCGGACTCGGGCCATGGCGCCAAGCCGGGCCCCGGGCAGTTGCTGGCCTTCGCCGCGGCGACGCGGATCGCGCCCGCGGCCAGCCTGATGGTGGGCGACAGCCTGCACGATCTCCACGCGGGCCGGGCGGCGGGCATGCGCACGGTTGGCGTTCTGACAGGGCTTGCCGGTCAGGACGAACTTGCTCCCCATGCCGATGTGGTGCTGCCCGATATCGGTGCCCTTCCAGGCTGGATTGCCCGCCTGCCCCACACACTCTAGACGGAAAACGACACGAACCTGTCGTATCCTTCGCCCCATTCTGCTGCGGCTTCGTCGCAATCTCTGCCCCGACGCGCAGGAAGGGATCAGCATGTCCGAGGATCAGTCGAACCGCCGCCGCGCCGGGGGCCGTGCGGGCAACCGCCAGCGTTCGGGCGGGCACATCATCGACCAGATGCCCTGGCGCATCCCGCTCAACCCCGACCGCCCGACCGAACCGCTCGATCCCGAGGGGGTGCAGGCCATCCACAACGGCGCGATGCGGATCCTCTCGGACATCGGGATCGAGTTCCTGAACCCGGAGGCGATCGAGCACCTGCGCGCGGCGGGCTGTCGCATCTCGGGCACGAACGTGCGGATGGACGAGGATTTCGTGATGGAGATGGTGCGCCGCGCGCCGTCGTCCTTCACCATCACGCCGCGCAACCCCGAGCGTCAGATCGTGATTGGCGGGCAGCACATGGTGTTCGTCAACGTCTCCTCGCCGCCCAATTCCTGGGACATGGAGCGCGGCAAGCGCCCGGGCGATTTCGAGACGTTCCGCGATTTCATGAAGCTCACGCAGTATTTTAACTGCATCCATGTCGCGGGCGGCTATCCGGTCGAACCTGTGGACATTCATCCCTCGATCCGCCATCTCGACTGCATTCGCGAAAAGCTCGTGCTGACCGACAAGGTCATCCACGCCTACAGCCTCGGGCGCGAGCGGGTCGAGGATGCGATGGAGATGACGCGCATCGCGGCAGGGCTGACGCATGAGGAATTCAACGCAAGCCCCCGGATGTACACCAACATCAACTCCGTCTCGCCGCTCAAGCACGATTTCCCCATGCTCGACGGCGCGATGCGCCTTGCCCGGCGGGGCCAGCCCGTCGTCGTCACGCCCTTCACGCTTGCGGGCGCGATGGCGCCCGTGACGATGTCGGGGGCGGTGACGCTCTCGATCGCCGAGGGGCTCGCGGCCATCGCGCTGCTCGAATGGATCAGCCCGGGCTGCCCGGTCGCGATCGGCACCTTCACCTCGAACGTCGACATGAAGTCGGGCGCGCCCGCCTTCGGCACGCCCGAATACATGCGCGCGACCCAGATGACGGGGCAACTCGCGCGCTTTTACGGGTTGCCGCTGCGCTCGTCCGGGGTCTGCGCCGCGAACGTCCCCGACGCCCAGGCGATGTGGGAGACCTCGAACAGCCTCTGGGCCGCGGTGCAGTCGGGGACGAACATGGTCTATCATGCGGCCGGATGGCTCGAGGGGGGACTGATCGCCTCGATCGAGAAGTTCGTGATGGACTGCGAGGTGCTGCAGATGATCCAGCGCTATTTCGAGCCCGCGACCTTCGCCACCGCGCCCGAGGACATCGCGCTCGACGCCATCGCCGAGGTCGGGCCGAACGGGCACTACTTCGGCTGCGCGCATACGCAGGCGCGCTATACAACTGCGTTCTATGCCCCGATCGCATCGGATTGGCGCAACTATGAGGCCTGGTCGGCCGACGGATCGGTCGGCACGGTCGAGCGCGCCAACCGCATCGCCCGCGCCATCCTTCGCGAGTTCGAGCCCCCGCCGATCGACCCTGCCGTGCGCGAGGAACTCGATGCCTTCGTCGCCCGCCGCAAGGCCGAGGGCGGTGCCCCCACCGATTTCTGATCCCTCCCCATCCGGCTTGGCGTTTCGTTAAGCTCCGCGCGCTAGGCTGCGCGCGATTGCTCCTGCCGGGGACGGTGATGCACGGGCTTTTCAACCGCGCGCTCGAATGTTTTCTGCGCGACACCTACGGCGCGCCGCTCTGGCGGCGCGTCGCGCGCGAGGCGGGCTGCCCCGAGGCGTTCGAGGCGCTCGCCCCCTCGGACCGCGAGACGCCGGGCCGGATCGTCGATGCGGCGGCGGCGGTGCTGGCAAAGCCGCGCGCGGTGCTGCTCGAGGATCTCGGAACCTATCTGCCGACCCATCCGCGCCAGGCGCGGATCCGGCGGCTCTTGCGTTTCGGCGGGGTCGATTTCGTGGATTTCCTCCATTCGCTCGAGGATCTGCCAGGCCGCGCGCGCCTCGCGCTGCCCGACCTCGAGTTGCCCGCGATCGACCTGCGCGCCGAAGGTGAGGGGCGCTATGCGCTGGCAAGCGACTGCGGAGCCGATCTTGGCCATGTCATGATCGGGCTTTTGCGCGCGATGGCGGATGATTATGGTGCGCTCGTGGTATTGGAGCACGAGATTTCGCCGATGGGCCGCATGACGCTCGGGATTGATTTACCCGCCCCCCGTTTCGCCGCTGGCCGCCGGTTCGACCTTGCGCGGCAGGCGGCCGGATGACGGCCCCGCCCTTCGCCGTCGATGCCGGAGCCCTCGGGGCGCTGATGCCCATGCACCTGTGCCTTGACGGGGCTGGTATCATCCGGTCTGTCGGCCCCACCCTGCGCAAGATCACGACGGGTGCGCCGATCGAGGGTTTCGATTTCTTCGAGGCCTTCGAGGTGCGCCGTCCCGGCGGCATCGGCGACCTGACGGGCCTTGCCGCCCATGCCGGTGAACGCCTCTTTCTCGTGCTCGAACCGTGCGGGATCAGCCTGCGCGGCGTCGCGGTGCCGCTCGCCGCCACCGGGGGCGGGATGATCGTCAACCTCTCCTTCGGGATCGCGCTGTCGGATGCCGTGGGGCGCCACGGGCTGACGGATGCCGACTTCGCCCCGACCGATCTGGCGGTCGAGATGCTCTATCTGCTCGAGGCCAAGAATTCGGTGATGGAGGAGTTGCACAACCTCAACCGCCGGCTGCACGACGCCCGCCTGCGCGCCGAGGAACAGGCGCTGACCGATACTCTGACGGGGTTGCGCAACCGCCGCGCTATGGATGGCACGCTCGCGCGTCTGATTGCGGCGGACGAACCCTTTGGGCTCATGCACATCGATCTCGACCTCTTCAAGCAGGTCAACGATACGCTGGGCCACGCGGCGGGGGACCATGTGCTAGTACAGGTCGCGCGTGTGCTCCAATCCGCGAGCCGGGCAGGTGATGGCGTCTTTCGTGTAGGGGGGGATGAATTCGTGGTCGTCTTCCCGGGCCTTGCCGATGCGGCGCGCCTTCAGATCGTGGCGCGCCGGATGATCGAGGCTCTGGCCCATCCCATTCCCTGGGGTGCGGGAACCGCGCAGATCTCGGCAAGCGTCGGGATTGTCGTCTCGACGCTCTACACCGAACCGCAAGCCGACCGTATGCTCTCGGATGCCGACAGGGCCCTCTATGCCTCGAAGAACGCTGGTCGCGGGCAGGTGACACTGCACCGCATCTGATCGTGCGATGGGCCGTCAGTCCGCGAAGGAGATCGACAGCCGCAGGCGCGTCGCCGCGCCCCCCGGCGGTGGCTCGAAGGGGGCCGCGCGCTCAAGTGCGGCAAGCACCGCGCGGTCGATTGCTGCGACGCCCGAGGATTGCACGATTTCCGCTGATCCGAGCGCGCCGTCCGCCCCGATGCCAAAGCCGACGGTCGCGCGCCCGCCGTCACGGCCGATGCCCGCCGGCCGTCGCAAGGCCGCGACGATGGAGCGCCGTACCCCAGATTCCCACTCGGACGTCCGGGCACCCGATTGCGCGGCCGTTGCTGCCGGGGTTGGTGCGGATGCGGCCGGGGCAGGCGCCGCAGGTGCAGAAGGTGCAGCCTGGCCCGCCTCGGTGCCTTCGGCTGGCATCGGCGCTCGCGGTGCTGGCGGGAGCGACGGGACTGTCGAGGCCTCGGCGACTGGCGCGGCCGAGGACGCTGCCTCGGCCTCCGGAGCAGGTGGCGCGAGGGGGGCGGTTCTATCCGCAGGGCGGTCCAGCGCGGGTGGCGCGGCCGGAAGCGCCGGCGTATCCGCGGCCGCAGCGACGGGGGGAGGGGACGGAGGGGCAGTTTGCACCATGTCCGGCGGAGAACTCGCCCCGGGCCCGTCGGGCTGATCCGATGTCGCGGGCGCAGCCGGGGCCGGGGGCGCCTCGGCCACACGGGGGGGAGACGCCCACTGACGCGCAAGCCCCGACCACGCCTCGGGCGCGGCGGCGATTGCGACCGTCGCGCCATCCCCGGCAGGTTGGTGGCGCGGCGCCGGCACCACGGCCACGAGGCCCCAGAGGTGGATCGCGAGCGATGCTGCGAGAGCGAGGCCCGCCCCGATCACCGCACCGCGGCGCGGCCCTGTTCCGGCTAGGCCGATCGCGCGCGCCCCCGTCATCGCGGCTCGATCCGCAGCGCGACCTTCGCTATGCCTGCGGCCTGAAGTTCGGCAACAAGGCCCGCGAGCGCCACCGCCGGGGCATCGCGGTCGGCGACGATCACGAACGGATCGGCGCCGCAGCGCTCAAGGCATGCCGCGACCGCCGCCTGAACCGCCTCGGCGCCCTCAAGCCCTGCCGCAATCGCGCGCCCGGCCCGATCGAGCCCGATCGTCGGCGCGTCGGCCCTGCCCGCGGCCACCGTGTCGGGCGCCGTCATCCGGGGCAGGTCGGGCGCGAAAATCTCGGGTGGCGCCAGCCGGCCTGCGACCAAAAAGAACACGAGGATCAGGAAGACGACGTTGATCATGGGCAGCAGATCGCCCGCCGCGCGTCGTTCGGGCGGGGGATCGAGCCTCATGGCGCGACCACGAGGACCGTCGTGATCCCCGCCTCGGCCAGCGCCTCGATCAGATCGATCGTCGACTGCACCGATACGCCCTCGGCCGGGCGCAGCAGAACCGGATCCTCGGGGGCCGTCATCAGGGGCGCCAGCGCGCCCGCCAGAGCCGCCTCGGCCACCGTCGCGCCGTTCAGCGCCACGCCCTCCGGCCGCAGATCGATCAGGCGCGGGGGACCGGGCCAGGCCGCGCTCCCCCCGCCGGTCCCGAGTGCCACCGTCCCCTCGGCCCCGAAGCGCGATGCCAGCATGAAGAACACGACGAGCAGGAAGACCACGTCGATCATCGGCGTCAGGTTCGGCCGCCGGCGCGGTGGCGGGGCGCCGAAGCTGATCATCACGGGCCCCCGGACGCACCGAGGATCCGCGTCGCGAGATCCTCCATGTCATGGCGAAGCCGCTCGATTGCCCCCTCGAAGAGGCTGAGCGCCGCCGCAGCCGGCAGCGCCACAGCCATGCCCGCCGCGGTGGTCAGAAGCGCCTCCCACATCCCGCCGGCGAGGATCGCGGGATCGGTCCGGGCGCCCGCCGTCTCGAGCGCGCGGAATGCGTCGATCATTCCCAGGACAGTGCCGAGCAGCCCCAGAAGCGGTGCCGCCGTCGCCACGAAATCGAGAAAGCGCAAGCCCGCGCGGGCCTCGGCGAGAATTGCGCGCGCGATCCGTCCGGCCTCGGCCTCGGCGGCCGGTCCGGCCCGCGCGGCCTCCGCCATGGTCGCGGCCGCGAAGCGCGCGCGCGCCCCGCCGAGCGCCGCCGCCTGCGCCAGCGCCACCGTCCGCGCCCCCGTCTGCCAGAGCGTCACGGCCCCGGACGCCCCGCGCGCCCCGCCCCATACGCCCCCGAGCGCAAAGCGCGCGGCCTTCCAGAAGACGACAGCAAGCCCGATCACCGACAGCACCGCGAGCGGCCACATCACAGCCCCCCCGAGGGCGATCGTCCCGAGAAGCGCACCGAAGGGCTCGGCCGACAGCAGGACTTCGGGCTGGCTCAACGCATCCATCGCGGCATTCCCGGGCATGGCCCGAAGGGTCTAGGCAGCCTGCGGGACGGGTGCAAGGGGGGGTATGTTGACGAACGCATTGCGGGGCGCGATGATCGGAAAGGGCCAGGATCCATTAAACGGCTTGAGGCAGCCCTGCCTGCGAGATTCAAACTCCCGAACTGACGGGGGTGAAGATGAGCAACCTTTTCTGGCTGACCGAAGAGCAGATGGAGCGGTTGACGCCGTTCTTCCCGAAGAGCCATCGCAAGCCGCGTGCGGATGATCGGCGCGTTCTGAGCAGCATAATATTCTTCAATCGCAATGGCTTGCGTTGGTGTGATGCGCCTCGGGAGTATGGCCCGCCCAAGACCCTCTGCAACCGCTGGAAGCAGTGGGGTGACATGGGGGTCTTTGCTCGGGTGATGGAGGGATTGGCCTCCGAGGGTGGCAACCAGAAGACCATCATCATCGGCGCGACCGGCCTCAAGGCGCACCGCGGGGCTCTGCCCGCGGCAGGGCGTCGGACGGGCAGGGCGGCTCCGCCGCGGCATCCTCCGGGATGGGGCGAAGGGTCTGGGCTGCCGGTGGGGCGGGTGCGGGGGGGCATGTCCTTATCAGGACACCAAAGACGGGGGACGGCGTGCATGCAATGATGACTGGTGTGGATGTTTACACCCGCGACGTGCCGCCCGTCATGCCGGCCCAGTCAGTCGCGGCGGATCTGGTAGGCTGGCGGTTCGAGATGCAGCGTAGGTAGTTGACCTGGAATATCTCTTTAGTTAGCGTTGGTGTGGTCTGTGGTTTGGCTTGCATGAATTGGTGTCTAGAATGGGCAGAAAATCTATTCCCTTTGCAGAAAATTTGTCGGAAGTCTTATTTAAGCTAGAAGCATTTGAGCCATCAAGTAAACACTTGATCGTTTATCGCGGGCATTCGAATTTTGCCTATAAGTTGCGTCCTGCCCTGTTTCGAACAGAGAATGAGCGCCTTAGGTCAAACGAACATATCGTTCTTAGAGAAATGATCGTGCAGCATCCTGATGAGTTCCAGAGCGATACTAATGTATTCGAGCGACTGGTAAGGATGCAGCACTATACTCTTCCAACGAGGTTGCTCGACGTTACAAGAAATCCTCTTGTTGCAACATATTTTGCTTGTAAGAGTGTGCACAGGCAGCACTCTGAGGTAGTCGTGCTCACGATTGATCGAGCGCTTCGTAAGTATTATGATTCAGATTCCGTTCGATGCCTCGCAAATCTTGCAAACTTGCGAACGATTGATCGCGATGCGATCAAGGAATTTAGAACGGATGAAGACCTAAATAATTCACCTGCAGGGAAGCGCTTGGACGATTTCATCAGTCAGGAACGACAAGGCTGGGAGCGCAAGAAGTTTCGGAGAGATGATTTCTCAAGGGCTTTCTTGGTTGAGCCAAAACTGTCAAATCCACGGATAAGGGCACAGGAGGGGGCATTTCTTATATTCGGAGTTGAGCCAGAAATAAATTCCAGAACAGCAGGAATAAAAATAGACCGTATAAGGATTTCAAAAGATCATCGCCAGAAAATTCTCGAATCGTTGCAAAGATTGGGAATAAGTGAGGCCACCTTGAAGCCAGAAATCGATAACACTGCACAGGTGCTTCTTAAACAGTACAGATCGTCGAGCATCTCGGAATAATTCCCCTCACCTCGTAAACTTCTTGTACTTCACCCGCTGCGGTTTGGCCGCGTCGGCGCCGAGGCGGCGGATCTTGTCGGCCTCGTAGGCTTCGAAATTGCCCTCGAACCACTCGACATGCCCCTCGCCCTCGAAGGCAAGGATATGGGTGCAGAGCCGGTCGAGGAAGAAGCGGTCGTGGCTGATGATGACCGCGCAGCCCGCGAAATCCTCGAGCGCGTCCTCGAGCGCGCGCAGTGTCTCGACGTCGAGGTCGTTCGTCGGTTCGTCGAGCAGCAGCACGTTGCCGCCCGAGCGCAGGAGTTTCGCCATGTGGACGCGGTTGCGTTCCCCGCCCGAGAGGAGTGCCACCTTCTTCTGTTGGTCGCCCCCCTTGAAGTTGAAGGCGCTGCAATAGGCGCGGCTGTTCATCTCGGCGTCGCCCAGCGGCAGCACCTCGAGGCCTTCCGAGATCTCCTCCCACACCGTCTTGGCGGGGTCGAGCGCGTCGCGCGACTGGTCGACATAGGCAAGCGAGACGGTATCGCCGCGGGTGACGGTGCCGGCGTCGGGCGCATCCTGCCCGGTCAGCATGCGAAAGAGGGTGGTCTTGCCCGCCCCGTTCGGGCCGATGACGCCGACGATGCCGCCGGGAGGGAGCGCGAAGCTCAGGCCGTCGATCAGCAGCCGGTCGCCCATCGCCTTGCGCAGGCCCTCGACCTCGATCACCTTGCCGCCGAGGCGGGGGCCGTTGGGGATGATGATCTGGGCGCGGCCGATCTTGTCGCGCTCCGAGCGGCCCGCGAGTTCCTCATAGGCGTTGATGCGCGCCTTCTGCTTGGCCTGGCGGGCCTTGGCGCCGGCGCGGATCCATTCGAGTTCCTTCTCGAGCGTCTTCTGGCGCGCCTTGTCCTCGCGCGCCTCCTGCTCGAGCCGCTTGGCCTTCTGTTCGAGCCAGGCCGAATAGTTCCCCTCGTAGGGGATGCCGCGGCCGCGGTCGAGTTCGAGGATCCAGCCGGTGATGTCGTCGAGGAAATAGCGGTCGTGGGTGACGATGAGGATCGTCCCCTTGTAGTCGATCAGGTGCTTTTGCAGCCAGGCCACCGTCTCGGCGTCGAGGTGGTTGGTCGGCTCGTCGAGCAGCAGCATGTCGGGGGCGTCGAGCAGGAGCTTGCAGAGCGCGACGCGCCGCTTCTCGCCGCCCGAGAGGGTGGTGACGTCGGCGTCGTCGGGCGGGCAGCGCAGGGCCTCCATCGCGACGTCGATCTTGCTGTCGAGATCCCACAGGCCCTCGGCGTCGATCTCGTCCTGAAGCTTTGCCATCTCGTCGGCTGTCTCGTCGGAATAGTTCATCGCGAGGTCGTTGTAGCGGTCGAGCTTGGCCTTCTGCGCCGCCGCCCCCAGCATGACGTTGCCGCGCACATCGAGCGTGGGGTCGAGTTCGGGCTCCTGCGGGAGGTAGCCCACGCGCGCGCCCTTGGCGGCCCAGGCCTCGCCGGTGAAATCCTTGTCGATGCCCGCCATGATGCGCATGAGCGTCGACTTGCCTGAGCCGTTGACGCCCACGACCCCGATCTTGACCCCGGGCAGGAAGGACAGGCGGATGTTCTCGAAGCACTTCTTGCCGCCCGGATAGGTCTTCGAGACGTTGTCCATGTGATAGACATACTGATAGGCGGCCATGGCGGTTCCTTTCGGGGTGGGTCTGGGCGGAGGGCTTAGCCAAGATGGGGGCGCGGGGCAACGGGGGCAAGGCCCCGCGCCGCGCCGGGCGGCGGCGCCGCGTTCAGCCGGGGGCGCCGACGAGGGCGCGGGCGAAATCCTCGGGCTCGAAGGGTTGCAGATCGTCGATCTGCTCGCCCACGCCGATCGCGTGGATGGGCAGACCGTGGCGGTCGGCCAGCGCGACGAGGACGCCCCCCTTGGCCGTGCCGTCGAGCTTGGTCATCACGAGGCCCGTGACATCGGCGATGCGGCGAAAGATCTCGACCTGCTGGAGCGCGTTCTGACCCGTCGAGGCATCGAGCACGAGCAGGGTCGCATGCGGCGCCTCGGGGTCGCGCTTGCGCAGGACGCGCACGATCTTGGCCAGTTCCTCCATCAGGTCGGCGCGGTTCTGGAGCCGCCCCGCCGTATCGACCATGAGCAGGTCCGCGCCGTCTGCCTGCGCGCGCGCCAGCGCATCGAAGGCAAGGCTCGCGGGGTCCGAGCCCTCGGGGGCGGTCAGAACGGGCACGCCCGCCCGCTCGCCCCAGATCTTCAACTGATCGACCGCCGCCGCGCGGAAGGTGTCGCCCGCCGCGATCACGACCGACTTGCCGGCCGCGCGGAGTTGCGCGGCGAGCTTCCCGATCGTCGTCGTCTTGCCCGAGCCGTTGACGCCCACGACCAGCACGACCTGCGGCTTGCGCGGCAGGATCGGCAGCGGGCGCGCCACGGGTTCGAGGATCCGCGCGATCTCGGTCGCGAGGGCCGCGCGGATCTCGCCCGCGCCTACCCGTGTGCCAAAGCGCGCGGCGGCGATGTTGGCCGCGATCCGGGCCGAGGTCTCGACCCCGATGTCGGCCGCGATCAGCACCTCTTCGAGTTCCTCGAGCATGGCGTCGTCCAGCAGCCGGCGCGGCTCCGCCGCCGGCGCCCGCCCCGTCAGCCGCGCGAGCAGCCCGCGCGCGCCCTCGGGGGGGGCGGCTTCCGGGGGCGGGGCCGCCCCGGCTTCGGCCGAGGGCTCTGCCACCAGCGCATCGAGCCCGGCGCCGAGCTTCGACGACGACTTGAACAGACGTTCCTTGAGCTTGCCGAAGAACGACATGCGCGCACCTCCTGCCGGATGGCCCCTGCTAGCGCGTCTTGGCGCGCAAGGGAACCGATCGTGATCGCGCGCGGACTCTGGCGGGCGGCGCCCGTTCGTGGCATCCTCGCGCCATGCGTGGTCTTCTTGCCGCCCTTGTCCTGCTTGTCGCGACCCATGCCGCCCCTCTCGCGCGCGCGGCCGAAGGCGCGCTCGATGGTGCCGCCTTCGAGGCGCTGGTGACCGGGCGCATCATGTCCTACGCGCTCGAGGGCGAGGCCTACGGCACCGAGGAATATCTGCCCGGCCGGCGGGTGATCTGGGCCTTCGAGGGCGGCGCCTGCCGCCACGGCAGCTGGGTCGAGGCCGAACCCGGCCTGATCTGCTTTGCCTATGAGGACGCGCCCGACCGCCATTGCTGGCGCTTCGCCCGGAGCGGGGCGGGACTGCTCGCCACCTTCGTGGGCGACGGGTCGGGGCCCGACCCCGAGGCCGGCCTGCAACCCCCGATCCTCGCGACCCCGATCGCGGGGCCGATGTCCTGCCCCGGCCCCGATGTGGGGGTCTGAGGCGGGCCTCAGCGCCCGAGCGTCAGCCGCCCGTCGCGGAACTCCACCTCGAAACGCGCCTCGCCCTCGGCCGCCGCGCAGGAGGTGATGACACGGCCCCCCGCGCGCACGATGGCAAATCCGCGCCCGAGCGTCTCGGCCGGGCGCAGCGTCTGGCGCAGCCGGTCGAGCGCCTGAAGCCGGTCGGCGCGCGCCGCGATCGCGCCCCGCGCGGCCAGCTCGAGCCGCCGCCCCGCATCCGTCAGCGCCGCGCGCGCCCGCTCCGACTCGCGCCCCGCATCGGCGATGGCGCGCGCCCGCGCCGGCCCGAGGCGCGCGGCCAAGCCCCCGAGCCGCTCGACCCGGGCCGCCATGCCGGCGCCCGTCGCGCGCTCGGCCCGCGTCCGCAGCCCCGCCTGCCGCTCCGCCGCCCCCGCGACCAGATCGCGCAAGAGGCGCAGCCGCAGCGGGCCCGCCGTCTGCGCAAGCCGCGCCCGCCCCGCCGCCGCCGTCGCCCCGAGCGCCGCCAGCAGACGCTCGGCCGCGCTGTCGCGCCGCTGCGTGGCGGCGGCGATCAGCGTCTCGGGCCGGGGCAGGGCGCGCGCCAGATCGGCCGCCCGCTGCCGCCGCGCCCCGAGCCCCTGCGCCAGCGCCTGCGCCTGCCGCGCCCCGAGCCCTTCGAGCCGCGCCCCGAGCTCGAGCCTGACCGGCACCGCCAGCTCGGCCGCCGCGGTGGGCGTCGGCGCGCGCAGATCGGCCGCATGATCGATCAGCGTCACATCCGTCTCGTGCCCGACCGCCGAGATGAGCGGGATCGCGCTCGCCGCCGCCGCGCGCACCACCGCCTCGTCGTTGAAGCCCCAAAGGTCCTCGAAGCTCCCCCCCCCGCGGGCAACGATGATGAGGTCGGGCCGCGGCACCGCCCCGCCCGGCGCGATGGCGTTGAACCCCCGGATCGCCGCCGCCACCTCGGGGCCGCAGCGCTCGCCCTGCACCGGCACGGGCCAGATCAGGACATGGACGGGAAACCGATCGCGCAGCCGGTGCAGGATGTCGCGGATGACCGCCCCCGAGGGCGAGGTCACGACCCCGACCACCCGGGGCAGATAGGGGAGCGGGCGCTTGCGCGCGGCATCAAAGAGCCCCTCGGCCGCGAGCGCCGCCCGCCTGCGCTCGAGCATCGCCATCAGCGCGCCGAGCCCCGCGGGCGCAAGCTCGTCCACCACAAGCTGATAGCGCGACCCGGCCGGAAAGGTCGTGAGCCGCCCGGTCGCGACCACCTCGACCCCCTCCTCGGGCAGGATCGCAAGCCGCCCCGCCTGCCCCTTCCAGACCACGGCATCAAGGACCGCCCGGTCATCCTTCAGCGCGAAATAGAGATGCCCCGAGGCCGGCCGCGACACCCGCCCCACCTCGCCCCGCACCCTGAGCCGCCCGAAGGCTCCCTCGAGCGTGCGCTTGATCGCGCCCGCCACCTCCGAGACGCCAAGGGGAGGGGCATTGTCGGCGGGCGTCTCGAAGAGGTCGGACATGATGCAGGGGCCCCGGTTGTGCCGCCCGAGCCTGCCGCCTAGAAGGGGCACGCGCAAGAGGGGGGTCCGGGCCGATGCATGTGCTGCTGCTGGGGGGCGGGGGGCGCGAACATGCGCTCGCCTGGGCGATCCGCGCCAACCCGAAATGCGACCGGCTGACGGTCGCCCCCGGCAATCCCGGCATCGCAGAGCTTGCCGATTGCGTCGCACTCGACATCTGCGACGGCGCTGCGGTCACGGCCTTCGCCCGCGCCGAGGGCGTCGATCTCGTGGTGATCGGCCCCGAGGCCCCGCTCGCGGCCGGGGTCGCGGATGCGCTCGCCGCGGCCGGCATCCCCCATGTCGGCCCGACCGCCGCCGCCGCCCGGCTCGAGACCTCGAAGAGCTTCACCAAGGAGATCTGCGACGCCTGCGGCGCCCCGACCGCCGCCTGGGCCCGCTTCGAGGCGCTCGACCCCGCCCTCGCCCATCTTCGGGCACAGGGCGCCCCCATCGTCGTCAAGGCCGACGGCCTCGCGGCCGGCAAGGGCGTGACCGTCGCCCGGACCCTCGCCGAGGCCGAGGCCGCGGTGCGCGCGATCCTCGACGGCGCGGCCCCGGGCACGTGCCTCGTTATCGAGGAGTTCATGGCGGGCGAGGAAGCCTCCTTCTTCGTCCTCTGCGACGGCACCGACGTGCTCGAGATCGGCACCGCCCAGGACCACAAGCGCGCCTTCGACGGCGACACCGGCCCCAACACCGGCGGCATGGGCGCCTATTCCCCCGCCCCGGTCGTGACGCCCGCGATCGCGGCCGAGGTGATGGCGCGCATCATCCGCCCGACGCTCGCCGAGATGGCCCGCCGCGGCACCCCCTTCCGCGGCATCCTCTACGCGGGCCTCATGATCGCGGACGGCCGCGCCCGCCTTGTCGAATACAACACCCGTTTGGGCGATCCCGAGGCGCAGGTGCTCGCGATGCGCCTCGGCGCGCAGCTTCTCGACCTCCTGCAGGCCTGCGCCGAGGGCCGCCTCGCCGGCATGTCGGTCAACTGGGCCGAGGATCACGCGCTCTGCGTCGTGATGGCGACCCGCGGCTACCCCGGCCCCCACGGCCAAGGTAGCCCCATCGGCGGGCTCGACCGCATCCCCCCCTCCTCGCGCCTCATGGTCTTCCACGCCGGCACCCGGCGCGCGGGCGACAGGCTCGAGGCCGCCGGCGGCCGCGTCCTCGGCATCACCGCCCGCGAGCGGACCCTGCGCGCCGCCCGCGACGCCGCCTATGCGGCCATGGCCCTCATCGACTGGCCCGAGGGCTTCTGCCGCCGCGACATCGGCGCCCGCGCCCTCCCCCCTTCCTGATCCCCTCGCTCATCTTGGCCCAAATACCCCGGGGGGCGCGGGGGGCAGGCCCCCCGCCCCTCGTCCTGCACCCGCGGGCTGGGCAGAAGCGCCCGCGCGTGCTATGGTCGACGCGATTTCAGCCCGCGATCCAAACGCCATGCGCGTCCCGACCCACGCCGAACTCAAGACCCGCCAGCGCGCGCGCCGCGCGGATTTCCCCCCGGCGATGGCCCTGCGCGTCCACCGCGCGATCAGCTGGATCGGCCGGGCCGAGGCCGAGACCGGCGACGACGACGCGCGCTTCCTTTTCCTCTGGATCGCCTTCAACGCGGCCTATGCCGACGCGCGTCGGCTCGACGCGCAAGGCCGGCGCGACGCGAGCCAGTCCGAGCGCGCGCGGATCGATGCCTTCTTCGACCTCGTCGTGCGGCTCGACGGGCCCGGGCGGATCTATGACGCGATCTGGACCCGATTTTCAGGCCCCGTCCGGGTCTTTCTGGGCAACCGCTTCGTCTTCCGCCCATTCTGGGACCACCAGAACGGCGAGGCGACCGGCGCGGACTGGGAGGGCGCCTTCGCCGCCGACCAGAGGCGCCTCGCCGAGGCGCTCGCCAACGGTCGCACCGCGCCCATCCTCGGCACCCTCTTCGACCGGCTCTATGTGCTGCGCAACCAGCTCGTCCATGGCGGCGCGACATGGAACGGCCAGGTCAACCGCGACCAGATGCGCGACGGCGCGGCGATCCTTGCCTTTCTCGTCCCCGTCTTCGTCGACATCATGCTCGACCACCCCCGCGAGGACTGGGGCGACGCCTTCTATCCCGTCATCGAGGGCTGAACGCGCGGCCCCCGCGCACCGCGATCGCGCGACCCGCTCCGGTGCCTCAGCCGACCGCGACGCTGGCAGTGCCGGTGTAGACCTCGCCCGTCGTGTCGATCCATTCGAAGGTCAGCTCCGCACTTTCCTGGAGGCGCAGCGAGAAGGCGAAATAGGGGTTCGTCGCGATCGCGGGTTCGAGGTCGGCCGAGAACAGGGTGCGATCCCCGACCCTGCAGCGGAACTGCTCGGCGATGCGCACGGGGATGAGCAACCCGCTTTGGTTGTGGCGGAAACCCGTCTCCATCGGATGATTGATGATCGTGCGCACGGGAAAGATCTCGCCGGCGGCAACGCGCTCGGGCACGCTGATGCGGATGCTCGGCGCCCAGCCGGGCGGAAACTGGTCGTTCGCGACCGCATCCTCGCAGGCGCCATAGGTCACATCCACCCGACGCACCCCCTGAAAGCGGCTGCCGTCGGCCATCTCGACGATGGCGACGACATCCTGAAAGGCGTCGACCCTGATGCGCGTACTGATG
>JBIKVM010000143.1:0-7657 GCA_044356825.1 Limisphaerales bacterium
GGGGTGCGAAACTCGCCCGCTCGATGTTCTACGGCGCACAACTGTCGGGGGCGGACCTGTCGGACGCCGACCTGACCGAAGCGCGCCTGCAGACGGCGCGGCTGACGTCTGCCAAGCTGCCCGGCGCGGTTCTGGACCGGGCCGTGATGCGCGACTCGGTCGCCAACAGCGCCGACTTCAGCAACACCTCGATCCACCAGACCAATCTCAACGGGGCGCGCCTCGGACGCAGCCAGTTCGACGGGGCGATCATCAGCTACGCAGGCTTCGTCAAGGCCGAGGTCAGCCGGGCAAGTTTCGTCGGCGCGACGGTTTCGCACACCGACTTCCTCCGGGCCGACCTGCGCAGATCCAAGGTCACGGGTGCTTCGCTGACCGGAAACCGCTTCACCTCCGCGACGACCAGAGAGGTCGATTTCGAAAATGCCATCATGAGCGGAAACTTCATGGCCGACGGGCGCCTTCAGGACTGACCTCATGGCTCCGTCACCGGCGCATAGGGTAGCAGCACTTCCTCGTATCGCGTCTGGCTTTCGAAATATCCTGTGTTGACGGCCTGCGTTTCCTGGCTGAGCGCGCGCTGACCCTTCTTGCGCAGATAGGTCGCCTTCATCGCGATTCTGGTCCGGTCATCGGGGGAAGTCCCCGTGCACTGTTCATGGGTGAACTGGTTCCCGACAGGCTGCTCGCCCTCCTTCATCGGGATGTCGGTGCAGGTCAGGGACCATTCGCCGAAGCGGGCCTTGAAATTGCGGATCAGTGTCACGGCGTTTCTGCGGTCGAGGTCGCTCACGCGGTCATCCGTCACGATGCGGCGGCCCTGCACGACGCCCGCGGGATCGACCAGCAGCGACACGATCACCGGATGGGCAAAGACAGAGGTTCCCCCCTGAAGGAACTTGAACTGCACGTCGAGCGCCATCGCGATGTAGTCCTGCTCGTCGTCATAGCTGAACATCACCTCGTGCAGGCCCGAAGGTTCGGGCGGGCAGGTCGCGAAATCCTCAAAGGATGCGAGCGGCTCTCCCGGTGGGCCGCCGGCCGTGCCGCAGGCGATTTCGCCAACCCCGGCTTCGGGCACTTGCGAAACCGGCTCGCCGAGCACGACATCCCAGATGGAATAGGCCGGTTCGATCTTTTCCTGCCCATTGGCCGCATGGAACGAAAGGCCAAGGCCGAGCACGACGGGAAGGAATTTGCTGCGCATCACGATCTTATTTCAGGCTTCTGCAGGCCGTGGCGGCCGGGTTGTCGAAGAACTCCACGCATTCCGCGAGTGTCGGTTCGCCAAGACCGATTACCCGGGTCTGCAGATAGACAGCGACACTTTTGATATCTTCCTCGCGAAGGCTCTTGCCGCGCATGGGCGCGCTGGCCTTGTCAAACTCGCTCATGCGCATCCCATAGCAGCGGTCGTCACGGTAGGCACCCCTGTCGTGATAGGGCATCGCCGTTCCCGGAAGCCCGCACGTGATGACCTCGATCAAGGTTTCCAACTCCATCGCGCTCTCGCGCAGGTTGGAACCCGGCGGCGAGCGCAGATTGACACCCGTCTTTCCGTCGGCAGCCCAGCCATGGCAGTTCACGCATCCCCCGGCTGTGCGAAAGACGATCTTGCCGCGCTCCGCTTCAGCCGTCTGTTCTGCCCCGGCTACAGGCGCCGTAAGGGTGACGAGCGCAAGCGACAGGGCGCGGATCATGGTCATGCAGGCCTCGCGGCGTCGGTCGGGTATCAGAAGACGAAAATGCCGGGCAACCGAAGCTGCCCGGCAAGAGTGCGTATGCGATCACTCGACCGCGAACACCCAGATCATGTTGGCGGGCTGGATCATTTCCAGCTCGGCATGGCCCACGGCATTGCCGGCGCCGACGTTGCCGCCCGCGATGGCAATGTACTGCTTGCCATCGACCGAGTAGGTCATCGGCGGAGCGCGGAAGCCGGTGCCGACGTTCAACGACCACAGCTGCGCCAGCGTGTTGGGGTCATGCGCGCCGAGCGTACCGTCGAGCGTGCCCGTCCAGATCAGGTCCGGCGTGACAAGCATGCCGCTGTTGTTCGGATAGGGCGTCTCAGCGACGTTGATCCGCTGGCCGGTCTTGACGTCTACCGAAGCGATCGATCCGGTCAGCGCACCAACTTGCGCAAAGGTACCGCCGAGGAAGATCGAGCCCGGCGTCACGTCAGCTGCGGCAACTTCCTTGACGGCGAGGTCCGAGCAGCCCTCATACCCAGCGCCATAGGCAACACCGGTGTTCGGGTTGTAGGCGGTGGGGAAGAAGTTCACGCCACCACGGATGTCGGGGCAGGTGGTCGTCGTCGCGCCCGCACGGTTGATCACACCCTGTGCGTAGGTCTGGAGCGACTTCGAGGGATCGTATTCGACCGGCTTGCCGGTCTTCGGATCGATGCCCTTCGTCCAGTTCAGCTGGTTAACGTACTGACCCGAGGAGATGTAGGAACCGTTCAGGCGATCGAGCGTGTAGAAGATGCCGTTCCGGCCGAAGTGCGCCAGCACCTTGCGGTCCTGCCCGTCGACCTGGGTATCGACGAGAAGCTGAACGCCGACCTCGTCATAGTCCATGTAGTCGCCGGGGGTGTACTGGAAGTGCCACTTCAGCTCGCCCGAGTCGACGTCAACCGCGATCGAGGAGTTGGAGTAGAGGTTGTCGCCCGGGCGATACTCGGGGTCGAACATCGGCACCGGGTTGCCCGTGCCCCAATAGGTCAGGTTGGTTTCCGGATCATAGGAACCGGTCACCCAGAGGGCGGCACCGCCGGTTTTCCAGCAATCGGGGTTGCCGGCCTCTTCGCACAACCAGGTTTCCGAACCCGGCTGACCCGGCTCCGGCACCGTGTAGAAGCGCCACAGTTCGCTGCCGTCCTCGGCGCTCAGCGCCGCGAGCCAGCCGCGCGTCGCCCAGTCGCCGTAGGACTGGCCGATCAGGATCTTGTCACCGACGACGAGCGCCGGGGCGGTGAAGCCCTCGCCCGGTTCCGTGGCGACCTGCTGCTCCCAGACGATCTCGCCCGTTTCGCTGTCGCAGGCCACGACGCGGCCATCGTTCAGCGCCGTGATGACGTTCGTGCCCGACAGCGCGAGGCCGCGATGGGCCAGAAGGATGCCACGGCTCGGGTCCTTGTCGATGCCCGTGTCGCAGACCCAGAGGACCTTGCCGCGCTCGCCCGAGGACACGTCGATCTTGTAGGGCGTGCCCCACGGATCGCTGACATACATGAAGCCGTTGTCGACCAGCGGCGTGCCTTCCATGTAGCCGATGCCGAAGGCCGACGGCTCAAGGCCGCCAAGCGGCACCGCGAAGGCCAGCTTCATGCCGGCCACGTTGGCGGCATTGATCTGGTTCAGGGGCGAGAAGCGGTTGGAATCATAGGTCTTGTGGGCCATGAGCCAGTTACCGGCCTCCGCCTCGGTCCCCGCGGCCAGAAGGCGATCAGGCGTCACCCCCTGGGCAAGGCCCGCAGTTGCCAGACCAACCGCCGCAAGGGCGGCCGAACCGGCCATCATAAGTCTGAAGTTCATAAGATATCTCCCGCACTTGGTTGAAGTCCAAACCAAAGTGAGGGGATAATGGCACCGAAGGATCGTGGATTTTCCTATACTCGTCATAGGCGTTTTCCCGCGACGCGCCGCTTGGCGCCCCTGCAGGGCCGAATCACGCTGCGGGCTGATGCGGTGCGATTCGGTTCCGGCTGAACGGATCAGCACAAAAAAGCGGGCCCGAAGGCCCGCTGCTGAATTCCTGCGGAACTGACGCGCGCCTACCCCCGTGGCTTGCGCACGAGCAGTCCGCGCAGCAGCGCCAGGACGAACAGGGCCGCGCCCGAGCCGAGGGCGATCCAGTACCCGATCTGGAGGTCTGAAACCATCTTGATCTTAGCGCCCGTCATCGCGTGCTTGATGGTCGACTTGCCGATGAAGTTGCTGCCGGCGAGACTCGCCTTGATCTCGCCCACGCCGTAGGCGATCCCGAGGGCAGCCATGTAGGAAAAACCGACAAGTCCGATCAGAACCGCTGCGAGCGGCAGCCTGATCCGGCCGAGCGAGAGTGTGCGATCCAAGACCAGGCTCGCGGCCAGCGCCAGCATGCAGACCGTCAGGTACGCCCACATGAAGGGGGCGAAGAACCACGGCATGGAATAGAGCGAGGCATCGGCATTGGCCTCAACCTCGGGGACCACCTCGACACCCCAAGGGCGCAAGACCAGATGGTTCTCGCCGGGGATAACCGCGACCGATGCGCTCCACCAAGGTGCAAACCACGAATAGACCATGACGGCTGCACCGGCTACGAGCAGAACCCTGAAAATCCAGACCCCTGTGCCGCCACGTGCGGCGCCGGCTTCAACGGCGTGCGTCATGTTCCACCTCGCCAAGCCCCGTGGCTGCCCACCCGGCAACCCAACACCCCAGTTCCATTAGGATCCTCCCTGTAGCCGATTGAATCGCATCGCGCTGCGGCCGCATCTTGGCATCAACGGTTGTTGGATTTTCCAATACTGCCCATTGGCCTTGCAACGGACAGGCCCGGATGGCCCTTGGGAAGATGCACGATCGTTCCCGACGGGCGCTCGGGCAGCACGCTCGAGATGTGGGGAAGTTCGTGCAGGGCCATCTCGGCAGCGTAGTCGGTCCGGCAGAATGTCGCGAGTTTCGTGAAGATGCGCGAGAACGCCGTGTGCGAGAGCAGATGCTTGAACATCGCCAGCACGATTGTGCGCGACATGCCGTCGATCACGAAAACCTTGATCCGGGACCGCAGGGGCTCACTCAGATTCGGCAGAAGGGAGATCGGAATGTGGCACGTCGCCAGCCCTTCGGCGACGAACTCGACCGATGCCGCGAAGGTCTGGGCGGAATATGTCGCCATCGCCGGCGGCAGATGGCTGCGATACCAGTCGTCCGAAGCGGCGCGCGTCGGCACCAGGGGGTCGATTTCGACGTAGCGACGCAGCGCCACCTCTATCCGCTCTGGCTTGGCATCGGCCGACAGCGCGTAGCGGATCGCTTCGTCGCCGATCTCGGCGGGAACGGCCCAGGCCATCCGGTCCTCGAAGACACGCTGGGTCGCAAATGACGACAGGTCGTTCGCAATCGCGGATTCTGAGACGATCGCCATGTTGATCTGGTGCATCCGCAACCGCTCCACGAGCGCCGTGCTCGTCAGATCGTAGACCAGGTCGAGCTTCACGAAATCAGGCTCATCCCCCGCGATCCGGGCCGCGGCGGACGTGAAGCGTCCCCTGAACCCCGGCGTTGCCCCGAGTTTGAGCACGACATTCGAATGCCTGAACCGCTGCTCGTGATCGTTGAGGATGTTCGTGATCCGGCCGAGAATATCCTCGGAGGATTTGAACCAGAATTCGCCTGCCGGCGTCATCGAGACGATGCCCGTGCGGTTCCTGACGATGAGCTGGACGTTCAGCGCTTCTTCGAGTTTGGCGAGTTGCTGCGAGATCGAAGGCTGCGACAGGCCGATCCGGTGCGACGCCTTCGTGATGGAGCCAGCAATGACAACCCAGCGAAAAATCTCGAGTTGTCGGAATGTTACTTCCACTGTGTCGCCCCTCTGGGCCGCTTCCGACGATCCGGAGATCACGGACGCAGCTCTACTTTTTACAGGTTACAAAGGATGCAGCGTGACGGATTTTTATGCAAACGTCTGGGCCGTGCATATTGTCGCAGGCAGCTTCAGCCTTGGCTCGCCGTGAACGCCACATAAGCGTCCGACAGGTTGCGTGTGCCCGTCGCCGTCAGGAGTTCGGTAGGGCGTCCTTCGAACCGAACTTCACCGGCCACAAGGACCACAATTCTGTCGGCACTTGCCACTTCTTCAACAATATGGGTCGCCCACAGCACACTGACGCCCCGCTTGCGGACGATGTCGGCTAGGTCGCGGACGAGGTTGCGCCGGGCCGCCGTGTCGAGCCCGGTCGTCGGTTCGTCGAGCAGCAGGAGCGACGGGTGCGACAACATGGCGCGCGCGATTTCGACCCGACGCTGGTTCCCGCCCGACAGCCGCCGCACATCCGTATCAAGTTGATCCGAGATGCCGAGCAACGTGCAGACGTCGGTGATTCGTTCCCTCAGACGGTCTCCCGAGAGACCGAAGAGCCCGCCGTGGAAGCGCAGATTGGCGCGCACCGAGATGTCAAGGTCAAGCGAGCGTGCCTGAAACACCACACCCAGGCGTTCCAGGATGGCACCCGGATCCTCGCGATAGCTAAGACCGAAGGCGCGCACCTCGCCCTCGTCGGGGGCAAACAGCCCCGCCGCGATCTGAAACAGTGTCGACTTGCCCGCTCCGTTTGGCCCCAAAAGCCCCACCACCTCGCCCGGTCCGACCCGGAGTCCGACACCGCGCAAGGCCGGACGGCGCGCATAGGTCTTGACGATCGCGCGGAGGCTCAGCGCATCGGTTGTCTGCGTCGACATCATACCTGCCCCCTTGCGGCGCTGCGGATCGTGGCCACGATCTCCGCCGTCTCGGCTTGCGTCGGCAGCGCGGCAGTCTTTTCGGGGCCGACTCTGATCGGAATGTCGGCGATGATCCCGGCCGGCCTCCCCGCAAGAAGGATAACCCTGTCCGCAAGGCGCGCCGCATCGCCCGGATCGTGCGAGACGAGGATCACGCTCGGCCGATGCGCCGCGAAGACGGCACGGAACATGGACTGAAGCGCCTCGACATTCTCGCGGTCGAGCGAAACGAAGGGTTCGTCGAGCAGCAAAAGTCCCGAGCGTACCGAGAGCGCGCGCGCAAGGCCCAGCCGGCGCTGCATTCCCCCCGACAACTCGCGCGGGAATGCCGGCTCGCAGCCCGCAAGCCCCACCTGCGTCAGAAGAGCTGCGACTTCGGCCGGCGTGATGTCGGGGCTGACGGCGCGGAGATTCGCCTCGGCCGTGAGCCAGGGCAGCAGGCGCGCGTCCTGGAAGACGTATCCCGGGATCGGCGCCTCGGCCGCGGGGACGCCCCCGATCCGCACGCTGCCGCGAAAGCGACGCTCGGTCCCCGCGAGGATGCGCAGCAGCGTTGTCTTGCCGACGCCCGACGGGCCTATCAGCGCCACGACCTGTCCGGGTGCGACCGACAGATGGATGTCGCGAAGGACGATTGCCGCATCATCCCCGTCGAACCCCATCCGCTCGATGTCGATCTCTACCGCTGGTCCGGTCGCCACCGCAGGATGCTCCGCTCGAGGGGGCGCAGGGCGCCGTGTTCGATCGCCATGACGACGATGATGAAGACCGAGGTATAGGCGAGGATGCCTTTCATATCGAAGAACTGATAGAAGATGCCGATCCGGAAGCCCACGCCGCCGTCCGAGCCCAGCACCTCGAACACCAGCACGATTTTCCAGATGAGCGACAGTCCCGTTCGCGCCGCGGCCAACAGGAAGGGCAGCAGCTGCGGCAGCAGCACGAGCCGTAGCCGGCGCAGGAGCGGCATGCGGAATGCCTCGGCCAACTCGTCGTATTCGGCAAGGAAGTTGCGCACCCCCTCCCGCACGGTGGTGGTGACGAGCGGGGTCTTGTTGATGACGACCGCGAGCACGAGCGCGAATTCCGAAAGGCCGAGCCAGATGTAGCAGATGATCGCAATGACGATCGCGGGCAGGTTCATCCCGACGACGATCCATCCC
>JBIKVM010000144.1:0-7653 GCA_044356825.1 Limisphaerales bacterium
ATCCTGTGGTATCCGATCCTGGCGTCGGGGGCGCATCTGCCGATGCGCGCGGCCCTCGAGGCGGCGGGGATGGCCGGCGCGGTCGGGCACGAGCTGCGCTTCGGCCCCGCGCGGCCGGGGCACAAGATGCTGGGGTCGGGGCTATTCGTCGTCAACGCCCCGCACGGGCTTGACGCGGCGCTTGCAGAGGTCGAGACCCTGATGGCACCGCTGCTTGATGAGGAGACAGCACCATGACGAAGGCCTATTGGGTCGCGCAGATGGATGTGACCGACCCCGCCGCCTACGACCGCTATCGCGCCGCGAACGGCGCGGCATTCGCGAAATACGGCGCGCGCTTCGTCATCCGGGGCGGCGCGCAGGAGGTGAAGGAGGGCGCAAGCCGCGCCCGCACCGTGGTGATCGAGTTCCCGAGCCTCGAGGCCGCGCGCGCCTGCTATGACAGCCCCGAATATCAGGCGGCCAAGGCGCTGCGGGCGGGGGCGTCCGAGGGGCACCTCATCATCGTGCCGGGGTGGGAGGGCTGATGCTCGGCGCGCTGATCGAACGCTTGCGCGCGCCCGCGCCCGGCCGCCTCGCGCCCGCCGACGCGGCGCAGGCGCTGGCCGTCCTGCTCGTGCGGCTGGCGCGTGCCGATGGTGCCTATGACGCGGCCGAGGTGGCGCGGATCGACCGTGTGCTGGGCCTGCGCCTCGGCCTCGCCCCGGCCGCCGCCGCCGCGCTGCGGGCCGAGGCCGAGGCCGCCGAGGCCCATGCCCCCGACACCGTCCGCTTTACCCGCGTCCTGAAGGAGGCCGTGCCCTATGACGACCGCGCCGCGCTGATCGAGGCGCTGTGGTCGGTGGCGCTCGCCGATGGCGAACGCGCGGCCGACGAGGACCGGCTGATGCGGATGATCGCGCCGCTTCTGGGCGTGTCGGACCGCGACAGCGCGCTCGCGCGCCAGCGCGCCGCGCGCGCCGCCGGGGGGGCGTGACGGCTGCGACCGTGCCGGGGGTTGCCAAATCCACCGGCATGACGGCACCATCGCGCCATCCGCAACAGCCGCGAGTGCCCGTCTTGCCCCGTCATGTCCTCTGTCCGAACGCGCCCGATGGCCCCTTTCGCGGGGCGGAGGCGCGCCGATGAAGGACCTGCAACACTGGCTGCGCAAGCACCCCGAGGTGCGCACGATCCGCGTCGCGGCGGCCGACCTCAACGGGCAGGCGCGCGGCAAGCGCATCCCCTCGCGCTTTGCCGAAGGGGTGCTGCGGTCGGGCACGCGCTTTCCCTTCTCGGTCCTCAACCTCGATATCTGGGGCGAGGATGTGGACGACAGCCCGCTCGTCTTCGAGATGGGCGATGCCGACGGTGTGCTGTTTCCGACCGAGCGCGGATTCATGCCGATGCCCTGGCTCGAGGCGCCGACCGCGCTCCTCCCGATCTGGATGTTCCACGAGGACGGCCGCCCCTTCGAGGGCGATCCGCGCCACGCGCTGCGGGCGGTGATCGATCGCTTTCGCGCGCGCGGCCTCAACCCCGTCGTGGCGATGGAGCTCGAATTCTTCCTGATCGATGATTCGGGCAAGACGCTGCAGGTGCCGCCCAGCCCGCGTTCGGGCAAGCGGCGCAAGGCGGCCGAGGCGCTCTCGATCCGCGCGCTCGATGCTTTTGACCGCTTCTTTACCGACCTCTACGACGCGGCCGAGGCGATGGACATTCCCGCCGACACCGCGATCTCGGAAACCGGCCTCGGCCAGTTCGAGATCAACCTCATGCATCAGGACGATGCGCTGCGCGCGGCCGACGATGCGTGGTTCTTCAAGATGCTGGTCAAGGGCCTCGCGCGGCGGCACGGCTTTGCTGCGAGCTTCATGGCCAAGCCCTATCCGGAATATTCGGGCAACGGGCTGCACACGCATTTCTCGCTGCTCGACGGATCGGGGCGCAACGTCTTCGACAACGGCGGGCCCGAGGGGACGGCGATGCTGCGCCACGCGGTCGCGGGGTGTCTTGCGGCTGCGCATGATTCGACCCTTGTCTTCGCCCCCCACGCGAACAGCTATGACCGGCTGGTTCCCGGGGCGCATGCGCCCGTCTCGATCTGTTGGGGATACGAGAATCGAACGGTGGCGTTGCGCGTGCCCTCGGGTAACCCCGCCGCGCGCCGGGTCGAGCACCGGATCGCGGGCGGCGACGTGAACCCCTATCTCATGCTCGCGACCATCCTCGGTGCTGCCCTTCAGGGCATCATCGCGCGGGTCGAACCGCCGCCGCCCATTTCGGGCAATGCCTATGCCCGCAACGATCTGCCGCAGGTTCCGACGTCGTGGGACGGCGCGATCGACGCCTTCGAGCGCAGCACGCTTCTGCCTGCGATCCTCTCGCCCGACCTGATCCGCAATTTCGTCATGACCAAGAGGCACGAGCGTCACTACACGGCCGACCTCAGCGCCGAGGAAAAGGTCGAGCTTTACCTCGACACGGTGTGATGCTAGGGGAGGCGACGAAAATTCGCGCTATGCGCACCCTTTTCTCGGACGCGCGGAACGGTATATTCCCCCACGACCGATGTGAATCCGCCTTCGGGCATCGCCAGTCGAGAACATGACGCGCCCAGAACGGAACCTCGATCCGCACGCTTCGGCGGCCCGTTCCCCAACTGCGGGGAACGGCACAGATAACGGCGTCGCGGTTCAGACCCGGGCCCGCACCCAGCGCCCGCCGATGTACAAGGTGCTGCTGCTCAACGACGACTACACGCCCATGGAATTCGTCGTGCATGTACTCGAACGATTCTTCGGCATGAACCACGCGCAGGCCGTCGAACTCATGCTTACGGTACACAAGAAGGGGCTCGCGGTCGTCGGGGTGTTTTCCTTCGAGGTGGCGGAGACCAAGGTGGCGCAAGTGATGGACCTCGCGCGTCGCCACCAGCACCCGCTTCAATGCACGATGGAAAAGGACTGACTGAACCGGTCCGTGCCGATCTGCCGGCGAAGAACGGATCTCAAAAATGAAATCGACGCCGGAGTTACCCGACGTCGATCCCGACCGAATTTCGCGCTGGCGAAATCAGAGTTTGCCGGTGGACGCCTCAGCTTCGACCGGAGCGGGAGCCGGCGCAGGAGCGCAAGCGCCAAGCAGGGCCGCGGAAGCGAGGAGAACCGAGATGGCGATGGTCTTGGTCATGGGTCTAATCCTTCATTAAGGGTTCGAAACCCCTATCAAAACCCCCCGCAGTGTCAAGCATCGCCGAGACCATCGCAAGATTTCCCGGCATGTTCCGCCCGAGGCGCGGCAAGTCTGCAACGGTTTGCCGGACGCGGCGGCGAACTTGACCGAAAGACTCGGATATCCTAAGCCCTTCGTCATGTCCCTCCCGGGTGGAAGAGGCAATGAACGAACTGCCGAGGATCTTGAACTTCCGCATGCCGGCCGAGGCGACGCCCGCGGGATTTCGGCAGGAGCCTGCCAATATCCTGCTCGAGGTCGACCGCCTGACACGCCGCTTTGCCGGTTCGGCCGAGTCCGCCGTCACGCGTGTGGGGTTCACCGTGGGCGAGGGTGAGGTGGTCGCCCTTCTCGGTCCCTCCGGCTGCGGCAAGACGACTACCTTGCGCATGATCGCGGGGTTCGAGCGCCCCGACGAGGGGCGGATCCGGTTGCACGGCACGGATATCACTGACCTTCCCCCTGAGCATCGTGGAATCGGATTCGTATTTCAAGACAATGCCCTGTTTCCCAATCTTACGGTTGCAGGCAACGTCGGCTTCGGGGTGCGGCGGCTGGGGCGGCCGGCAGCCGACCGGCGCGTGGCGGAGATGCTCGATCTCGTCGGCCTTGCAGGCCTTGGCGGGCGGATGCCACACGAGCTTTCGGGCGGCCAGCAGCAGCGCGTCGCGCTTGCGCGCACTCTTGCGCCGGCGCCGCCGATCGTGCTGCTCGATGAGCCGTTCTCGAACCTCGATGCGGCCCTGAGGGCAGAGACCCGGCAGGAGGTGCGCAAGCTGCTCAAGGCCGCCGGGTCCGCCGCGATCCTTGTCACCCATGACCAGGAAGAGGCCCTGGGCACCGCCGATCGCGTGGGGGTGATGCGCGATGGCAGGCTTGAGCAAATCGGCGCGCCGGACGAGCTCTATCACAATCCCGTCAACGCCTTCGTCGCGAGTTTCATCGGCCGGTCGAACATCCTTGCCGGGACGGCGAACGGCATGGATGCCGAAACCCCCTTCGGCCGCCTTCCGCTCTCACGCGCGGCCAATGGTGCGGTCCAGCTCGCGGTCCGACCCGAGCAGATCCTGCTCGACCCGGACCCGACCGCCGAGGCGGTGGTGATCGGGCGCGAGTTCCGCGGCCACGACCAGCTCTTCTGGGTGCAGGAGGGGGGGCGCTGCCTGCTCGTGATCTCGGGCCCGGGGCCGCAGGTGGCCGTCGGGGCACGCGTCCGGCTCAGGATCTGCGAATGTGTCGTGCCCTTGCGCTAGATCGCTGCGCGGGACTTTCTTTTTGTGACGCGGCGCACTAGTTTGCTTGCCGGACAAGATCCAACTTCAGGGAGTATGAACATGCGGAAATTGCTTTTGGCCTCGACCGCTGCCGCACTTGTGGCGGGCGCGGTGTCGGCCGAAGAAATCAAGATCGGTATCGTCTTGGGCTTCACCGGCCCGCTCGAATCGCTCGCGCCCGACATGGCGGCGGGTGCCGAGCTTGCGATCAACGAGATCAGCGCGGCGGGCACGCTGCTGGGCGGCGGGCACACGATCACCGCGATCCGCGGCGACTCGACCTGCATCGACGCCACCGCGGCCCAGGCTGCCGCCGAGCGTCTGGTGACCTCGGACAAGGTCAACGGCATCATGGGCGCGGATTGCTCGGGTGTGACGGGCGCCATCCTCCAGAACGTCGCGCGCCCCAACGGCGTCGTGATGATCTCGCCCTCGGCGACCTCGCCCGGCCTCTCGACGGCCGAGGATGACGGGCTGTTCTTCCGCACCGCGCCCTCGGACGCGCGCCAGGGCCAGGTCATGGCCGACATCCTGAAGGATCGCGGCATCACCTCGGTCGCGGTGTCCTACACCAACAACGACTACGGCAAGGGTCTGGCCGACAGCTTCCAGGCGGCCTTCACCGCCGCGGGCGGCACGGTCACGCTGAGCGCCCCGCACGAGGACGGCAAGGCCGACTATTCGGCCGAAGTCGGCGCGCTGGCCGCCGCGGGCGGTGAGCTGCTGGTGGTTGCGGGCTACATCGACCAGGGCGGCGCGGGCATCACCAACGGCGCGCTCGACTCGGGTGCCTTCGACACCTTCATGTTCCCCGACGGGATGTTCAGCCAGGCGCTCGAGGACAACTTCGCCGCCAAGACCGAAGGCTCCTTCGGCCAGCATCCGGGCACCGACAGCGACGGCCTCGCCAAGTTCCACGAGATGGGCGCAGCCGCGGGCTTCAACCCCAAGAACGCCTTCTCGCCCGAGTCCTACGACGCGGCGGCGCTGATCCTTCTCGCGATGCAGGCGGCGGGCTCGACCGACCCGCAGGTCTACAAGGACAAGGTGCTCGACGTGGCGAACGCCCCGGGCGAGCCGATCCAGCCGGGCGAGCTCGCGAAGGCCATCGAGATCCTCGCGGCCGGCGGCGACATCGACTATGTCGGCGCGAGCGCGGTCGAGTTGATCGGACCGGGCGAATCGGCCGGCAGCTATCGCGAGTTCGAGATGAAGGGCGGCAAGATCGAGACCGTCCGCTTCCGCTGATCGCGCACTGAAGATCGCAGGCCCGGGGGTCGCACCCCCGGGCCGTTGCGCAAGAACGGGGCGCGCGCGGCGTCAGATCGCACCGCCCACGGGGAGACGCCGAACCGATGATCCGGGTCGAGAACCTGCATAAGCATTTCGGCGGCTTCCACGCCGTCGATGGCGCGTCGCTCGAGATCGCCAAGGGCTCGATCACCGGGTTGATCGGCCCCAACGGCGCGGGCAAGACCACCCTCTTCAACGTCATCGCCGGCCGTCTGGCGCCCACTTCGGGCCGCGTGCTGATGGAGGGCGAGGACATCACCGGCCTGCCGCCGCACGATCTCTTTCACAAGGGCCTCTTGCGGACGTTCCAGATCGCGCATGAATTCGGCTCGATGACCTGCCGCGAGAACCTGATGATGGTGCCCGCGGCGCAGTCGGGCGAGCGGCTGTGGAACGCCTGGTTCAACCGCGGCCGCGTCGCCGCCGAAGAGGGACGGCTGCGCGCCAAGGCCGACGAGGTGCTCGAGTTCCTCACGATCTCGCATCTGGCCGACGAGCGCGCGGCGAACATCTCGGGCGGGCAGAAAAAGCTGCTCGAACTTGGCCGCACCATGATGGTCGATGCCCGGATCGTCTTTCTCGACGAGGTGGGGGCGGGCGTGAACCGTACGCTCCTCAACACCATCGCGGACGCGATCGTGCGGCTCAACCGCGAGCGCGGCTATACCTTCTGCGTGATCGAGCACGACATGGATTTCATCGGCCGCCTGTGCGACCCGGTCATCGTCATGGCCGAGGGCAAGGTGCTGGCGCAGGGCCCGGCCGACGCGATCATGCAGAACGAGGCGGTGATCGAGGCCTATCTCGGGCGTGGGCTCAAGAACAAGGCGGCCGCCCATGGCTGAACCCTTTCTGATCGGCGAGGCGATGACGGGCGGCTATGGCGCGGCCGACATCCTGCAGGGCTGCACCATCGCGGTCGAGAAGGGCCAGATCGCCGTCATCGTCGGCCCGAACGGGGCGGGCAAGTCCACGGCAATGAAGGCCGTCTTCGGGATGCTGAAGCTGCGCCAGGGCCGCGTGCGGCTCGGCGGAGAGGACATCACAGCGCTGTCGCCACAGGACCGGGTCGCCAAGGGCATGGCCTTCGTGCCGCAGACGCAGAACATCTTCACCTCGATGACGGTCGAGGAGAACCTCGAGATGGGCGCCTTTTTGCGCCGCGACGACATCCGCGCGACGATGGAGCAGGTCTATGCCCTCTTTCCCATCCTGCGCGACAAGCGCCGGCAGGCGGCGGGCGAGCTGTCGGGCGGCCAGCGCCAGCAGGTGGCGGTCGGGCGCGCGCTGATGACGCAACCGCGCGTGCTCATGCTCGACGAACCGACGGCGGGCGTCTCGCCCATCGTGATGGACGAGCTCTTCGACCGCATCATCGACATCGCCCGCACCGGCATCTCGATCCTGATGGTCGAGCAGAACGCCCGCCAGGCGCTGGCCATCGCCGACATGGGCTATGTGCTCGTGCAGGGCACCAACCGCTTTACCGACACGGGCGCGGCGCTGATGGCCGATCCCGAGGTCCGGCGCAGTTTCCTCGGGGGCTGAGATGGATATCCTGAACGCCCTCGTCGTCTTTGCCAATTTCGTCTTCGTGCCGGGGCTTGCCTATGGCGCGCAACTGGCGCTCGGCGCGCTCGGCGTCACGCTCGTCTACGGCATCTTGCGGTTTTCGAACTTCGCGCATGGCGACACGATGGCGTTTGGCACCATGGCCGCGATCCTTTTGACCTGGGGCCTGCAGTCCCTTGGCGTCAGTTTCGGGCCGCTTCCCACCGCGCTTATCGCCCTTCCCCTCGCCATCGTCGCGTCGGCCGGGGTTCTGATTGCGACGGATCGCACGGTCTACCGTTTCTACCGGCGGGTGCGGGCG
>JBIKVM010000145.1:0-7649 GCA_044356825.1 Limisphaerales bacterium
CGCGCGAGAAATCCTCGGGGTCGCCCGCGATGCAGCCCGCATCGGCCAGAAAGAACCGCGCATCGAAGCGCCGCGGCCGACCGGGCGGGGTGATGGCGCGAAAGACGAAGCGCAGCCCGGCAGCCGAGGGCACGATGCCCTCCCATCCCGGCCAGGGGCCCTGCCCCTCGGATAGCCCGCCCCGCGGCCGCGCCAAGGCGAGACCTGTCTCTTCCCAGGTTTCGCGGATCGCGGCCGCTGCGATCGCGGCGGGGGCGGGGGCACCGGGCTCCGAGAGGCGGCGCGCGCAGTCGGGGTGGAGCGGATCGGCAAGGGCCATTTCCGCATCCGCCGCATCGACCGCACCGCCGGGAAAGACGAACTTCGAGGGCATGAACGCCGCACCCGCGCCCCGCTGCCCCATCAGCACCTCGGGCCCTTCGGCGCGCCCTGTGCGCCAGAGGATCACGGTTGCGGCGTGGCGGATCGCCGTCGGCGCCCCCTCCTCGGGTCGGTCGGTCATGCGGGCTCCGTGCCGCCGAACCCGTGCATCCTGCGCGACCACTGCAGCCCGACGAACCCGCCCTTGAGCCGCGGCAGCAGCCACAGCGCGAGCGCGACCGTCGCAGCCGAAAACCCCGCGGCAAGCACGAGGGGATCGGGGCGGAACGTCACGAACACCCAGAAGATGGTCGGGGCGATGATCTTGCCCACGATCAGGATCGTCAGATAGGCCGGCCCGTCGTCGGTCCGCTGATGCGAGAGGTCCTCACCGCAGGCGGGGCAGGCCGGCGCGACGGTCAGGTATCCCGACATGATCCGTCCCGTGCCGCAGGCCGGGCACCGACGGTGCAGGCCGCGCCACAGCGCGCGGCGCCAGGGTCGGTCATCGGGTGCATCCAAATGGGAAAAGTCTGCTGCTTCGGTTCGGCTCATGTCCCGGCCCTCCCGCCGGATCCTTACGCCGATGGCCCGACGGACGAAAGCCCCCGAATTCCTGAAACTCCGCGACGGAAACGCGCGCGCCCCGCGTGGAAGGGTCATTGCAGCAACGTCCCGAAGGAGGACACGATGAAGGTCAACAAGCTTGCAGGAATCACGCTCGGTGCCGCGACGATCGCCCTGATCGCGGGTGCGGCCATTGCAGCGGGCGGTGGCATGCACGGCGGGATGGGCGGCCATATGGGCGCTGCGGCCATGATCGCCGACCTCGATACCGACGGGGATGGCAACATCTCGAAGGCCGAGATCGAGGCGCATCAGACGGCCGAGGCCAAGGCGTTCGATCCCGATGGTGACGGCAAGATCGCCCTCGCGGACTTCATCGAGGCCCACCGCGCCCGGGCCGCCGCCCGGGCCGCCGCTGCGGCCGAGGCCCATTTCGCCGCGCTCGACAGTGACGGTGACGGCAGCGTGTCTGCGACGGAACTGATGACGGGGAGGGGGCCGCTCGTCATGTTCGAGCGGCTTGACCGCAACGGGGACGGTGTGATCAGCAAAGATGAAATGCCCGAGGGCGGGCGCGGCGAAGGCCGCGGCCGGCACGAGGGGGGGCGGCATGATCATCGTGGCGGCTCTCACGGGCAGGCGGGCAACTGACGACCGGGATCCCGCAACGAACGGGCGGAGGCGACGCTGAGCAGGGTCGAGCACCCGGACCCGGGCGAGGATGCGCGCCTCCTCTCGGCCTATGCGGCGGGAGATCCGCAGGCGGCGGCCGCGCTTGTCGCGCGGCTGCTGCCGCGGGTGCTCGGGCTTGCAGCTCGCGTTCTGGGCGACGTGGCCGAGGCAGAGGATGTCGCGCAGGAGGCAATGCTGCGCCTGTGGCGCGCCGCGCCGGGCTGGAGCACCGAGGGCGGGGCAACGGTGGCGACATGGCTGCACCGGGTCGCGCTCAACCTCTGCATCGATCGTCTGCGGCGCCGGGGGCGGACGCAGCCGATCGAGGATGCCGCCGATCCCCCCGACCCCGCGCCAACCGCCGAGGCGCTGCTCATCGACGCGGATCGTGCGGATGCGCTGCGCTCGGCCCTTGGCCGGCTACCCGACCGGCAGCGGCGCGCCATCGTGTTGCGCCATTTCGAGGGCCTCACGAACCCCGAGATCGCGCAGGAACTCGAGACGGGGGTCGAGGCCGTCGAGAGCCTTCTGGCCCGGGGGCGCCGCGCGCTTGCGGGCGATCGGGCCTTGCGTCACGAAACCGATCATGTCGAGGATGAAGCATCATGATCCGCAAGGATGACGAGTTGCACCGCGACGAAGCGGACCTGCCGCCCCGGATCGCGGCTGGCTTCGCCGCGGCGCGCCGCGCGCCCGAACCCGAACCCTCAGAGGCCCTCGTGGCGCGGATCCTGGCCGATGCCCGGACGCACCGCCCGGCTCCGCTGCCCGAACCCGCACCCGTGGCACCGCAGCGGCCTGGGCTTCGCGAGAGGGTCGCCCTTGCGCTGCGCGTTCTGGCGCTTGGCGGGATGCAGACAGCAGCGCTTGGCGTCGGGCTCTGGCTCGGGGTGATGCAGCCCGGCATCGCGCCCGAACTGTTCGATCGGCTGGGCCTCGGGGCTGCGGCGGATGTCGCGCTGCTGCCGGATCATGCGGGGCTTGCAGAGTTTCTCGATCCCGAATCCGGAGGCTGACAGATGGCCCAGACGACACCCGACACGGCACCACACCCGCCACGGCGCGGGCGCGGGCTTGTGATCGCTCTTGCAACGTCGCTCGCGCTCAACCTCGCAGTCGCCGGGGGGCTTGCGGGCGCCTTCCTGATCCACGGCTTTGACGATGACGGCGCCGCCGCCTTGCGCGATCCCGGCCTCGGGCCGCTCGGCGCGGCCTTCAGCCACAAGGACAGGGATGCCATGCGCGGAGCCTTTGCCGGCCGGCGCGACGAATTGCGCCGCTCTTTCGCCGATGACCGCGCCGATGCTGCCGCCCTCGCGCAGGTGCTGCGGACCGAGCCGTACGATGCTGCTGCGGTTTCCGCCGTGTTCGGGCGGATGCGGCAGCGTGCCCACGGACGCATCGACGCGGGCCTTGCGACGGTCGAGAAGCACGTCGCGGGTCTCGGCCCGGCCGAGCGCGCGGACCTCGCGCAGCGGATTGAGGATGCCCTCGCCCGGGCGCCAAGACCGCGCTGGAGGATGCACGACCATACCCCTTGACCACGCGCGCCGCGGATCGCAAGGTCACGGGCATGACGGCGATCTTGCACCGCGACATGCCCCATGCGCCGTGGCGCCGGCCGCACCGCCTGCCCGGGATTGCCCCGCTCGATCCCGACGCTTGGATCCTCATCGACGAGGCCTACGCACCCCAGATGGCCGAGCGCGACCGGCTGATCGCGACCATGCCCGATGCCGTCCATGCCCTGCTGCCCGGCGCGCGCCCGGCTGCCGATGAATTGCTGGCCCGCATCCTGACCGAGTTGCCCCGCCTGCCGGGCTTCGCGATCCACGACGGCGTGATCGAGCGGCCCGACGGCGTGCGCGTTCGCCCCGCCCCGGCAGAGCCCCTGTTGACGCTCGGCCGGCTTCTGCCCGAGGATTTCTGCCTGCTCGAACGCCCGCCCGGGTCTGACGAGCATGTGTTGACCGGCGCGATCTTGTGCTTTCCGGCGCGCTGGCGGCTTGCCGAGAAGATCGGCCGCCCCCTGATCGCGATCCACGACCCGGTACCGGCCTATGACGATGGCCTCGCACCCCGAGTACAGCGCCTCTTCGACGGGATTCGGCCAGAGACGCCGCTCTGGCGGTCGAACGTGCTGCTCTATGCCAATCCGGCGCTCTATCAGCCCGAACGCGCCGCACCCGGAACGCCCGAGGCGGCCCTGGCGCCGCGCTATCTGCGCTCTGAGCGGCAGTGCCTGATCCGCCTGCCGCAAACGGGAGCCGTCGTGTTCTCGATCCGCACCTATCTGATGGCGCTCGAGGATCTGCCCGAAGGCGCGGCCGAGGGCGTCGCCGCAGTTTCGCCCTGAAGGTGCATAAATGCATGCTCGATCAACCCTGACTTAATATTCGCCATCGATCCTTCCCCCGAGCGCACCAGGCGAGGTGGAAGATGGCACAGGGGATGATCGGGACGGGCAGGCACATCGGCGCGTGGATGCGCGCCGATCGTTGGATCCTCGGGCAGGTCCTGCTGGCGACGGGGCTGTCGAACCTGCTCGGGCTTGCAACGGCGGTCCTTGTCATGGCGGTCTATGACCGCGTCCTGCCTGCGGGGGCGACGACCTCGCTGTTGGCTCTCGGGGCAGGTGCGGGCATCGCGCTGGCATGCGACTTCGCGCTGCGGCTCGCGCGCGGGCGGCTTGCCGATGCGGTAGCCCTCGCGGCCGAACATCGGCTTGCCCTCGCGGCAGGGCGCGCCGCCGCCGAAGGGCGCGGCGGCTGGAGCGATGCCCGGGTCGAGGGTCCGAGTGCTGCGCTTCTCTGCGGACTTGGCGATCTTCCCTTCGTGCCGATCTATCTGATCGCGATCTGGGTTGTCGCGGGGCCGCTGGTCGCGCTGCCGCTCGTGGCGCTTGGCGGGGCATGCGCGCTTGCCGCCGCCCTCGCGCCGTGCATCGCGCGACTGGCCGAGGCCGAACGCACCCTTGCGAAAGGGCGGGCGCGGTGCATCGCCGATCTCGGGGCAGGTGGCGCGACGCTGCGTGCGATGGCCGCGCAGGAAGGGCCATTGTCCGAACTGCGCCGCGCCGCAGATCTGCATGTCGGGCAGGCTGCGGCCTTGCGCGGGGCCGTTAACTGGGTGGTGCAGGTGGCCACCCTCGCCCAGCAGGCGGGGCAGGTCGGGATCGTGTTGTGGGGTGCGCTTGGCGTCATCGAAGAGGGGCTGAGCGGCGGGGCCCTGATTGCGGCGGTGCTGCTGACGGGCCGAGCTCTGGCGCCGGTTCAGGTGCTTGCGCATCTTGCACAACGCCTCGCCACCCTCCCGGCCCCGGTGCGGGCCGAAACGGCACGACTGCCCGAGGCGCCGGCCCTGAGGCGCGCACAGTTGCGTGACAGCGGACCCGAATTCGCGATCGAGCTGCGCGATCTGCGCTGCCGCGCCCTCGGCAGCGTGTCGCTGCGCATCGCGCCGGGTGAGCGGATCGCACTGACCGGTCCGGCGGGCGGGGGGCGATCGACCCTTCTGCGCCTTCTGGCCGGGATCGAGACGCCCGAGGGCGGGCGCGTTCTGGTCGATGGCACCGACATGGAACGGTTCGCGCCCGAGTGCCTCGGCCGACATGTGGGGGCGCTGCTCGATCCGCTCTGGCTGCCAGACGGGCCGCTGCGGATGGCCGTTGCCGCGGGGCGCGGCGTGATCGACGATGCTGCCCTGCACAGGGCCGCCACGGCCTCGGGGCTTGGCGCGGCCATCGATGCCGACCCGCGAGGTTTCGAGATGCCCGTTGCCGCTCTCTCGGGCGCGCAGCGCCGGGCCGCGGCGATAGCCCGGGCGATTGCAGGGCGGCCGCGGCTTCTTCTGCTCGATGATCCTTCGGCAGGTTTCGACGCGCGCGCCGAACTGGCACTTGCCGTCGCGCTTGAAACCGCGGCCGCGGGCGCGACCGTCGTGATGGCCACGCATCGCCCTGCCCTTTTGCGACTCGCTGACCGCGTGGTGGTCCTCGACCGCGGGCGGATCAGCGCCGATGCACCCCCCGGCTTCTTCGCAGCCGCCGCGAGCGTGGGGAACGTCGCATCATCGCCGCAGCGCCAGAGCATCCATGCCGGCGCCGTCTGATGCTGCACCGCCGGCAGGGGCAGGCAGCGGGGCGGGGCCGCTCATCGCCGCGATCGGGGCGCTTGTCCTCGGCGGCGCGATGTGGATCGCGGTTGCCGAATTCGACGAAACCCTGCGCGTGCATGCCCGGCTTGAGTACGAACAGCCCGAACTGACGCTTCAGGCGCCCTTCGCCGGAACGCTCGTAAGCCTTGCGTCGCAGGGAACGCCGGCAGAGGCTGGAGCCGTGCTGGCCGTGCTCGATGCGGGGCCGATCCGCTCGGCCCTTGCCGAGATCAGTGCCGAAGCCTGGGCCGAGGCAGCCCGCATCGCGCGGCTCGAGGCCGAGGCGGCGGGGCGGCGCCCCATTTTTCCGGCTGATCTGCGGCGCGAGGCCCCGGACCTCGTTGCGGCAGAGACGGCGCTCTGGGCTGCGCGGACCGAGGAAGAGGCGCTGCGCCAACGCCTTGCCGAGGTCGAGATCGCACAGGCCGACCACGCGCTCGCAGCCCTGATCGAACGCGAGGCGGCGGCGTCCGAAGCGCTGGCGCTGGTCGCGGCCGAACGGGCGGCGCGCGCGCCGCTGGTCGCGGCCGGGATCGTTGCCGAGCGCAGCCTCGAGCCGCTCCTGCGCTCCGAGGCGGACCGCAGGGGCGACCGCGCAGCCCTTGGCGCCGAGATCGAACGCGCGCGGGCAGCGGGCACTGCCGCGCGCCTGCGTGCCGCGACCGCAACCGAGGCCCGACGCGCCGCGATCCTTGCCGATCTGGCCGCCGCCCGGAGCGCGCGCGCGCGCGCCGAGGCGCGCCTGCCTGCCCTCGCCGCGCTGCTCGGGTCGGCTGAGGTGCGCAGCCCCGTGGCGGGCATGGCCGCGCCCTGGCGCGGAGTCGCAACCGGGTCGGTGGTCGCGCAGGGCCAACCGCTGGTGCGGATTGTGCCTGCAGAAGGTGGATTGCTGCTGCGGGCGCGTGTGGATCCAGCGGTCGCGGGCGACCTGCGGCCGGGTCTGGCCGCGCGCATCGCCCTGCCGGGGGCGGGCCAGTCGGGCAGGCTGACGGGCCGCGTGGACGAGATCGTGACTGCGCCTGCGACCGATCCGGGCCAGCTGGATGCTGGAACGCTCGAGGTCACGATCATCACCGACCGCCCGCTCGGGCAGGACCACGGCCTGCGGGCGGGACAGATCGCGGAGGTCGCGATCCTGACAGGGCGGCGGCGTGTGACAGATTACCTGCTTGGCGAGATGGCACCCTGAGGGTGCGCACCCTGGCGGTGGATGCCGCCACAGACGGGGCAATCGGGGCGGGGGCGCAGCCTCATGACCCGGCTTTCGGCATCGAGCGCGTCGTGGATCGCCATCCGCCCGATCAGGGGCGTGCCCGCTCCAGTCAGGACCTTCACCGCCTCGGACGCCATCATCGCGCCGATGATGCCGGGCAGGGCGGCCATCACGCCCGCCTCGGCGCAACTGGGTGCAAGGCCCTGCGCCGGATCCTCGGGAAAGACGCAGGCATAGCAGGGCCCGCCGCGGGCCGGATCGAAGACGCTGACCTGCCCCTCCCATTGCGCGATCGCGCCCGAGACGAGCGGGCGCCCCGCCGCGACGCAGGCGGCATTGACGGCGCGGCGGGTCGCGAAATTGTCGGTGCCGTCGAGGACGAGGTCATGGTCGGCCACCAGCGCGCGCGCCCCCTCGGCATCGAGCCGCTGGGGATGGAGCCGCACCTCGCAGAACGGGTTCAGCGCGGCGATGGCGGCGGCGGCCGATTCGGTCTTGGGCAGGCCGATGCGGGCATCGGTGTGGATGATCTGGCGCTGGAGGTTCGAGGCATCGACGCGGTCATGATCCACGATCCCGATCCGCCCCACCCCCGCCGCCGCAAGATAGAGAAGCGCGGGCGAGCCGAGGCCCCCCGCGCCCACCACGAGCACGCGGGCGCGCTTCAGCCGCACCTGCCCCG
>JBIKVM010000146.1:0-7604 GCA_044356825.1 Limisphaerales bacterium
GCACGGTGGTTGTGACGAGCGGGGTCTTGTTGATGACGACCGCGAGCACGAGCGCGAATTCCGAAAGGCCGAGCCAGATGTAGCAGATGATCGCAATGACGATCGCGGGCAGGTTCATCCCGACGACGATCCATCCCCCGAACAGCCGGTCGGCGACGCGGGACCGTCCGAGGAGGAAGCCCATCAGCGTCCCGAGGGTCATCGCTGCGACGAAGGCCATGGCCGCGCGCCCGAGCGTGCGCCCGAAATCTGCCACGAGGTGCGCGTCGCGCGCCAGATGGGCGACATGGGCCAAGACCTCGAGCGGGCCGGGTAGGAAGCGTGAGGCAAGAAGGGTCGCGGCAACCTGCCAGATCACGAGCAGGAAGGGCAGCGAGAGCCACCCGAGAAAACGCGGCCCGCCCCCGGCAGGGGGCGGGCGCTGGTTTCCGGCTGTTGCGCCATTCCGGATCGCGGACGACGGACGGTCCATCCTGTTCGCCTCGCGATCTGCCGTTACTTCCGGTAGCCGCCCCAGAAGGTGCCTTCGGCAAGCGCGGGGTTGTCCCCGATGAGTTCGCTGCCCCCGAACTTCGCCATCAGCTCATAGGCCTGCGTGGCCGCCGCGATGTCCTCATCGCTGTAGCCCCCGACGATCCCGGCGCGATAAGCATCGCGCAGTGCGATGAAGAGTGCGTCATCGTCGCCCACGTTCATCGCGGGGCGGATGCGCTCCCACACCGAGTCGTCGCTCAGCAGGGCGGCCTTGGTCTCGAAGGATGCGTCGAGGAAGCGCTTGATTTCCTCGGCCTTGTCGTTGGCGGTCTTTTCGCTGAAGACCCAGCCGAGCAGCGGCGGGGTGCGGGCGACGCCAAGCTCGGCCAGCATGTCCTTGACCGTGACCAACTCGGTCGCGCCAGCAACTCTGGCGCGTGCATTGAAGTGCCAGAAGTTCAGCGACGCCTGCGCTTCGCCCTTGCCGAGCACCTCGTTCACGAGCGGCGGCGCACCGAAGACCGCGTTGATGTCCTCGGGCAGCGAGGCGCCCGTCTTCATGTTGTAGTAGGCCTGCAAGATCAGATAGCTCTTGTCGACCGGACCGCCGGCTACCGCGAGCGTCTTGCCCTTGAGGTCTTCGACCGACTTCACCGGGCCGTCGGGCATGACCATCAGCGCGCCGACCGTCAGGGAATGCGGCACGATCACGAAGTCCGCGCCCTGGTGGCGCTGGATCGAGGCCCAGATGAAGTCCGACAGGATGGTGTCAACCTCGCCGGCCTGAAGTGCGACCTGGCCTGCCTTGCTGTCGGCCACGGGCCGGATGTCAAGCTTGATGCCGTTCGCGACGTCGATCTTGAGATCCTGCATCGCGGCGGCTTCCCATGCCGCCGTTCCGCCCTCCTGCAGGGCGACAGCGATCGACTTGGCGGGCGGGCTGAAGGCGGACAGTGTGCTCCATGCCCCGAAAGCCGCGGCCACGGCGATGATTCTTGTGAACGTAGCGCCCATGAGTGGTTCCCCTTATATTTCGGTGCCTTGCCGGCATACCTCGCGTACATCGCTACCATGTGCCATCATTTGCATATCCTATGTAGAGCATCGGCGAAGGCAAATTGACGCCTCACGCGCGCGATTACTATATTCCGATCCGGGCTACGCGCCGGCAGTTTCCCGAGCCGATCCCATCGACCCGAGAAATATGAACCAGACAAGGAGCTTGAGATGTTTCGCAATCTGATCCTCACCGCGACGGCGGCCCTCATGCCGACACTTGCCGTGGCCGAGGGCAACCTCGCATCCCAGCCTGTTGACCTTCCCGATCTCGTGCTCGAGAGCGCCGCGCTGAAAATGTCGCAGACCGAGTATCAGCTTGAGACCGGGGTCTACTACCGCCTCAACATCACCGCCGACGGCGAGGAAGAGTTCGCGGTGCTCTTTCCCGAGCTCGTCCGGAACGCCTGGTTCAACCAGATCGTCGTCAACGACCTCGAGGTGAAGGCGCACGGCCTCTACAGCCTCGAGTTCGACGCCGCCGGCACCTTCACGATCACCTTCGTGCCGATCCGCCCCGGCCGCTATGATTTCTGGGTCGACGGCTACGAGACGCGCGGCATGGCCGGCGCCTTCGTGGTGAACTGAGATGCTTCGGTTCGTCCCTGCCCTCGCAGCCCTGCTTTTGCCCGCGCTCGCCGCGGCGAAGGACACGGGCCTGATCTTCGTGAGTCTCGAACGCGGCAACGAGGTCGTGGTGCTCAATCCCGACCTCAGCGAGCACAAGCGCATCGAGACCTCGCGCCGGCCGCGCGACATGCAGTTCAATCGCGACCGCACGATGCTCTATGTCGCCTGCGGCGATGATGACGTGATCGACGTGATCGACCTTGCGACACTCGAGGTCGTCGACAGCATCCCGACGGGGCCGAGCCCCGAAGTATTCGCCTTCTCGCCCGACGAGACGCAGATCTATGTCTCGAACGAGGAGGACTCGGTCATGGAGGTGATCGACGTCGCGACACGGACCGTGACGGCGCGCGTCCCCACCGGCGCCGAACCCGAGGGCGTGATCAACTCGGTCGACGGCAAGACGGTGTTCGTCACCTCCGAGGTGGCCGACATGGTCCATGTCGTCGATGCGGCGACCGCGCGGGTGACGAAGAACATCATCGTCGGCACGCGGCCGCGGCGCTTCGTCGTCACTCCGGACGGGGCCGAACTCTGGGTTACGGACGAGTTGTCGTCCGAATTGCACATCATCGACACGGCGAGCCTGGAGGTGAAGGACGTGCTGAGCTTCCTGCCCCCGGGCTTCCGCCCCGAGGATGTGACGCCGGTCGGCATGGCGATCACAGCAGACGGCTCGCGCGTGCTTGTCACTCTCGGACGCGCCAACCACGTCGCCGTCGTCGACACCGCCACGCGCGACACGCTGTCCTACATCCTCGTGGGCAGCCGGGCGTGGGATGTCGTGCTCACGCGCGACGAGCGGACGGCTTATGTCGCCAACGGCCTCTCGGACGACATCACCGTGATCGACATGGAAGCGATGCGCCCCGTCCAGTCGCTCGCGGTCGGGCGGACACCGCATTCGATCCGGGTGGACGACTGATGCGGCCGGTCGCGCGTCTGGGCGCGGCCGCCGCGCTTGCGGCATGCGCGGTTGCGCATGCCGCGAGTGCCGCCGAGCCGCTGGTGATCGGGCATCTGAGCCTTGCGGGGGACTCGCGCTATGTCCAGGACTGGGGCTATGCGCGGATGATCGTGCCGCCGCCGATCGAGACCGAGCAGGGCGCGCAGATGGCGATCGACGATCTGGCCTTCGTCTCGGAGGCAGCCGGTATCGCGCCGCGGCTCGCAACAACCGAGGCACGGGATATCGCCGGCCTCGCGGCAGCGCTCGATGGCCTCGTGGCCGAAGGGGCCGCGCACATCATCCTCGATCTGCCCGCCGAGGGGGTCGAGGCAGTCGCGGCGGCAGCCGAGGGGCGAGACATCCTCCTCATCAACGCAACGGCACCTCAAGATGCGCTGCGCACGGCCTGCCATGCCAACCTGCTGCACAGCTTCCCGTCGCGCCGGATGGAGATGGACACCTATGTCCAGTATCTGCGCGCGATGGACTGGACAGAGATCCTCGTGCTCGAGGGGCAGCACCCCGACGATCGCGAGGTCGCCGATGCCTTTGTCGCCTCGGCCGAGCGGTTGCGGCTCGCGATCGCGGACCGCCGGATCTTCACGCTCGCGGCCAACCCCGAACAGCGCGAGGGCAACAACGTCAAGCTCCTGACCGGTGGGGTCGATTACGATGTCGTCTTCGTCGCCGACACGCGGGGCGAGTTCGGGCGTTTCATCCCCTATGGCACCCAACTGCCCCGGCCCGTCATCGGCTCGGCCGGGCTGCATTCCGTAGCCTGGCACTGGGCGATGGAGCGTGACGGGGCAACGCAGGTCAGCTCGCGCTTTGATCGCATGACGGGCGGGCGCAAGATCTCTGCGCAGGACTGGTCGGCGTGGATCGCGGTCAAGTCGGTCATCACCGGCCTGACGAAGCGTCCGGGGGCGACGCCTGCAGAACTGCGCGATTACCTCAAGTCGCACAGGCTCAAGCTCGATGGCTCGAAGGGCGTGACGCTCGGCTATCGCGCGTGGGACGGGCAGATGCGGATGCCGATGCTGCTTGCGACCTCGGATGCCGTGATTGCAGTCGCGCCCATCGAGGGATACATGCACGCGACCAATACGCTCGACACGCTTGGAACGGACGAGGCAGAATTCGCGTGCGACTGACCCCAGCCAGGCTCATGCTCGGGCTTCATGTCATTGTCGCGCGCGAATTTGCCAAATTCCTGCGTCAGCGCGAAAGGCTTTTGTCCAGTCTCGTGCGTCCGATGCTGTGGCTTCTCGTCTTCGCGACGGGCCTGCACGATCTGCTGGGCGTTTCGATCATCCCGCCCTATCGGACCTACACGCCCTATCAGGAATACATCCTGCCGGGCCTCCTCGGCATCGTCGTGCTGTTCCAGTCGATGCAGTCGGCCCTGTCGATCGTCTATGACCGCGAAGTGGGCGTGATGCGCGTCATGCTCGTCACGCCGCTGCCGCGGCCCTTCCTGCTCTTTGCCAAGACCCTCGCGGCAACTGCGCTCGGTGTCCTGCAATGCGCGATCTTCCTTGCCGCGGCGGCGATCTTCTCGATCACGCTGCCGTTGCAGACGGTGGCGTTCGTGCTTCCGGCGCTCGTGCTGTCGGGGTTCATGCTGGGCTCGATAGGCCTCGTCGTGTCGGTCTACACCCGGCAGATCGAGAACTTCGCGGGCATGATGAATTTCGTGATCTTCCCGATGTTCTTCCTTTCCTCCGCCCTTTATCCGCTCTGGAAGCTGCGCGAGGCGGGGGCGGATGCGATCTACTGGATCGCGCTCGTCAATCCCTTCACCCATGCCGTCGAACTCATCCGCTTTGCGGCCTACGGACAGCTCAATGCCGTCGCGCTCGCGGTGGTGGCGGGCGTCGGGGGGGCGGCTTTCCTGCTTGCGGTGCGGGGTTACAACCCGCTCATCGGCACCTTCGGGCAGATCAAGCGTGACTGATCGGCGACGAAGGCACGGGTGGTGCGCGCCATGACAAGAGGCAGAGATCCGGGAAGAGCTCAGCGGTAGGCGCGATCTGGCTTGAAGAGGGGCGAAGATGGGAACGAACAAGCTCGGATGGACGGTCGCGATCGCGCTGCTGCTCGCGGCCGTGTGCGCCTATGGCCTCGCGGCCATCGGCGGTGGCGCGCGCAACCTGCTCGCTCCGGCACTGACGGCGGATGTCGAGATCGCGCCGTTCCCGCTGCCGACGGGCTTCGGAATCGATCCCGACCTCGTCTCGGATGAACTCTCGAGGGTGTTCCAGCTAAAGGCGGAAGAGGATGTCGCGCTCCGCCTCGCGCTTGGCGGCGGGGCCCAGCAGAAGCTCAAGGACGTCGTCTTGCCGCGACTGTTCTCGTCAACCTCGGTGCGGGCCATCGTCCGCGAGGTTCCGCAGCTTGCGGGCGTGCTGGCCATCGGCACGATCCGACGCAGCGCGGTGGTCGGGATCGGCAATCGCGGCCCCGCCGTCGAGGGCCTTGCGCTCACGGCACCGGGGATCGTCTTTGCCGAAGCCGACGGTGTCGCGCTCGAGATTGTCACCGCGGAGGGTGGGCTGACCGCGGTCGATCTGGGGCCGATGGCGGGCGATGCGCGGAAGATCGTGACGCTCTGGCTCGATGAACGGGCCGAGATCCCACGTGGCGAAATGCTGCGGCTCACGCGGCTCGGCGTGGATGGCGAGGCGCAGGGCCTCGTCCGAATTGCGGGCGCTGCCCCCTGGAGTGGCGCCGATCTTGAGGTGCTGCCGATGGCGCGCTGGCTGATCATGACCATACTCGGACTTGGACTGGTGGCCGGGCTGTTCGTCATCGCCGGGGCACTCGCCGGGCCCCTGATGCGGTCACGACGCGGCTGAGCATGCGCGGCGCGGGCCGCTTTCCCCGCAAGCCTTCCGGCAACGGCCCCAGCCAATCGTGAACATTGGCATATCCGATCAGAATTGGTGCAGACACTTCTGCCAAAGGGGGAAGTGCCATGACTGGTGCGGAAGGGATCGCGACGCCTGGCGAGACGCTGTTGCGTCTGCCGCTGCGTGCGACCGAGAATGCGGGCAGCGATGTCTCGGTCCGCAGGCTTCAGGTGCTCTGGGCGGTTGCGCACACCGGGTCGATCACGGGGGCTGCCAAGCTCCTCGGGGTGACGCAGCCCAGCCTGTCGCAGCAACTCGCCGCCTTCGAGGCGAGCATCGGCGGCCGGCTGTTCGACCGGCGCGCGGGCGGGGTCGAACCGACCGAGCTCGGCGCGCTCATCCTCACGCGTGCCGAGCAGATCCTGCGCAGCATTCAGGAACTCGAGGATTCGCTGACGGCGGCCGGCTCGATCATCCAGCATCTGCGCATCGCGGGTGCCGGAACGGTCATGCGGGCGCTTCTGCCGAGCGCTATCACCAAGCTCGGCTCCCTCGTGGACAGGATAGACTTCGACCTCAACGAGGCCGCCCCGGCTGAGGTGCTGGAGGCACTCTACGCCCGCCGCTCCACCATCGGCCTCGTCGCCGCGGGTGCGCTGCCCGATACGGCCGTGGGGTTCCGTCAGGCGCCTGTTCTGAGCGATCGCTACGTCCTCGTCGTGCCGGAAGAACTCAAGATCGGCAGCTGTGCGCGGATTGACGACCTGCCTGCGAAGGCGCGGACGCTGATCGGAACCACGACCCAATTCGTGTTCGGAACCAACCACAGCCGGCGCATCCAGGAATGGTATGATCGGGTTCTGCCGGGCAATCGTGTCCTCGCGCGCGTGCGAAGCTTCGAGACGATGATCGAGATGGCCCGCGCGGGTCTGGCCATCTGCATCGCGCCGACCCTGACCTTTTGCGAAGGCGCAGGCAGCGCCGAGGGCCTGCGGCTTTATGACACCGGGCTTGAGGCGCGGCGGATCGTGGCGCTCTATCCGACGCAATACCACGCTTCGGAAATCCATCGCTCCGTGATCGGCGCATTGGCACAGGCCGGAAACGAAATCCGCCTGCCCGAGGTCGAACCGATGCCGCCCTTCGTCGCGCGCGCGATGGCTGACCGGCCCTGAGCCTCATAGGTCGGTGCTATAGCCCGAATAACTTGTCGCTCCCTCCGGCCGATGAAAGCTTCGTGACAGCAGGCAATCGTGCCTGCGTACCTTGGGAGGATACTGACATGGCCTGGACCACCCCGAAGATCTCCGAAGTCGCCTGCGGCATGGAAATCAACATGTACGTTTCGGCGAAGAAGAAGTGACATGACCACGCCTGCTGCGCCCGGGGGCCCGCGACCCTTTCGGGTCATGGTTCTCGGGTCCGCAGCAGGCGGCGGCATACCGCAGTGGAACTGCGCATGCCGCGTCTGCCGGGAAACCCGCAAAACCCCCTATGCCCAGAGCGGACAGGTCAGCCTCGCAGTCACGGCCGATGACGGGCGCCACTGGTTCCTGATCAACGCCTCGCCCGATCTGCGCCAGCAGATCCTCGCCACCCCAGAACTCTGGCCCGCCGAGGGTCATCTGCGCCACAGCCCCATC
>JBIKVM010000020.1:0-24536 GCA_044356825.1 Limisphaerales bacterium
TCACCACCTCATCCATTACAGTGTCGGCTGAGGACTTCTCGATCGGCGACTACACGGCCAACGACATCTTCGCCGCGGGTGGAGGCAGTGCCGTCGTCTCGGGCGATGGTGATACCTTCGTGATGTCGCTCAATCAGGGCGGCGGTACGGACGAGATCACGTTCCAGGATGGCACGGCGGCATGGACCGTGGGCGACCGCGTCTCGCTCAGCGTCGGGGGCAAGACCGTCACCTACACCGTCAGCCTGAGCGATACCGACAGCGGCAACAATACAATCCCCGACCTGATCGCGGTCGGCCTCAAGAGCAAGATCGACGCCCTCGGGATCGAGGGCCTCGTCGTCGACTTCGACAGCGCCTCGCCGGGGGTGCTGACCTTCACCAACAACGGCACCACGGACACGAGCGTGACGGGCCAGTTCAAGAACGCCGGCTCGGGCGGGTTCGCCCTCATGTCGACGATTGATGTCACGTCAAACCACGCGCTGTCGCTCACGAACATCGAGACGATGCTCGACGATGCGATCAACGCGGCCGCCGCCTTCGGTTCGGTGCAGAACCGCATCAGCATCCAGAGCGACTTCGTGGGCCAGCTCACGAATTCGATGAAGGCTGGCATCGGTTCGCTGGTCGATGCGGACATGGAGGAGACCTCGGCGAGGCTCCAGGCCCTCCAGGTCCAGCAGCAGCTGGGGATCCAGGCGCTCTCGATCGCCAATCAGGCGCCGCAGAGCATCCTTTCCCTCTTCCGCTGAGGCTCAAGGCAGGGGCGCCGGCAATCGGCGCCCCGATCCTTCTGATCCACCACATTGCCTTGAACCCTTCGGGAAGGATGACCCATGTCCATGCATCAGCTTGCCCGCGCCACCTACGCGCGGCCCCATGCCCCTGCGCGCTCCAGCCGGGATCTCGAATACGATCTGCTCGCCCGCGTCACCCAGGGGCTGCGCCGCGCCCATGCGGTGCGCGACCAGGATTTTCCGGGCCTTGCCCGGGCGCTGGCCGAAAACCTGCGCGTCTGGTCGACCTTCGCCGCCGATGTGGCGGGGTCGGGCAACGGCCTGCCGGTCGCGCTCCGGGCGCGGCTCTTCTACCTCTACGAGTTCACGCTTCAGCACAGCCGCAAGGTTCTCGAGCACAGCGCCAGCGCCGAGGTTCTCGTCGACATCAACACCGCCGTCATGAGGGGCCTGCGCGGTAACGCGGGCGAGGAGGCATCATGACCGGCCTCGTGCTGAAGCTCGCCCCGCACGAGCGCGTGCTGATCAACGGGGCGGTGATCGAGAACGGCGACCGCCGCACCCGCTTTGCCATCGTGACCCCCAGGGCGCATATCCTGCGCCTCAAGGACGCGATCCACCCGGGCGAGGTGACGACCCCGGTGCGGCGGGTGTGCTACATCGCCCAGCTCGTGCTCTCGGGCGATGCCGACCCGGCCGAGGCGCGCCACCAGCTCCTGCGCGGGATCGAGCAGCTCTCGCAGGTGCTGACCGACCACGACAGCCGGGCGCATCTCGATCAGGCGACGGCGGCGGTGCTCGCCGAGCAGACCTACGAGGCGCTCAAGGCGCTGCGCGCGCTCCTCCCGCGCGAGGCGCGCCTGCTGGCGGCGGCCGGCGCGGCATGAGCTTCGTTCCCGTCCTGCCCGTCGGCGGCTATGGCGGCTGGGCGATCCTGAAACGCACGAAGGCGGCGCAGCTTGCCGCCTTCGCCGCATCCCCCGCGCTCCGGCGCGAGGCCGATCATGCGCGCGCCACCCTTGCGTCGGTGCCCTCGGCCGAGGCGCTGGTCTCGGACCGGCGGCTCCTCGGCGTGGCGCTCGGCGCCTTCGGGCTCGAGGCCGACATCGACGCGCGCGCCTTCGTGCGCAAGGTCCTCGAAAGTCCGACATCGGATCCGCGCGCGCTCGCCAACCGCCTGGCCGACCGCCGCTATGGCCAGTTCGCGCGTGCCTTCGGCTTCGGCCAGCCGGGCGGCCCCGGGGTCCGCCCGCCCGGTTTCGCCGAGGATATCGTCTCGGCCCATCTCGCGCGCCGGTTCGAGGCCGCGATCGGCACGCGCGACGAAAACCTCCGCCTCGCCCTCAATGCCGACCGCGAGATCGCGGCTCTCGCGGCTTCGGACAGCAGCGACGCGGCGCAGTGGGTCACCGTCATGGGCGCCCCGCCCCTGCGCAAGGTGTTCGAGACCGCGCTCGGCCTGCCGGCCTCCTTCGGGCGGCTCGACATCGACCGCCAGCGCGAGGTCTTCGCCGAGCGCGCCGAGCGTCAGCTCGGATCGGGCCGGATCGCCGACCTCGCCGATCCCGACCGGCGCGAGGGGCTGATCCGCCGCTTCCTGATGCGCGCCGAGGCCTCGGTGGCGCTGGCGCCCGGCATGGGGTCGGGGGCCGCCACGGCGCTGACGCTCCTGCAGGCGGGGGGCGGGCAGCTCAACCGCCTGCGCTGACCTGCGGGGCGGCGGTGCGGGGCGGCCGCGCGGGGGAAAGGATCGCATCGAGGCGCGCAAAGCTCGCGGCCGCATCCTGCCCCTCATCCTCCGACAGGAACGCATCGAGCGCGGGCCAGACCCGCAGCGCCGCATCGACCTCGGGGTCCGACCCCGCGGCATAGAGGCCCGACTGCACCATCAGCTCGGCCCGGTCATAGGCCCCGAGCAGCCGCCGCGCCTCGGCGATGAGGGCGTTCTCGCGCACGCTCGCGGCCTCGGGCAGGCTGCGCGAGGTCGAGCGCAGCAGGTCGATCGCGGGGAACCGCCCCCGCTCGGCGATCTTGCGGTCGAGCACGACATGCCCGTCGAGCACCCCGCGCAGGATGTCGGCCACGGGTTCCTCCATGTCCGACCCCGCCACCAGCACCGTCAGCACCGCCGTGATGTCGCCCATCCCCGCCGGCCCCGGCCCCGCCCGTTCCGCCAGCGCCATGATCTGATGCGCGAGCGAGGCCGGCCACCCGCGCAGGCCGGCGGGCTCTCCGGCCGCGATCGCCACCTCGCGGTGCGCCTCGGCAAAGCGCGTCACCGAATCCATGAGCAGGAGCACATGCATCCCGAGATCGCGGAAATGCTCGGCCACCGACATCGCCGTCCAGGCGGCGCGGCGTCGGATCAGGGGCGACTGGTCCGATGTCGCCGTCACCACCACCGCCCGCCCCATCCCCTCGGGCCCGAGCACGCGGTCGGTGAACTCGCGCAACTCGCGCCCCCGCTCGCCGATCAGGGCGATGACGACGACATCGGCCTCGACCCCGCGCGCGAACTTGGCCAGCAGCGAGGATTTCCCCACCCCCGAGCCGGCAAAGACGCCGAGGCGCTGCCCGCGCACCAGCGGCAGCAGCGTGTTGAAGCAGCGCACCCCCGTCTCGAGCCGGGCGCCGAGGCGCCGGCGCACCGCCGCGGCCGGGGCCGGCGCGCGCAGCGCCCGCCCGTGCGGCCCGCGAAAGAGCGGCCGGCCATCGAGCGGGCGGCCGAATGCGTCGACGATGCGGCCAATCCAGCTCTGGTCCGGCGCGATCTCAGGCCGCCCGACGAGCGCCACCATATCCCCGATCGCCAGCCCCTCGGCGCCGGCATCGGGCAGCACCCGCGCCCGTTCGGGATCAAGGCCGAGGATCTCACCCCCCGTCTCGCGCCCGTCGCGCCCGGTGACGCGGACACGATCGCCCTGCGTCGCCTCGTGCGAGAGCCCCGTGACCTCGATCCCGCCGCGCCCGAGTGCGGCGATCCGCCCGACCCGGCGCACGATCCCGATTGCGGCGATCTCGGCCCGCAGCCCGTCAAACACCGTCTCCGACATGCCCGAGCGTCCCCTGCCTTTGCCAACCGGAAACGGTTTCTAAACGAATCGCCCTTAAGCGGAGGTGAAGAACCCGGAGGGAGAAACCCCATGTTCGGCAATTCCAGCACGGTGCAGTCGATGGCGCGGGATTTTGCCGCCCACGCCGCTGCCCAACAGGGTGCGATCGCGCGCAACATCGCCAACGCCGACACGCCCGGCTATCGCGCGATGGCAACCGCGAGCTTTGCCGAGACGTTCGAGGATGCCGGCAGTTTTGCCCTGCGCGCCACAAGGGCGGGGCATCTGGGTGGCGGCACGCAGCAGGTCGAGGTCGCTCTGCGCGCCCGCCCCGGCGAGATGTCGCCCAACGGGAACACGGTGTCGATCGAACGCGAGATGCTCGCAGCCGCAGAGGCGCGCCAGCAGCACGACATGGCGCTGGCGATCACGCGCAGCCTCGGCGGGGTCATCCGCACGAGCCTCGGGCGGAGGTCGTGATGGCCGACCTGCTCCAGAGCCTCGCGCATGCCGCCTCGGGGATGGAGGCGCAGTCGCGCCGCATCCGCCATGTGACCGAGAACATCGCAAATGCCGATACCCCCGGCTATCGGCGCAAGACGGTGGAATTCCAGCCCGATCCGGACGGCGGGGGCGTCGCGCTCGGGCCCATGCGGCTCGATCCGCGCCCGCTGCCGCTCGTCTACGATCCGACCCATCCCCTCGCCGACGAGGGTGGCCATTACGAGGGGTCCAACGTCGATATGGTGGTCGAGATCGCGGACGCGCGCGAGGCCAACCGCAGCTATGAAGCCAACCTGCGCATGTTCGACCAGGCCCGCCAGATGACGGCGAGCCTGCTCGAGCTGCTCCGCCGCTAGGGGGTACGATGGATCTCAACGCCGCCTTCGCCGCCCGGGCCTATGCAAGCGCCCGCCCCGCGACACAGCCCGCCGTCGCGCGCCCGGCTGAAAGCCCGACCGAGGGCTTCTCGCGCCTTGCCGGCAGCTTTGCGGAGACGCTCGATCGCGCCGAGGCGACGTCGCGCGCGGCGATGGCCGGGCGGGCCGATCCGCACGCCCTCGTTCAGGCCCTCGCCGCCAGCGAACTTGCGGTCGAGACGGCCGTCACCGTCCGCGACAAGGTCGTCGAGGCCTATCAGGAAATCCTGCGGATGCCGGTCTGAGGGGGCCCCATGTCCGAAGCTGAAATCTACGACACGCTGCGCCAGAGCCTGTGGATCTCCGTCAAGATCTCCGCGCCGCTGCTTGCCGTCGCGCTTGCCGCTGGTCTGACGGTCGGGCTCTTCCAGGCGCTCACCTCGATTCAGGAAATGACGCTGACCTTCGTGCCCAAGGTGGGTGCCATGCTCCTCGTCTTCTGGGTCTCGATGAGCTTCATGACCGCTACCCTCGTGAGCTTCTTCCAAGACCGGATCGTGCCGCTCGTGGCGGGGGGCTAGGCGATGGAGAACGCGCTCTACGCGGCACTTGCGCGCCAGTCGGGGCTTGCGCGCGAACTGCAGGCCATCGCCAACAACATCGCCAACCAGGCCACGACCGGGTTCCGCCGCGAGGGCGTTGTCTTCGCCGAGCACGTCCGCCGCGCCGGCACCGCGCCCTCGCTCTCGATTGCCCACGCCAACGCCCGCAGCATCGACCTCTCGCAAGGCGAGATCGCCTCGACGGGGGGCGACTTCGATGTCGCGATCCAGGGGCGGGGGTTCTTCCTGCTCGAGACGCCAGGCGGGCCGCGGCTGACGCGGTCGGGGCATTTCACCCAGAACGCTGCCGGTGAACTCGTCTCGGTTGATGGCCACCGCCTGCTCGATGCGGGCCAGAGCCCGATCTTCGTGCCCCCCGACGCCCGCACGATCGGAGTCGGCAGCGACGGAACCCTCGTTGCCGACGGTCAGCCCGTCGCGCGGATCGGCTTGTTCGAACCGGACGATCCGCTGACGCTGCGCCACGAAAGCGGAACGATCCTTGCCGCCGACGGCCATGTGCCGGCGTCCGAGCCAGGCGCGATCCTTCAGGGCAGACTCGAGGCGGCGAACGTGAACCCGATGTCCGAGATCGCCCGCATGATCGAGGTGAGCCGCGCCTACGAGGCGGGCCAAGGCGTTCTCGATCAAGAAGACCAGCGCATCCGCAGCGTGATCGACACGCTCGGCCGCAGATGACGGAGAGGACGTGATGAAGGCACTCCAGATTGCCGCGACGGGCATGTCGGCGCAGCAGATGCGCGTTGACGTGATCTCGAATAACCTCGCCAACATGTCGACGACGGCCTATGACCCGCGCCGGGCCGAATTCGCCGATCTGCACTATCAGCAGGCGGTGCGGCCCGGCACCATCAGCGCCGAGGACGGCACCGTATTGCCCACCGGGGTTCAGCTTGGCCTCGGCGTCAGGCCCGCCTCGGTGTCGGTGACGCGGATGGATGGCGCCCTGACGCAGACGGGCGAGGATCTCGACATCGCGATCGAGGGGCGCGGCTTTCTCGAGGTGACGCTGCCGAACGGGGCGGCGGCCTTCACGCGCGACGGCACGCTCAAGCGCTCTGCCGACGGCGAGATCGTGACATCCGAGGGCTATCCGGTGGCGCCGGGCATCGTCATTCCGCAAGAGGCGATCCGCGTCACGATCACCCCCTCGGGCGAGGTGCAGGCGATGTTCGCCGACGCGGTCGAGGGGCAGATCCTTGGCCAGATCACGCTCGCCGCATTCATCAACGAACGCGGACTGCAGGCGATGGGGTCGAACCTCTATCAGGAAACCGCTGCCTCGGGGCCCCCGATCCCGGGCGTTCCCGGCGACGGCGGGTTCGGCACCCTCCGCCAAGGCTATCTTGAGGAAAGCTCGGTCGATCCGGTGCGCGAACTCACCGACCTCATCAAGGCGCAGCGCGGCTATGAACTGAACGCCAAGGTCATCACCGCCGCCGACCAGATGCTCGGCGCAACCAACCAGGTGCGCTAGGGATGAGCGCGCGCCTGCTCGCCGTCGCGGCCCTCGCGGTGGCCTGCGCGGCACCCGCCTCGCAGGCCGAGACGGTCGTTGCCGCCCGCACGCTGCGCGCGCAGACCCTCATCGCCCCGCACGATATCGAGGTCGTACCGGGCCGCACGCCCGGCACTCTCGCCGACCCTGCTGAGGCGGTCGGGCGCGAGGCGCGCGTCATACTCTATGCCGGCCGGCCCATCCGCCCGGCTGATCTTGGCCAGCCGGCGGTGATTGAGCGCAACGACCTCGTGACGCTGGCCTACGAGGGCGGGGGCCTTGCCATCCGGACCGAGGGGCGCGCGCTCGGCCGGGCCGGCGTGGGCGAATTCCTCAGCGTGATGAACCTCGGATCGAAGGCGATCGTGACGGGGCGCGTCGCGCCTGATGGCACGGTGCGTGTCGGTCCCCCTGCAGCGGAGTAGCGCAGATGCGTATCGTGCCGATGATCCTTGCCCTCCTGCTTGTCCCCGCCGCCTGTGGCCGCCTCGACGAGGTCGGGCGCGCCCCCGGGTTCACCCCCTTCGAGGGCAGCCCTCAGCACAGCTCGATCTACGACGCGCCCGCCGAAACCGGCCGTACCGCCACGAACGCCTCGCTCTGGTCGAGCGGGCGCGAGGCGCTCTTTGGCGACCGTCGCGCAGCCCGGCGCGGCGATATCCTGACCGTCGTCATCGAGATCGACGACAAGGCCGAAATCTCGAACACCTCCGGCCGCTCGCGGTCGGGCGAGATCGAGATGGGCATCTCCGAACTGCTCGGGTTGCCGCAGAATATCGCCGCGCAGGGCGACGGCGACTTCGCGCTCGCAACGGCAGCCGCGGCGCAGGGGGACTCGAGCTTTAGCGGCCAGGGCTCTGTCCGGCGCAATGAGAAGCTTACCCTGCGCATCGCCGCCACTGTCATCGAGGAGTTGGCGAACGGCGTCCTGCGCATCGAGGGCGAGCAGGAGGTGCGGGTCAATCACGAACTGCGCCAGCTTGTCGTCTCGGGCTTCGTGCGGCCAGGCGACGTCTCGCGCCAGAACGAGATCGGCTATGACAAGATCGCGGGGGCGCGCATCTCCTATGGTGGCCGAGGTCTGGTGAGCGATGTCCAGCAACCTGGCTGGGGTCAGCAGATCACCGACATCGTCCTGCCCTTCTAGGACCAGCCATGAAGCGTTTCATCCTGCCCGTCCTCCTCGCGCTGCTCGGCCTCGGTGCTGGCGCCGGCGCGGGCTATTTCCTGCGCCCCGCCCCCGAACCCGAGGCAAATGCCGCCGAGACGGCCGAGGGCGAGAGCGCGCATCAGGGTGCATCCCCCGATCATGGCGGCGCGCAGGATGCGGCGACCCCGCGCGAATATGTCCGCCTCGAGAACCAGTTCATCGTTCCCGTCGTCGAAGGTGGCAAGATCGCCGCCCTTGTCGTCGTTTCGCTCTCGCTCGAGATCGACCAGGGCAGCGCCGAGGCCGTCTTCAACGCCGAACCCAAGCTGCGCGATGCCTTTCTGCGCGTGATGTTCGACCATGCCACGGCGGGGGGCTTCGGCGGGGCCTACACTGACGCTGCTGCCATGGCACCGCTGCGCACCGCCCTGCATGAGGCCGCGCGCGAGGTGATGGGCTCAATCGTGAGCGATGTCCTCATCACCGAGATCGTGCGTCAGGATACCTGAACGGGGCGCTCAGCCCTCGTCGCGCGGCCGCGCCTGTGCCGCGGCCAACCGTTCGAGCACCGCCCGCCGGCCGACCGCGCGCGCGGCATCGGCTGCGGCCTCCGCGTGGCGCGCATCGAGCGCCGCAAGCTCTGACCCGAGTGCCGCGATACGCGCCGCCGCCCAGCGCCGATAACGCACCTCGGCCTCGGCATCGTGCAGATGCCCCGCCGCCGATCCTGAGGGCGTCCGCACAGTGAGGTCGGCGATGCGCGCGCGCACTTGCGCCCGTCCCGCCTCGATCGCGGCGATGCGTGAGAGATGGACATCCTCGACCAGCCCGGCGAGGCGGCAGAGCCGATCCATACGTCCGTCCGTGGCCATCAGCGCCCCCCGCTTCGCCAGCCGGACCTCGCGCGCCTGCGCATCGCCTCGGCAAAACGGATCGCAGCCGCCACGGCGCGATAGTGGTCCGGTTCGATCTCGGCGCCGATGTCGACGGTCGCGTGGAGGACGCGCGCGGTCGGCGGATCGCGTCGGATCGGAACACCGGCCGCCTGGGCCGCTTCGCGGATGCGCGCCGCAATCTCGTCCACCCCCTTGGCCACGCTCACCGGCGCACGACCCGAGTTCCGATTCCATGCCAGCGCCACCGCGTAATGGGTTGGGTTCACGATGACGACATCGGCCTTCGGCACCTCGGCGAGCATCCGGTTCGTCGCGATGTCCACACCCCGCTGCCGCCGCTCGGCCTTGAGGTGGGGATCGCCCTCGACCTGCTTCATCTCATCAAGAAGTTCGCGCCTGCTCATCCGGTTGCGGCGCCGGTGCTCGGCCGTCTGGAAGAACAGGTCGAGCCCGCCGATGACGGCCTGCAGCAAGACGACGAGGGCCAGAAATTCGACCATCATCTGCCCGAGCGCGCCCATCGCCGGGCCTGGCCCGAGATGGAGGGTGCCGAGGATCTCGGGGGCATGCGAGACAAGGAAGGTGCCGAAGACGGCCGATACGGCCACGAGTTTCGTCACGCTCTTGGCGAAATCGAAGAGGCCCGAGCGCCCGAACTTGTTCCGCGCCCCCGCGAGAGGCGAGATCCGCGAGAGCTTTGGCATGAGGTTCGCGGGCGTGACCACAAGCGCGCGCTGCACCGCGATCGCCGCCAATGCTGTGGCGAACGGCAACACGAATAGGGGCGCCGTCGCAAGAGCTACCGTCCCCAGCATCCCCCCAACCGGCCCACCGCCCGAGCCCAGCACCAGAGGCGCAAGCTCGGGGCTCTGGTCGAGCAGGACCATCCCGAAGGTTCCTATCCCCTCGATCATCCCTTCGCCCTCGACCGCGAGCGCAAGGAGCAGCCCAGCCGCACCCGCGGCGGCGAAGAGGTCGCGCCCCCGCGGCACGTCACCCTTCTCGCGCGCTTCTCGCAGGCGCTGCTCGGTCGGGTCGTGCTCCTTCTCGCTGTCGTTGGACTCGCCGCTCATGGCGGGGCACCGAAGGGATCGGCCCCGAAGCCTGCGAGCGCTTCTTGCCAGAGCGCGAGCGCGCCCGGCGTCACGAGAAAGAGCAGCACAAGCCCGCCGAAGGTCATCGCCGGGGCGCCGACGAAGGCCACCATCAGTTGTGGCATCGCCCGGTTGATGGCCCCGAGAGCGAGGTTGTAGACGAGCGCCGCAATCACGAAAGGCGCGGCGAGCGACAGGGCGAGGGCAGACGCCCGCGCGATGCCGCCCACCCCCCAGCGGGCCAGATCCGCGGCCTCGGGCAGCCGGCCGGCGGGTAGCACCTCGTAGGAGACGATCAGCGCCCGCGCCGCCTGCAGGTGCAGACCCGAAGCCACGGCAACCGCGATCCCCGCCATCGTCAGCAGATGCCCCATGGCCGGCAGCGGTTCGGGTGATGCCCCACCCGTCAGTTGCGCAAGCGAGGTCGATTGCGCTGCGATCGTCCCTGCGATCTGGAGCGCGAACACGAAGAGGCGGAACCCCACGCCGAGCGCCAGGCCCGCACCCGCCTCGATCAGCACCGCCCCGAGGCTGAGCACCGCCGATGCAGCGATCTCTCCGCTGACGGCGGGAAAGACGACCGCCGTGAAGCCTGCGGCAAGCATGAGGCGGATACGCATCGGCACCGACGCCTCGCCGAATCCCGGCAGAAGCGCCATCACTGCCCCCACACGCACGAAGACGAGCACGACCGCGACCCAGAGCGGCGCGACCGTCTGCGACAGGAGCGTCGCAAGATCGACAAGCGCGCTCAGGCCGGCACCACGCCGACCAGCGCGGGGCGCGCGTCGGTCCCGATTTCGTCATAGGACAGCACGGGCGCCACAACGCCGCGTGCCCCGAGTACCGTGCGCACGAAGCGTCGCCGCATCGCCGATGTCACCAGGGCTACGCGGGTGCCGGTCTCGGCAGCGCGCGCCACGCGCTCTCCCACCGCCGAGGCGAGGCGGTTGAACTGCTCGGGCGGCAGCGCGACATCGGCGATGCCCTGCACCGCCTCGAGGGTATGGCGCCCGAAGATCTCCTCCCATTCCGGCGCGAGTTGCAGGAGCGGTACAGTCCCGTCCGCGCGGCGCAGATCGGCGATGAGCTGAAATCCGATCCGGCGGCGGACATGTTCACAGATCGCCTCGGGGGCCAGGTGTCCGCCGCGCATCTCGGCGATCGCCTCGAGGATGAGGCCAAGGTTGCGCACCGAGACTTGCTCCTCGAGCAGGAGCCGCAGCACGCCAAGCAGCGTGTCGATCGGCACCTTCTCGGGGATGAGTTCGTCAAGCAGCCGGCGGTTCGCCGCCGCGCGCGCCGGATCGCTCAGTTGCGCGCTTTCATCGAGGAGCCGACGCAGGCCCTTGAGCGTCAGAAGCCGCGCGAGATTGCCCTTGAGCACCTCGAGCAGATGGGTGGCGAGCACCTCGGTCGGGCTTACGACCGTCATGCCGGCAAGGGCCGCATCCTCCTGCCGCACGGGGTCGATCCAGCGGGCGGGTGCGCCGAAGACGGGCTCGGCGACATCCTCGCCCGACGGGGCGTCGCCGCCCGCACCCTCGCCCAGAAGCATCAGGACGCGACCGGGCCTGAGACGCGCGCGCGCCTGCTCGGCGCCGTGGATGCGCACGACATAACTGCCTTGCGGCAGAAAAGGTTCGTCGGTCAGCCGGATCTCTGGCAGGATGATGCCGAAGGCGGATGCGATATGGTTGCGGATGTTCGAGATGCGCGCGTCGAGCCCCGTCGCCGGGTCGAGCACCATGGGCACGAGGTCAGGGGCGAATTCGATGTGGATCTCGTCGACATCGAGGATGTCGCCGATCGGCCGCTGGCGCGGTGCTTCCGGCGCGGGTGGGGTACCGGCAGCGCGCTCGCGCCGCTGCGCCGCCGCCGCGAGCATTGCGGCCGTCCCGCCGAGCATCGCCGCACCCGCCATGAAAGGGCCGAAGGGCAAGCCGGGGATCAGGGCGAAGCCTGCCATCAGCGCGGCCACGGTTCCAAGGGCCGCCGGATAGCGCCCCAGTTGGCCAAAGAGCGCCGTGTCGGTTGCCCCCGTCGTCCCGCCGCGCGCGAGCAGCAGCGCCGCCGCGATCGAGATGATGACGGCGGGGATCTGGCTCACGAGGCCATCGCCCACGGTCAGGATCGCATAGGTCTCGAACGCCAGTCCGACCGGCATGTCATGGACCATGATCCCGATCACGAGGCCCATGACGATGTTGAGCAGCGTGATGAGAAGCCCCGCCACCGCATCGCCCTTGACGAATTTCGACGCCCCGTCGAGCGAGCCGTAGAAGTTCGTCTCGGCCAGTTCGCGTTCGCGCCGCAGCTTGGCTTCGGCATGGTCGATCGCGCCGGCCGACATGTCGCTGTCGATCGCGAGTTGCCGCCCCGGCATCCCGTCGAGTGCAAATCGCGCCGCGACCTCGGCCATCCGCCCCGCGCCCTTGGTGATGACGATGAAGTTGACGATGAGCAGGACGCAGAAGATCACGACCCCGATCAGGACCGACCCGCCCATGATGAAGCTCGCAAATCCCTCGATCACGGCGCCGGCAGCGTGGGTGCCGTTGTGCCCCTCGCCGATGATGAGCTTCGTCGACGAGACGTTGAGCGCGAGCCGCAGCATGAGCGAGGCGAGCAGAATCGTCGGGAAGGAAGAGAAATCAAGCGGCCGCTCGATGAAGAGCGTGATCGTGAAGATCAAGATCGCGATGGCGAAGGACAGCGCAAGCCCGATGTCGAGCAGCCACGCCGGAACCGGCAGCACCATCATCGCGATGACGGCCATGAGCCCGAGCGCAAGCAGAACTGTCGGGCGCAGCGGTGCCCTGATATCGAAGGCCGCCACGATCAGCCCCCGAACAACGCGCCGCGCGGCCCCGAAAGCAGGCCCGGGCCCGACCCTTCGATCCGAAAGAGCGATCCGGGCATCACCGGCCCGGGTTCGGGGGGTGAGCCGGATGCCTCGTACTCGAGCGCGGGCGATGCCGCGCGCGTGACCTCGGGTGCCGGCAGCGTCGTGGCCAGATCCGCGCCAAGATGGGCAAGATTGCGCGCGACGGCCGCGCGGTAGCGGGCCGCATGGGCCGGCGTGCGCGAGTGATAGGCGCCGATCGCGGAACTCCACGATCCCGTCTCGGCGTGCAACTCGACCAGAAAGCGCGCCGCGTGCCGGGCATTCGCCATCGGGTCGAGCATCTCCTCGACCGAGGCGAAAGCCTCTGCATGCCAGCGGTGGTTGATCTGAAAGCAGCCCACGTCGATATTGCGCTGCCCCTCGGCCAGAGCCGCGCGCAGCGCCGCGAGCGCCGTGTCGCGGCTGTCGAACCACGCGCCCGGTCCGCCGAAGTTCAGTGCCCAGGGCCAGGGTCTGCGGCCGGTCTCATCCCTTCGCCCGCTTTCGGTCAGGGCGATGGCCTGCAGGATCGCAAGTGGAACGCCCGTCTCGGCACCCGCCGCCCGGGTGGCGCGTTCGCACAGCGCCGCGGGGTCGGACGCATCGCCCCGTTCGGCCGAGACAACGAAGGTCGTGCCAAGCCCCCCCGTGACGGGCGAGGCGCCTGCGCTGCCGGCAACGGCCGCAAGCACGAGCGCGGCCGCAAGCAGCGGCGCACGGCGGCGCGCGCTCGGGCGAAAGGGGTGCGTCTCGGGCTGCGCAAGGGGCAAGGGGCACCTCCGTTCTGGATCGTCCGCGCGCGTCGATGGCTGCGCGGGTGTCACACTAGCCGCGCGAATCTTTGCGGATCGTAACCGGGGTCACATCACACTCAGTCCTGGTGTGGCGCCGTGCGCGCGATGAGCGTGCTCACCGCCTCGCGCTGTCGTGTCGCGCTCGCAAGGATCTCGCGACCCGCCGCCAGAAGCCCGTCAGGTGGCAGTGTGCCGACCTGCCGGGGTGGAGGGGTATCGGGCAAAGGCGGGGGAGGGGCGATCAAGGTCGCGACAAGCGCGCCCAGTTCCGCGTCGGGTCCTTTGGCCGCCGCCGCCCAGTTGCCTGCCTGCAGGAGTGCCGCCTGAGCGGCCGCCGCGTCGCCGCTTGCGGTCAGCACGCTGGCGGCGGCGGCCGCATCTCCCGCGCGCCGCAGCGCCACCGCGCGCAGCTTCAGCGCCTCGGGTGTCGCCAGCACGCCGAGCTCGGCCAGAGCGTCGGCCGGGGCGCCTTCGCGCAGCCGCGCCTCGGCCCGCACGAGACGCGCGCCATCGCTCGCCTCCTCACCCACCCAGGCGCGGGCATCGGCCGAAAATCCGAATTCGAGCAGACGCCGCGCGACGGCGAGGCGCACCTCCGGCGCCAACTCGGCATGGGCCACGCGCATCTTCGGATCGAGCGCGCGCGCAAGCAGAGCCGCCCCATCGGCGCGCGCCGCGAGCACTGACCAGATCTCGCCCGCGACCGCGAGGTCCGCGGCTGCGGCGAATGCGCCGTCCGCATCGCCCGCCGCGGCCCGCCCGAGGGCGAGTGCGCGCCCGAGCGTGCCCGCCTCGGTGCCGCCCTGATTTTCGCGCGCCAGCGCCTCGAGCGTGAGCAGCATCGCCGGGTCGAGCGCCGCGCCCCGCGCCACCACGCTGTCGACCAGATCGGCCATCGCCGCCACCGACAGCTGTTCGTTCGAGGTGATGAGATCACCAAGCCCCGCCTCGGCTGTCGCCCCCCGGCCCGTCGCGAGGTCGATCCGTGCCCCGATCAGCCCGAGTTCGCCCGCTCCGGCTTCTGGCGCGCGGTCCAGCATCTCGCGCAGGGTGATCGCGGCATCGGTCGATCCATGCTCGATAAGCCGCTGCGCGAGATCGGGGCCGAGGTGGTTGCGCAGATGGGCGGGCAGCGCCGAAAACCCCCGCAGCACCGCTGGCACATTGATCCGGTCTCCCCGGCGCAGGCCCGGCAGCGCAAGCGCGCCCCAGAGTGCGGCGTGGCTGTCGCAGACCTCCATCCCACTGAGGGCGCCCCCATCGGTCGTGCGCTTGCCGTCGAGGATGCGGGCGACCTCGGCATAGCTCGGCCCGAGGCGGGCAAGTTCGTGCGCCTCGGCCGGGATATAGGCCACGGGGGCGAAAGCCTCGATGAGGTTGCGCGCCTCGGCGCCGAATCCGGCAAACAGGTTCAGCCGCACGAGGGCAAGGATGGCCTCGGTGTCGGGTCGGTCGAATTCCCCGATCAGGCGGCGGCGCAAGGCGGCGGCATCCTCGAACACCGTCTCGCGCGTGCCCCATGCGGCGAGGTCGATCTCGCCATCCGCGAGGCAGGCGGCTCCGCCGGCCGCCTGTCCGGGGCCCTGCGGCGCTCCGTCCTCGTGCACGACGATCTGCCCGCCATCCGCAGGTGCCCCCGGCAGCGCAGGGGTCGGCGACGCGGCGGCAGGGGCCACGGCCTCGCGCTCAAAGCGAGGAAGGGGGCGGTCGATCTCGATCGCGCCGCGGGCCGCGGCCTCACCCAGACCGCGCAGGAGATCCTCCTGTGCCTCGAGGATACGCGGATCGAGCGCCCGTGCCTGGGGCGGGGCGGTCGCGGCCTCGCGCCCTGCGTCCGTCCTGTCGTCCCTGTGGGGCAGGGCGCCGATCTCCCCGAGTACGTCGCGGAAGCGTTCCTGCGGCAGCATCAGCGGCAACTCACCGCTTGCAGCGCTGCGCAGCATTCCGTCGCCCGCGCCATGGGTAATGAGGCGCCCGTCGGCAAGGGTGCGGGCCTGAAGCCTTGCGGCAGGTGCCGCGACGGGTCGTTCGGAAGCCGCCGCAGGCATCGAGGCTGCCGGATCTGCCGCGCCCGGGGGATTGAGCGGGGTCTCGAACGCCGAGCCTGCTGGCGCGGGGCCCGGCATGACGTCGATCACGAGCACCCGCGTGCCGTCCACGAATCCCACGGCATGGCAGGCGCAACCAAGGCTGATCTCGAGCCCATCGGGTGCGGTCGTGAGCCGCGCGATCCGGCTGCGGTCGATCCGGGTCCAGACGTCCGAGATGTCGAAGGACAGGGGCGATGATGCCTCGATCCGAAGGCCATAGCCTTCGCCCAGTCGCCCGAGCCGCCAGACTGGCGCCTCGGGCAGCACCATCGCGAGGCGGGTGAACGCGCCGTGTTCGCCCGACTGCACGAGGACGCGCGCGCCATCTTGCGCAAGTGCCGGTGCGGCCGGGGCGCAGGCCGTGGCGAGGCCCGCGCAGATCAGTACCGCCCGCACTGCCCGGCCGAGCCCGCAGCCGGGTCGACCGCGCATCATGCCGCCTCCTGCTTGAGGGCGCGCAGCGCCGTCTCGATGTCCGAAAAACTTGGGCGCAGGTGATGGGGCGTGTTCTGCCGCCCGACCTCGATGCAGATGTTCGGGGCGTGGTTGTGCAGGTTGGCGACCAGAACCTCGCGGATCAGGGAATAGAAGTTGCCGTCCTCCTCGCAGACGGCCTTCACCCGGCTCGCGAAGGGCCCGAAGAAGCCATAGGCGAGGAACACCCCGAGAAAGGTGCCGACAAGGGCGCCGCCGATCATCTTGCCGAGGATCGCGGGCGGCTGGTCGATCGAGGCCATCGTCTTGATGACACCGAGCACCGCCGCCACGATCCCGAGCGCCGGCAGGGCATCCGCGACGGTCTGGAGCGCGTGGCTCGAATGCAGGGCGTGGTGGCGGTGGGCCTCGATCCGCTTGTCGAGCACCTCCTCGACCTGATGGGGGTCGTCATAGTTCATGGTGCCGGCGCGCAGGGTGTCGCAGATGATGTCGATCGCCTCGTGGTCGGTGAGGATGCGCGGATATCGGCCGAACACCGCGGACTCCCGGGGGCGCTCGATATGCTCCTCGAGGGCCACGGGATTTGCCCGCGCGATGCGGATCAGCTCGAAGAGCAGGCACAGAACGTCGCGGTAATCCTGCGGCTTCCAGCCGGGGCCCTTGAAGACCTTGCCAATGTCGCGCAGCGCCTGCTTGACGGTCGAGCCGCTGTTGGCGAGCAGGAACGACCCAGCCGCCGCCCCCCCGATCATCATCATCTCGAAGGGGAGCGCATGCAGGATGATCCCGATCTTGCCGCCGGCGGCGATGTAGCCGCCGAAGACCATGACGAAGATCACGACGATGCCGATGATGCCGACCATGTGCGCCTGCCTGCTCCGAGATATCGCGCGCAGTCTTGGCGCGCCGGGTTAAGAATCCCTCGCCGTCGTGCCTATTCCCGAGGCGCGAGCGCATTGCGGCCCGCGAGGATCACGCTGATGCGATAGGCCGCCTCGCTCGACATGCCCGCAAGGATGCCCGCGGCTGCGTCGGGGCGCATCCGGCCCAGAAAGCCCGCCGCGAACTCCGGCGCCATCGCCTCGAACAGAAGCGCCGCCTCCTTGGGTTTCATGCTCTCGTAGACCGAGGTGAGCCGCGCGAGGTCGGCCTCGGCCGCGCCATCGACCTGCGCGATCGTCTCAGCGAGGCGCTCCTCGGCGGTCTTGAGGTCGGCCAGCCGCGCTGTCAGCACCTCTTCGGCGAGGCCGAGTGCTGCTACGCGTTCGGCAAGGCGCAATTCGGCCGCGGCAAGCGCATCCTCGCGGGCGCTCAGCGCGCGCGCGAGGTCGGCGGGAAGCGGTGCGCAGCCGTCGGTCTGCGCCGGATCAGGCAAGGCTGCGACGGTGTCAGGAGGGGCGGTCGTTTCCGCCGTCGCCACCCCGCCGAGTCCGCGCGCGGCGTCGATGCCGAGCCCGAGGCGGATCGCGCCCGAGAGCGCGAACATGACGACGATGACCATGAGCACCCCCTGCCCGCGCCGCCGTCGCGGTCCGGTACGCAACAAGGCGCCGATCCGATCGCCCAGCGTGCGGGCGCGTTGGCCGCTGCCTGCCTCTGCAGGATGCCGCTGCCCGATCATGCCTCGCCCTCGTCCGCGGTCCCGGCCGCCGATGCCGCCGCGCGCCGGCGTTCGAGAACCATGCGCCGCATGGCCCGTGCGGCGGGTGGCGCGGCGGGAGCATGGGATGCAGGTGCCGGACCGGGTACATCCGCGGTCGGCGCTTCAGCCCGACGCGGGCGCGCGGAAGATGCCGGATCGGGCAGATCATGCAGCGATGCGAGCAGGAGTTCGATCCGCTGCGCGCCGGCCTCGGCTCGTGCGCTGATCGCCCCGAGCCGCTCGACCGAGCCTTGCGCGGCCGATTGCGCCTCGGCCAGGGCCTTGTGCAACGCCTCGACCTGCGCCGAGAGGACGGCGATCGCCCCGCCCATCCCGGTCTCAAGCGTCGCGAACCCCCGCAGCCTGCGCGAGAGGACGAAGCAATAGAGCCCCGCCCCGAAGGCCCCGGCCGCAAGCAGCACATCGGCGATGAGTTCCATGCCCCCTCCGTCAGTTCAGCACGAATTCGGTCACCAGCAGATCGTTGACGCGCCCCTCGCCCGTCACCATCTGGATGCGCCGCAGCATCTGCGCGCGGATGCGCACAAGCGCGGCCGGATCCTCGAGGTCCGCCGCCTCGACCGCGCGCAGGTAGGCGTTCAGCACATCGACAACCCGCGGCAGGAGCAGTTGCACCTCGGCGGCATGGGCCTTGGGCACCTCGAGTTCTGCGGCAAAGCGCAGGTGCCGGTTGCGTCCACCCGGCGCGAGGCTGACCGTCAGGGGCGCGACCGCAACGAAGGCAACATCGGGCAGGACAGAATTGCCTGCCTTCTCGGCCTCCGGCGCAGTCTCGGCCTCGTGGCCACCGCCGATCATGCCCGACCACGTGGCGAAGAACCCCGCCCCGCCGAGCACGAGCGCCGCAAGCGCGCCGAGAATCAGCGGCAGTCGGCTGCGCCGCACCGGGGGCGCTTCTGCGGTTGTCTCGTCGGCCGTCGCCATGGCTGCCTCCGCGCTGATCGGTCGAGACCGCTATAGACCCGAGGCGACTAACCGAATCTTAAGGCTGACCGACCAAGCATCCGCCATCGCCTGGTTCACGCCGGGAGTTGTCGGAGGCCGCCTTGCAGTCACTTCTCGCCCTCTGGAACGGGCTCGATGCCCGCCGGCGGATCATCGTCCTGGTTGCGACGCTTGGCATGTTCCTCGCCGTTCTGGGCGTCGCGCGCATGGCAGGCGCGCCCTCGATGGCGCTGCTCTATGCCGGTCTCGATCCATCCGCAGCAGGCGAGGTGGTGCGCGCTCTCGACCAGCGCGGGATCCGGTTCGAGGTGCGGGGCGATTCGATCTATGTGCCGCTTGCCGATCGCGACACGCTGCGCATGTCTCTCGCGGGAGAGGGGCTGCCCGCGACGGGAACGGCGGGATACGAGCTGCTCGACTCGCTCTCGGGCTTTGGCACCACGACGCAGATGTTCGATGCCGCGTATCTGCGCGCCAAGGAGGGCGAGCTTGCGCGCACCATCGTCTCGAGCCCCAACATCCGCGCCGCGCGGGTGCACATCGCCCAGCCGCAGGCGCAGCCCTTTGCGCGCGAACGCACAGCGACCGCCTCGGTCACCGTCACGACCGCGCAGGGCAGCCTGCCGCCCGAGCAGATCCGCGCGCTCAAGTATCTTGTCGCCGCCGCCGTCGCGGGCCTCGCACCAGAGGATGTCGCGATCATCGATGCGGCCGGCGGCCTGCTCCTGCTTGGTGACGATGACGGCACGCCCTCACGTCAGGCCGCCGACCGCGCGACAGAGATGCGCCAGAACCTCGAGCGTCTGCTGGCCGCGCGCGTTGGCGCCGGTCGGGCGCTGGTCGAGGTTAGCGTCGATCTGGTGACCGAGCGCGAATCGCTCCTTGAGCGGCGCTTCGACCCCGAGGGGCGCGTTCCCGTCTCGACCGAGACCGAGAGCCGCAGTTCGAGTTCGACCGGCGAAGGGGCGGGTGTCACGGTCGCATCGAACCTGCCCGAGGGCGACGCGGGCGATGGCGTTCAGAGCCAGTCGAATTCCTCGCAGACGCGCGAGCGGGTGAACTACGAGATTTCCGAGACCACGCGCGAGATCGAGCGCACGCCGGGCGCCGTCCGGCGGCTGAGCGTCGCCGTCCTCGTGGACGGGATCCGCGCCGAGGATGGCACCTGGTCGCCCCGCTCCGACGCCGAGTTGACCGATCTGCGGGATCTCGTCACCTCGGCGGTCGGCTACGACGAGGCGCGCGGCGACATCGTCACGATCAAGTCGATGGAGTTCGACCGGCCGCCCGCCGAGGGCACACTCGTGGAACGTTCGATTGCGGCGGGCCTTGATACGATGGCGCTGATCCAGATGGCGATCATCGCGCTTGTTGCCCTCATCCTCGGGCTGTTCGTCGTCCGGCCCATCCTCACGGCGCGTCGGCGCGATCCGCCCCCCATGCTCGGCCGCGCCGCCCCGGCCCTCGCCTTGCCGGCCGGGCGCGCCAGCGAGGCTGTGCTGCCTGCCGCTCTTACGGGTGAAATCGACGACGGGCTCGATCTGCCTGCGCTCGCGCGCGGGGTCGAGGCGGCCCCGCCCGCGGTGCGCGGGCCCGCCCCCGCGCCGACTGCGCCCGCCGAACCCGATGAGCCCGATCCCGTCGCGCGGCTGCGCACGCTCATCTCCGAGCGGCGCGACGAGGCGCTCGTGATCCTGCGCGCTTGGATGGACGAAGCCGAGGAGCAGGGCTGATGGGCAAGCGCGTGCGCCTCGAGGTCTTCGACCTCGCCGAGGAGGGGGGCGAGGGTGTCCTCGTCGTCAATGCCGACGACATGGAGGAGACGCGCCAGCACGCCTACGAGGCGGGCTACAAGGCCGGGTGGGAGGACGCGAGTTCGGCGCACGCGGCCGGTCAGGCCGAACTGCGCGCCGAGGTCGCGCGCAACCTGCAGGCGATGTCGTTCACCTATCACGAGGCGCGCGGCCAGATCCTGCGCGCGATCGAGCCGCTCCTGACCGACATCGCGGCGAGCCTGCTGCCCGAGGTCGCCCGCATCGCCTTGCCCGCGCAGATCAACGCTGTCCTCCTGCCGCTGGCCGAGCAGGCCACCGAGGTGCCCGTCATGCTCGTGATCCACCCCGATTCGCGCGCCGATGTCGAAGCCTTCGCGAGCCTGCCCTCGGGCCTGCCGATCGCCATCCACGAAACCGACGCCCTCGGCCCGGGCCAGGCGACGCTGCGCCTTGGCGAGGTCGAGACGCGCATCGACATGGACGGGGCGGTAGCAGCGATCGCCGCCCTCATTCGCGACTTCTTCGAACTCCCCCGCAAGGAACGAAAGTATGGATGACGACACACCCTTCGATTTCGAGAGCCCCTTCGGCCAGGTCCCGGTCGAGATCACGATCTCGGTGGGCAAGGCGCGCCCGCTGGTCCGCGACCTGCTGCGGCTGCGCAAGGACGCGGTCCTGCCGCTCGACCGCCGGGTCGAGGATCCGGTCGAGCTCTATGTCGGCGACCGGCTGATCGGCCGGGGAGAGTTGCAAGAGATCGAGGGCGACCGCGACGGTGGCCTCGCGGTCCGACTCACCGAGGTGATCAGCCTGCGCCGGCCCTTGGGATGAGGGGAGGGCGGCTTTGGTGCGTGGCCATACCTGCAGCGCTCGCGCTCGCTCTCGCGCTGCCTGCTGCGGCGCAGGAGATCACCCTCACGATCGGCGACGGCGGATCCTTCACCGCGCGGGCCGTGCAGCTTCTGGTCCTCGTCACGCTGCTGAGCCTCGTGCCCGGCCTTGCGGTGATGGTGACGTGCTTTCCCTTCATTGTCACGGTGCTGTCGATCCTACGTCAGGCGCTGGGGCTACAATCCGCACCGCCCAACATGATGATCGTCTCGCTCGCGTTGTTCCTGACGTGGTTCGTCATGGATCCGGTCCTGACCGAGGCGTGGGAGGCTGGCCTCGGGCCGCTCAGCGCGGGCGAGCTTGCGCTCGAACCCGCGCTGGCCGAGACGATCCGGCCGTTTCGCGCCTTCATGGCCGCGCGGCTTGATCCCGACACCTTCGCGGCGCTTCTCGCCTTGCGTCCGGAGACGCCCGTGCCCGCGAGCCTCGCCGAGGCGCCCCTCTCGGTGCTGGTGCCAGCCTTTCTGCTTAGCGAGATCGCGCGGGCTTTCGAGATCGGCTTCCTGATCTTCCTGCCCTTCCTCGTGATCGACCTTGTCGTGGCGGCCATCCTCATGTCGATGGGCATGATGATGGTGCCGCCCGCCGTGGTCGCGCTGCCCTTCAAGCTTGCCTTCTTCGTCGTCGCCGACGGCTGGGCGCTCCTGTCGGGCGCGCTCGTGCGCAGCTACGTCTGAGGCTTCAGGCCGCGCTGCCGAGCACCCGCGCCAGATCGAGCAGCCTGCGCCGCTGTTCCTCCGGGATCGCATAGAAGGCCCGGACGAGTTCGAGCGCCTCGCGATTGGCCATCAGCTCGTCTTCGTCCTCGGGATCCCCGGTCCCGCCCGCCCCCTCGAAGAAGAAGCCGATCGGAACATCGAGGGCGAGTGCGATCTCGTAGAGTCGCGAGGCGCTGACGCGGTTCATGCCGCTTTCGTATTTCTGGATCTGCTGGAACTTGATCCCGACGCTCTGCGCCAGATGCTGCTGGGTCATGCCGAGCATCCAGCGCCGCTGGCGGATCCGTCGGCCCACGTTCACGTCAATCGGGTGTTTCATTCTGGTCTCCGTCACTGTCCTCTGGCTATACCAGAGGTTGATTTCAATCCACGTCAAATTGTCTATAAGTTGAGCTTTCTGCCCGCGACACCGCGCAAGGGGGCGCGAGAGCGTCCTCGCACAACTTTCGGGCAGAATAGCGGCCGCCTCGGGCGAGAAGTCCGGCCGGTTCATCCGCTATGGCTGTGCGGCGCGGGTCGGGCTATTTTCTGAACCGCGGGTTCGGATGGGGGATCGGATGCTGGCCTATGTGGTGCGCGACTTCGCGGGGGATTCGGGTCTGACCGAGGTGCCCGTCCCCGACCCCGGGCCGGGCGAGGTGCGGCTGCGCATCCGGGCCTGCGGCCTCAATTTCGCCGACACGCTGATGCGGGCGGGGCGGTATCAGGAACGGCCCGAGCCGCCCTTCGTCCTCGGGATGGAGGTCGCGGGCGAGGTCGAGGCCGTGGGCCCGGGCGTCTCGGCGCCGCTGCCCGGCGCGCGCGTGGCGGTCTTCGCGGCCTCGGGTGGGCTTGCCGAACGTGGCGTCTTCAGGGCCGACCGCTGCCTGCCCATCCCCGACACTATGGACCATCCGACCGCGGCGGCATTCCAGATCGCCTACGGCACGGGGCACATGGCGCTGATGCGCCGCGCGCGCCTGCGGCCGGGCGAGACGCTGCTCGTGACGGGGGCCGCCGGCGCCACGGGCCTTGCCGCGGTCGAGATCGGGGCGGCGGTGGGCGCGCGCGTCATCGCCGTGGCGCGCGGTGCGGCCAAGCTTGCGGTCGCGCGCGACGCCGGGGCCGAGGTGCTGATCGACGCCGAGACGCCCGACCTGCGCGCCGAGTTGCGCGCCCTTGGCGGCATCGATGTCGCCTATGACACGGTGGGCGGCGAGATGTTCACGGCCGCGCTGCGCGCCGCGCGGCCCGAGGGGCGGCTGATCCCGATCGGCTTTGCCGGCGGCGAGGTGCCGCAGATCGCGGCCAATCACCTTCTCGTCAAGAACCTGAGCGTGCTTGGCGTCTATTGGGGGGGCTATTTCGCCTTTGCCCCCGATGTCGCGCGGGCCGGCATGGCCGAGTTGCTCGACTGGCACGCGGCGGGGCGGATCCGGCCGGTCGTTGGCGAGAGGCTGCCGCTTGCGCGCGCCGAGGAGGCGCTCGGGATGCTGCGCGGACGCGCGAGCGCGGGCAAGATCGTGATCGAACCGTGACCGCGCTGCGACATCGTGGCGAAACATCCGCGTCCGGGATCGGAAGAGCTTGAAAACCGTGGGACGAGTTCCGATATTCGCTCCGAGGTCCCGGCTCGGAAATCGGGGCTGCTTTCGCCATGACTGACGGAGGCTAGCAGATGGCACAGTTTGAAACGATCCGCACGACCGCGACGGGCGCGCGTGCGACGTGGATCGACGAAGGGCTTCGCGCCCACATGAACAAGGTCTACGGGCTCATGTCCGTGGGGATGATCATCACCGCGCTTGCGGCCTGGTCGATCTCGGGTCTTGCGACGACCGAGGACCCGTCGCTCGCCGCGGGCCAACTTGGCAACGGGGTCTACCTCACCGGGCTCGGGGTCGCGCTCTATACCTCGCCGCTGCGCTGGGTGATCATGTTCGCCCCGCTCATCATGGTGTTCGGCTTCGGGGCGGTCGCGAACCGCCTCTCCGCTGCGGCGGGACAGCTCTATTTCTACACCTTCGGCGCGCTCATGGGCCTGTCGATCAGCTGGATCTTCCTGACCTTCACCAGCTTCTCGATCGTGCAGACCTTCGTTGCCACCGCGGCGGCCTTCGCGGGCCTGTCGCTCTATGGCTACACCACGAAGCGCGACCTCTCGGGGATGGGGACGTTCCTGATGATGGGTCTGATCGGCCTCTTCGTCGCCTCGATCGTCAACATCTTCCTCGGCTCGCCCGCGGTGATGTTCGCGATCTCGGCGATCGGGGTGCTGATCTTCGCGGGGCTGACCGCCTACGACACGCAGGCGATCAAGTCCGAGTATGTCGCCCATGCCGCCCACGGCGATCAGGAGTGGCTCGACAAGTCGGCCACGATGGGGGCGCTGCGGCTCTATCTCGACTTCATCAACCTCTTCATGTTCCTGCTTCAGTTCA